>JASFPO010000051.1:0-14834 GCA_050115935.1 Candidatus Bathyarchaeota archaeon | reverse complement strand
GCACGAAGGGGCGTGACATAAAGGATTGAGATTCCACGCTTTTCCGATTGACCAACAAAATTAGAGAGTATTGGGAGCAGAACAGCTTCGGTCTTGCCGCTTCCAGTAGGTGCAATCAACAAGACATTTTCTCCACTCAGTATAAAGGGAATGGCCTTAACTTGAGGGAGAGTAGGCTCAGAAAACCCTATTTCAGTTAACGCTTTTTGCACTGGCCTTTCAAGCAAACTGAAAACGTCAGAATTCAATGCCTTTTCTTCAGCCATTTCTCCTAACTGTCCTCAGCTAGAATAGCTCCGTCCAAGTTCTTAAGTAGCAACATCACATAAAGCTTAACTCCATTAGCCGAATCCTTCACAATAGCGGTGAGGGGCCTTTGAGTGGATGGGGACAGTTTCAAACTGCAGAGGAAATGGAAATAGGTCGAAGATATGAGTACGCTTCCAAGTTTCTTTCAGTTCTTCACAAATAGCTAAATCTTGAGCCGGGCATACTGGTAGTGGATGTTGGTTGTGGAAGCGGTTACTTTACCCGTATCATAGCCCGCGGTCTCAGAGGTGAAGGAAAAGTTGTAGGCATCGACCTCGATAAAACATTGGTTTTGGAAGCAGAAAAGATCACTGAAAAGGAGGAACTTTTGAACACTGAGTTTAAGGTTGGAAACATCTACAAGATTCCATTACCAGATAACTTTGCTGACCTTGTCGCTTGTCATATTGTATTGTGCAATGTTCCCAGGCAATTTGATGCTATTCAGGAGATGAAACGTGTTGCGAAGATTGGTGGAAGAGTTGTGGTCATTGATCCAGCTAGAGGGGGAGGAGTCTATTATCCCGACAAAAGGTTGAATGAGCTGTTTGACAAGTTCAGAAAAGCTTTTGGTGCAGCGCTTGACAAAAAGTGGCGTCAAAAGCTTGGCATGTCTGACTATATCGAGAATATTTACCTCAAACTGCCAGAGTTATTCTTCAAAGCAGGAATGACAAACGTAACCTTGAACGGGTACCTTTCAACCTTTCTACTCTATGATTTGAGACATGATCTAAAAGAGATGCAGAAACACCTGAAAACCAGATTTGATCTCTGGCGGAAACTTGAAGAAAGAAACAGGGAATGCACTCGCATAGGCGGTATGAGTGGAGAAGAATTTGAGGAATTGTTCCAGAGATACGCTGTCTATCTCGGAGGTTTGATTAGAACCCCCAACAGAATTAGGAAGACTGCACAGGTGGAAATAGTCTCAAGAGTTATTGTATGTGGCAACAGAGAAAAAATAAAGAGATTTTGACTCGTCTCCCAGCGAGAAGATTCTTGGTCGTAAAGCCTTAGTGATTTCAGTCAGTACTCTAGAAACATGAGAGAAGTTTAGGGTAATTGTGGTTTACCTATGCTTCTGGGGGTCCGCTAAAGTAAGCCCACGCAGTCACCAGTAACACTGTTAGGGCCGCACCGGCTATTCCTGAGAAGATCCAATCTAAGCCTATCACCGGAAACACGATTTTGCTGAGCCATGGAATGACGTATCTGTAAGTGAAGTTGGCGATGACTCCAGCTAAGAACCCAAGTATCCCAAAGGTTGCGAACATTTTTATTCTTTCACTCATCGCAGTCACCTTGCCTACACAGTTAGTGAGAAAGTGCTTTTTCTGTTTAACTTACACAATTATGTTTATAGAGGCTACCAGTGCCTCACTGCTTTGCTTTTGGAAATTTAAACAAATAGAAAGAAACTTCGCATGACCACACTGCCACATATATACATGAATGTTTTCAACATATTAACAATGTAATAAAGCGCTTAAAGCCTCTCTCCTCTTAGGAGGAAATAGCATTGAGTGAAAAATTTGCAAAACAATGGGGAAGCAAGGATCCAGACGTGCCATTAACCACAAGAATCAAAGAAAGTGTGAGACCGCCAGGACCACTGAAGCCAAGAATAGACTTCGCCATCAGGAGACTTGAACTGCAAATTCAAAGGCTTGACAAAGCAAGCGATCGTTTCACAGACCGTGATAAATCAATCTTCACCCGCATAGTTGACGCTTACTCCAAACACGACATGACAAGAGCCAACGTCTTTGCAAACGAGCTGGCTGAAATACGCAAAATGGAAAAAATGATAATGCACGCCAGACTAGCCTTGGAGCAAATTGTTCTAAGATTGAGAACCGTTTCAGAGCTTGGCGACGTAGTAACAACACTTGCACCTGCAGTAGGAGTACTTCGCACAGTGAAGTCAGGAATGGCCAGCATCTTTCCAGAAGCTGAAAAAGAGCTTGGACAGATTGGAACCCTACTGAGCGGAATAATCGTAGACGCTGGACACAGCACAGGTCTAACGCTAAACTTTGAGACTGTAAACGATGACGCCCAGCAAATTCTCAACGAAGCAGCATCAGTGGCTGAACAAAAGATCAAAGAGAAGTTCCCAGAGTTACCAGCAGGGCTACCAACTGTAGGTCAGAAGACTTCGCCACAACCGCAATCTCAGTCCCAGAACCAATAGGCTTCAAAACAGTAGTTCAAGGTGAAAAACCATGACACAACCAACCTCAAACCTTTTTCTTTTCGTTGGGAAAACTGTGAAAGACGAGTATGGACGCTCAATCGGTCGAATAGTTTCGTTTTCTGTTAACCCAACAGGCAGAGTGACCAATGTCTTCCTGAAGCATGAGGACGGGGAATTCCGAAGATATTCCAACGAGCAGTTCAGAGTCGACGGAGATAACATTGTGCTTTTGCCCTCGATCAAGCTGAGGGTGAAGACTCTTTGCGACGAGATTCCGTTGATTTGGCGAAAGGAGCAGGCTTTAAATGAGCTCTTGGAAAAGAAGAAAGTTCCATCCGAGCTGTACAACGAGCTTCAGAAAACCTTCGAAGGGGCTTTGGACCAGCTGAAAACTGACGCCAAAACTACATCGGACAACATAGATAAGCACATCATCAAATGCAATGCGCAAATAAGAGAACTCAACTCTGCACTGATACATTTAGAAATCGAGCGGGAAATTGGCAGAATCGATGACAACTCATACCAGACTGCAATAGAAATGATACAAGATGGATTGAAATGGGTCCACGCTGAAAGAGAAGACCTCGAGGCTATTAAGAATCAATTGTCAAACATGCTTCTCGGAGAAGCCCCCAAGACTCCGCTTCAACAAGAAGAACAGACCCCGACAGAGCCAGAAACTTCAGAGACAGAGACTCAAGAGAGCCAAGAGGGCACGTCGCCACCGCTTCCTGAACCCCCCGTTGTAGTTCATGTAAAAGCCGAAAACTAGAGAAATAACATGAAGGCGTGGAGGTGGTTAGCCTTTGTTCAAAGTTTTTAAGCCTCCTCCACCAATCGGAACGGTAATTCTCCAAACAATCCGGAAGCTTAGAACTCAGAAAGCCAAACTAGAGCAGGTTAGTTTTCGGTTAAAAAGGAGAGACCACGTTCTTTTTAAAGCATGCATAGTTTACGTTAAGAAAAACCATCACGAGCGGGCAGCAATCTCTGCAAACGAGTTGTCTCAGGTTCGAAAATTGCGCAACATGGTCATGCAGTGTCAGCTTGCCCTAGAACGAATAATTCTAAGACTTGAAACCATAAAAGAAGTGAGCGAAATCTTTGCCGAGCTTAAGCCCGCACTGAAAACTCTTCGAGGCCTAACTCAGAATCTAGTGAATGTTCTACCTGACGTCGCAACGGAATTGGAAAAAGTGAATGAAAGCATCAGCGAAACACTTGCGATGACCAGAATAAATCCAGAGATGTCATTACCCACACCAGCTAAGACAGAAGCAGGAGAAGAAATACTGAAAGAGGCTTCAGCTGTCCTAGAAGAAAAATTAAGCAAGCAGCTACCTGAACCACCAGCACCAGCGCAAACTCCTCACATACATCTCAAAGAAGAACCAATTAAACAGCCTGAGAAAGTGAAAAAAATGGTTGCCCTGAGCGTATCTTGTTCAGAGGTTGTGGAGCATGATGAACAAGGAGATCCTCAGAGATACGTAAGCTATAAGGATATGAAACTACGTGGTGTTTCCATGGCCACTCAGTCTAGATCACCGTTGGAGGATAACATACTTGAGTATGTCAAGAAGCGCAACGGTGAGATCGACGTTAAGCAGTGTGCCCTCCAATTGAACATTCCACATGAAAAGGTGTTGAAAGCACTCGAAAGTTTAGGTGCAAACGGAAAGATACAGATAGAGAGATGATCCGAAAATGAGCGCGTCACAAGAACTTGAGCAAGCTGCAACCAATTATGCCCTAGAAGCCGTCCGCCTTGACAAACAAGGCGCTAAAGGCATGGCTATCACAATGTATCAGAAAGCTATTGAAACTCTTCTTAAACTTGCTCAATTATATCCAGATTATGGTCTGAACAAAGTGTATATTCAACGAGCCATGGCCTATCAAGAAAGAATAAGAATGCTTCAGGGAGTTTCATCTCCAGGAGAGCCTGAAGAAGAACACGAGGAAAAGAGACCGATTGAAGCTACAACCGCACCTTCAGAAGCAAAGAAGGCAACGTTTGAAGAACTTGTACTCAGGGAAAAACCAAATGTTAAATGGGAACAGGTTGTAGGCTTGGGACAAGCTAAAAAGGCCATCAAAGAAGCCATTGTCTATCCAGTTCAGAGACCTGACCTCTTCCCACTTGGATGGCCAAGGGGCATCCTTCTGTTCGGTCCACCTGGTTGTGGAAAGACCTTGTTGGCAGCTGCAGTTGCGACAGAGATAGAGGCTTCTTTCATTTCTGTTGATGCCGCGTCGATTATGTCTAAGTGGCTTGGGGAAGCTGAACGGAATGTTGCTGAGCTTTTCGGCACATCTAGAAAGATAGCTAATGATGGTCGTCCTGCAATTGTGTTTATTGATGAGTTGGATTCTCTCATTGGAAAACACAGTAATGAAGTTGGGGGAGAAGTAAGGGTTCGCAACCAGTTTTTGAAGGAGATGGACGGCATAATCGATAAGGGAAAGAACATTCATGCTTACGTGATCGGGGCAACCAACAAACCTTGGGACCTTGATTGGCCTTTCATAAGGCGATTCCAGAAAAGAATTCTGGTCCCACTGCCCGACTATAATTCGCGTTTGAAAATGTTTAAGCTTTTCACGACTCAGGTAACATTGTCTCCAGACATGGACCTTTATGGTTTAAGCAGAATGGCAGAGGGCTTTTCTGGAAGTGACATTCGAGACAGTGTCCAGTCAGTTCACCTTAAGGTTATTGGAGAGTTTTTTGAATCTGGCAAGGCAAAGGACGAGCTTGCTCAACCCAGACCTATGGGAATGAACGACTTCAAGAAAATACTGGAAACGAGAAAACCAAGTGTTACGTTGGATATGGTTGCATCTTACAACAGATGGTTTGAAGCTTTCAAGGCTCTCTAAGCTGAGAGGCTATCTCACGAGGTCTAGAACGCAGAATGCAAAAAGGATTAAGATTGCTGCAAGAAAGGTATACTGCGACTATTGGAAAGGTTTGGGGAGATTAGCTTTTGAGTGAAAACAATTCTCCTTTCTCTCTCTTTAGTATTCTTCCCAAGCCCCAAAAGTAGTATTCGCTTCATTTTGAAGGATTGGCGATGGTTATGAAGACGTTTTCATCTCCCTCGATGGATACGTCCTTCAGCGTTGAGACCATGGAGAGGACAACAGTTCGCATGATCTTTTGAACAAAAAGGTTTAATGGTAAAGGGTTTCCATCGATCTTAATCTTGATCGCTGCTTCAAGTTGTTTTTCTTTCTTGATCATGGGCTTTATCTTGTTCTCCACAATTTCTGCCAGTTCTTCTGGCTTCTGTAAGGCATCTATATATGGAATACGTAGATCTTTTGGTTTAGATGAAATGGCGCCCGCGAAGGCTATTATGGGCTTGAAGTATGAAGTTGACTCCTTGACTTCTTCCGTAGTTTTCACTGTGACCACTTTTGGAATGAGTGGGTTTTGGGAGACAAGGTTTCTGAAGCCTTCAAGGACTATGATGTCGACTTCGTCTTCACAGTATTTGACAATGTCATCTAGTCCATATTTTGTTGTGTCGGCTTTCTTGACAAGTGCTAGTTCGTTTGGGGCCACGCCTAAAGTGATAAGTGCACCGGCTTTGGTATGTCTCCAAGTATCTTTTCCTTCAGTGTCTATAGAAAAGTCAGGTTCTGGAATGTGCTTTACCGTGGCAACTTTGTAGCCCTTTTTGGTTAATCCGTTGACAAGGGCTTCGATTGTGGTTGTTTTCCCTGATTTTCTGCTTCCAACAACAGCGATTATGGGCATCTTTTCACCAGTTATAGGTATCTTTTTGTGGTGTCTATTTACGCTTTCTGAAGTGGCGTGCACATCTTGCTAATCAACGAACTCGGTATTTCTCCTTCCCGTCTCTATCGGTTCTAGGTATCGTTATGGTAAATTGTACTCCTCTGCCTTGCTTGCCAGTTTCTTGAACGGCCCAACCATAAACTTCACACATCTTCCTTATCAGATAGAGCCCGTAGCCTGAATCCTTTCCATAACCTTCCAAGAAAATCTTTTCCTTCTCAGCTTTAGGTATTCCTACACCATCATCCTCGTAGATCAACTTCAATCTGTCCTTACCTGCCGCCTCATAGTGCAGTCTGACTCGGCTAACTTTTTCACCATGCTTCAGCGAGTTGTCAATAAGGTTATAGAAAAGCTGTCTCAGCAGCGAATCCGCTAGCACAGTCAGGCGGTGGCAATCGTTCACAGTCTTTGTGCTATGCAAATTTTGGAAGAGCTGAAGTGTGTCCTTTAAAGTCTGCTCAACATCAATGTACACTAGTTCTTCAGCGCCCAACTTCTCGTAGATTCTGGCGAAATCAAAGATCTTTTCTATTTGTTTTGTAGCTGACTCGACCTCAATCAGCTTTTCTTGGATTTCGGGGTAGTCATCCAGTTTCCGTTTTATCGCGAAGATATTCAATGTGATTGTTGACAGTTTGTTTCGCGCATCGTGTCTTGTCAGTTGGCCAACCACCTGAAGCTTTTCGTTCATCCTTTCCAGCTTTTCCAGAATCTTTTTGTGTTCAGTGGTATCTCTCAGAATCGCTTGGAGACCGGTCTTCTTGCCCTGATCTCTTATGAGGCTCATATGTGCTTCGCCCCAATGTTGAGTCCCGTTTTTGTGAAGATAAGCAAATTCTAAGGGTCCGGGTATTTTTCCTCTTAGGATAGAAGCAATCAGTTTCATGTATTTGGGAATGTCTCTTGTTCGTAAGGTTCCCAACCTTGTGAAGTGCTTACCTACGATTTCCTCTTCAGAAAAGCCTGTTAGCCTCAAAAAGGCAGAGTTAACTGAAGTAACGAAGCCCTTCATGTTCATAGTAGCTATGCCGTCTGGAGCCAATTCAACAATGTTTCTGTACTTCGTCTCGGACTTCGAAACTCTCGCCTCAGCTTTCTTTCTTTCTGTGATATCCCTGATTATTTCGAGAATCCCTACAGGCTTTCCATTACGCTTTATCAAGCTCCCTCTAATTTCAACGAATTTCTCTTTTCCTTTCTTGTTCTTGAACCTAACCTCGAATACTTTGCTGGGTTGATCTTCAATCCTCGTTTTTAATGCCTTCAGGATTGAAGGGATATCTTTGAGACTTAGGATGCCCATTCGGGCAAATTGGGTAGGTCTCTTTCCGATGATTTCGTCTCGGTTGAATCCCGAGATCTCTTCTATCTTTTTGTTAGCACTTGTCACCCTTCCGCTCAGATCCAGTGTCAAAATACCATCTCCAGCATTTTCAAGAAGACTTCTGAACTTGTATTCAGATTCCTTAAGTTCATCTTCTGCATTCTTGCGTTCCGTGATGTTTGTCATGATTGCTTGGAAACCAACGGTTTTTCCATCAACTGCGAATCTTGTTGGCTTTGATTCCAAATGAACTATTTGACCGTCTTTGCGTATCACTCTAAACTCGATATTTCGTGGTTTTGTTGGCAAAAGAAGGCTCTTCAGGAACAAACGCACTATTCTTCCTCTGTCCTTTGGGTGCAGGTAGTCCTTGAATGAATGCCCAATAAGTTCTGACTTGGAATAGCCCAGCAAATCAGCCAATGCAGTGTTCACATATGTGAATCGCCCTCTTGTATCAGAAATTCCTATTGCCACAGCAGCATCTTCAACCAGACATCGGAACCTCTGCTCGGATTCCCTCACCATCTTCAGAGCTCTTTTTACATCAACGACCTGAAATATTGCATATGTCAATTGATGGTACACTGTCTCCGGATCGCCCACTTTATTCATGTATCGATCTGCACCAAGGTTCAGTGCTTTGATCGCTACCTCTTCTCGACCTTTTCCAGTAAATACAATAAACGGAGTGTTGTCACCGCTGTCTCGAAGTTCTTTCAAGAATTCTAAGCCGTCTTTTCCCGGCATCACATAATCTGAAATTATCACATCATACAATCTCTTTTTCAGCTTACCCTCTGCCTCTTCAACAGAAGATGCCGTATCGACTTTGAACGGTCCCTGCATCTCCATGATTCGCTTGGCGGCCTTCAAGAAGCCAACTTCGTCGTCCACATGTAGAACACTTATTGATGCACGTTTGGACCGGTCTGTGACATCGCGTTGTGTATACTCAACAGTTGATTGAACCATCTGACCAATCTCCTTTTGCAGTGTACATATCTCGATGTCGAAGTTTCAGTCCTTGAATCTGCCTACATTAGCATTTATCAGTTGTGAAATTGAAGATTGAATTCCTAATCTTCTTGATTCAGATTCAGAATACAACTTCTCATTTTTTGGCTTTATGTAGCGTTCAGAATCCGAACCCGAACACATTTGTCATTTCCGAATCAGATGATCGCAAGTGTATTAGACTGCATCTACCAGGATTGTCCCCAATGAGCGCTTGTGATGCCTATGTCAAATATGTCGACAGCTCCATCGTGGTTAACATCTGCGTAGACATCATAGCCTAACGGTCCTGTTGGTGGTCCAGGGTGCCAGTGAGCGCTTATATAGCCTATATCGAATATGTCGACTATTCCGTCAGCATTTACGTCGCCTGGCATCGGACTCTTAGGTCGCATAAGCGGATACGTATCTGTGTTTTCTGCATCAATGACGAATTGTGTATCACCAATACCATCACTTCCAAGTTGGTCTTGATTAGGCCCATTATAATCGTCGATTCCAGCGTAGTCGCTCCAATAGTTTCCGCCAGAAGGATACCCGTCATCCCAGCTATTTGCTGAATAATAACTCTTGACTTGCACGGTGTTGCCTACGAAACTGTTGTGATAAACTGTGTTGTTTGAAGATTCTCGGCTAGCTCTCGACGATTTGAACTCAATACCATTAGGATTATTCTCTACATTGTTTCCCGCGATAGTGTTTTGCGGAGAATATTCGACAAACAAGCCCTCGTAAGTGCTCAATGTTACATTATTTCCATAGATGCTATTGTTGGAAGACCGATAGAGCCAGATGCCAAAGTAGTTTTCTGCCACATAGTTTCGTGACACAGTGTTATTTGATGAATATTGCAGTCTAATGCCATGCTGATTTCCTGCTATATAGTTTCGATGAATATCATTGTATTGAGAAACACCGAATGTACTGCTAATCATTATGCCGCGAAAGTTGCTTGTCAAATTATTCTCGTAGACACTGTTGTTTGAAGAGTCCTCAAGCCTAACGGCATCGTAATTGCCTGTGAAATTGTTGTTGAAGACACTGCTGCCTGATGAGTTATAGACCCAGATGCCCGCATAGTTGCTTGGGTTTGTGCTTATGTTGTTACTATGAATTTGTACGTCTGAAGAAAGCTCAAGCCAAATTCCATAGTCGAATGCCTTAACCTTTACATGCCTAATCGTTACATTATGTCTTTCTGACAAGTCGACTCCTGTCCCACCTGTTCCCTGAATAACATAATTCGCCCCTTCAATCACAATATTATCTCGTTCCACCACAATAGAATCGTAAATGCTGCCAGTTACGGTGTAGGTTATGTTATCTGAACTAGTGATGGGTGCCGCAGGGGGATCAATGCTTCCATCGGCCCTAATGTAAATCGTTCCACTCGCTTCAACTGTTTGAAACTCAAATGAAACCATCAACGTACCTGCTAGAAGTAAAATTAGCATTACCACGGAGTCTTTTTTGCCCGCCAAAATTCCCCACGTCTTTCTCTTTAAACCTAGTGTGATAATGAAATTTATGATTTGTGAAACAATCTTACCGAAGAAAAGTGAAGAAACCAAAGGCGGATATTTCCGGTCGTTTCTTAACCTAGCCCAAACCTATCGTTTCTCCACGGACGCCTCTCACAACTGCAAGTGCGCGAATTTATGAGCTAGTTTGATACATCTCACTTGGGAAGTCCTATGGAAAGAACTGAGTTGGCAAGGCAGATGAAAGCCACTTCATTTCTGACGGGTCAATTTAGGCTAAGGTCAGGAAAGACCAGTCCATTCTATTTTGATAAGTACCGCTTTGAAAGTGACCCAATTCTGTTGAGTGCCATAGTAGATGAACTAGAGAAGCTCCTGCCAAAGTCTTTTGATAAGCTCGCGGGCATGGAATTGGGTGGGATACCGTTGGCTACTGCCCTCTCACTTAGGACAGGCAGAAAGTGCTTGTATGTACGAAAAGTCCCCAAAACCTATGGAACCTGCAATTTGGTTGAGGGCGGATTTAGTTCAGGAGAAATTGTGACAGTAATAGAGGACGTCATTACCACTGCGGGACAAGTGTGTACATCAGTTAAGCAGATGAGGCAATTGGGGTTGGTCGTTCCTTACGTGGTGTGTGTCATCGACAGGCAGCAGGGTGGAAAAGAAAATCTGGAAAAGATTGGTTGTTCGCTTTCTTCTGCTTTCAGCCTAGATGAACTTGAGATTTTCTGATTTGAGACCTGATGGGATAACAGGAGCTAGCTCTACAATGGATATGGTCTGCCTAAGCAGGTTTAAATTGTCATGATGTTTTAACTGAACGAGAGAGGTCATTTCACATGAAACGCGTAAAAAGCTTTGCCTTTCAATCTTCCAAGGTGAAAGAAACGTGAGAGCTAACAAAGTGAGAAACAGGGTCTATGCCGACACAAGCGGTGAAGGAAAAGGAAACATCGGAGCAATAGAGTTACAGAACTACACAATAGTAATTGATTCAACAGTTTCCACAGAAACTGCCAATGCTTTCAGAAAGTCCCTAGAATCGAAGGTGAAGTCCCCTGTCCAGAAGTTGATACTCACGCATTATCACCTAGATCATGTTCGAGGCCTTCCAGTCTTCAAGGACTGCGAAATCATTGCCAGCGAACCATACAAAAAACTCAGAAAAACTGTCAAATATCATCCAACTTTGTCCTTCAAGAAATCCTTAGTTCTTGAAGACGAAGACTTTGTTGTAGAAATAGCTCATGCGGGAGGTCATACTGGTGACTCTTCATACATCTATTTCCCACAAGAAAAGACACTTTTCTCTGGCGACCTCATCTTCGCCAAAACCTCCTTCTATGCCGGTGATCGCACCTTCAATCCTGAAAAATGGCTAGATGTTTTGAAGCAGTTCACGACAATGGAGATTGAAACAGTAGTTCCAGGGCATGGACCTATTTGTGACTTGAAAGAGGTTGAAACTTACATAGAATTCTTCAAATCAACTTCCTCGGTGATGAAGCGTCTGGTCCATGAGGGGCTAAAGGAAAAAGAAGCAACAAGGCATAAAGAACTTCCTGATTTCTATCCGGAATATCGAAAAGGCCTGAGACAATTAGCCTTGGCCAACTGGTATAGCTTCTACGAACAGAAACAGAAAAGACTTAATATGACGTAGGTCATACTAGTCAAGAAGGACCTTGAGAAGAGAAATCAACTACTATCTATTGAGAATCAACCGTCTGCTTGTCTGGCTCTTACTAGCTTTTCTGGTAATATTTGTGATCTCAGGATATGGCATCACAAATCCAAAGTTGATAAATGCTCTGACCGGAGGAATCCTAAATTTCTCCAGTTCTCTAACTATCCACAGGACTCTAGATCTACCTCTTCTAAGTCTGTTGATGATTCACATTTTAATCGAGCTCAAGTTCACCTTAACTCGGTGGGGTTTAAGACACCAAAAGGCATTAAATGCCTTTCTAGTTATTCTAGGCATTTTCTTCACAAGTCTTCTCATCTTGATGGACACTTTGAGACTCTAAGAGAGATGCAATCATGTTGAAGAGATTAAGAGTGAAAGTTCCTACATTAGCCCTAGTCTGTATCTTAGCAGTTATCATTCAGGTATTTGCCATTAACGCATTGGGAACACCAGAAAGTATCAGAATAATCGGGTTGGTTGAGGAACCTTTGAGCTTCACGTATGCTGAACTACTTTCTTTCCCAATGGTCCACGAAATCGCAACTATGGAATGCGTTGATCACTCTTTAAAGGTGATTTTCAATTGGACGGGAGTACCATTTTTTCATTTGCTAACACTAGCTCAGGTTGAGCCTGAAGCATACGATGTCGTTTTCCGTGCAACAGATGGCTATTCATCAAGTATCACAATACAAGAGGCTTTAAAACCTACAACAATTCTAGCTCTGAAAGCCAATGGAACTCTTCTTTCAGAGATCAGTGGCAGAGAGGGTGGCTTCAGGATAGTTGTTCCATGCAAATGGGGTTACAAGTGGGTTAGGGATGTTGAGGAGATCGAAGTTGTAGACTATGACCACAAAGGAAGATGGGAACAATTCCTTTCAGACGAGGCAGACATGCCCAATTGCACGTACCCAAAGATAACTCCTTCACTTCAAACGTTTGATGTATCATTAGGAAAAAGGACGTTTCAAATTGAAGCTTTCACGAATGTTTCAATCACAACGTTTAGCTTTAATCATTCGCAGAAAGAGATGAGCTTCAACCTGACTATTCCAACAGAAACAACGGGTTTCGCTGATTTCATTATACAACAAGAGCTTTTGAAAGGTCCATACACAATTTTCTTAGATGAGGAACCAGTTGAAAGCGCAGAAGCAAATGTGAATGAGCTCACACTCCTATACTTAACCTTTCCAGAAGGATCTCACACCGTAAAGATCGTTGGCACCGAATTTTATGGAACTGCCCCTGAAATTATAGTGGAATTTAATCAAACGGCTTCTGTAGCTGAACCGATAATTTTCGATGCCAGCAAGTCCATTGATGATGGAGAAATTGTTTCTTACGAATGGAACTTTGGTGATGGTACAAATGATAGCAAGGCAATAACATCTCATTCGTATTCCAAGGAAGGATCATATCAGGTTGTGTTGAGAGTAACCGACAGTGAAGGTTTCAGCAATCTAAAGACATTAACAGTGACAGTTGAAAATCAACCAGAATATGTCACGGTCTTAGCAATCGTACTCGCAGCAGTCATAGGCGTATTAGCCATGGTCTTTATAATCTTGTTATTGAGAAGGAAAACAGAAGCTGGGAATGAAGCAAACAAGGCTTTTGATGAATTTTCTCCTTTATTCTCAACTTGAACCATCCATAATCACATTTAGTAAAGATGAGTCTTCTGTAACTCTACATCTAGTCGGCAAAGAGAGGGCATAATCTTTTACTATGATTTATGTGTGGAATATCGTATCATAGTCTGAGAAGGCTTCAAACTATGAATGGAAAAACAGGGTTCAATATTGCAGAATATGTGTCTGAATGTCTTCAGCTTGCGATTCTTTTAGAGGTAAGTGCCTATCCTAAACCTGGCAACGTTCATAGAACAGCAGATTTTCAGGACACCCGATACGAGCATTTTCTAGCTTCCGCTGTTGCTTTGATGCCTAGTTTTAGAAATGCAGCTCAAAGAGGAGTCTTGTTGGCTCAGGGAAAGATAAACTTCGATGAGCTAGAAGTGGGAAAGGCAATTAGGGATTCTGTCGAGCAGGTGAAGACTTGGCAGAGCGGTGGAAACACCCTCTTAGGAACCATAATTCTACTTGCACCTATCGCTACTGCTGCGGGAGTGACTCTCACAGAAAAGCCATTATCTATTTCACGGCTTAGAAAAACCATTGATCTGGTTACGAAGTCAACGACACCAATGGACGCTGTAAACGTTTACGAGGCGATCTCTATTGCCAAACCTGGCGGACTAGGTGAGGCACCGAAACTCGATGCCACTGATCCCTCTTCCAAAGAGGAGATTCTGAGGGAAAAAGTTACTCTTTACGATGTGTTCAAGATTTCCTCTTCTTGGGATTCCATCTCCTCTGAGTGGGTCAACAACTATCTTATCACCTTTGACATAGGTTATCCACACTTCGCTGAAGTTCTTAAAGAGACAAATGATGTAAACGTAGCCGCGGTCCACACGTTTCTCAAGATTCTCTCAGAGACTCCAGACACTTTGATAGCTAGAAAATTGGGCTCAGCAAAAGCAAACGAGGTTTCTGTCCAAGCTAGGCAGGTTTTGGACACTGGAGCATTAACAACTCAAAAGGGCAGGAGCAAGCTTTTTCAGTTTGACAGTAAGCTTCAAGACCCCAAGCATCGGTTAAATCCTGGCACAACAGCAGATCTCACAGCTACGGTTCTAGCAGTTGCCGTCTTGAACGGATACAGACCCTAAAATGCGATATCGGCCAGAAGAATTTGACCCAATGAAAAATCTCTTGACAGCCATAGTTGGCGGAATCAGTGGCTACCTGATCTTTGCACTCGGTTAGACACCACAATAGATTCAAACTTGGTTCGCAACAACAGGAGTAATCGTGTGGATAGAGAACCTATTGAAAACATTCATACGTAGAATGTCGACTCTTGCAGGATGAAGTCGGTCGCGAGTGTCTTCCAATGTAGATATGGCAAGGCTTGCACTTCTTTCA
>JASFPO010000050.1:0-14889 GCA_050115935.1 Candidatus Bathyarchaeota archaeon | reverse complement strand
ACTCCCCTTGCATCTCACCAATTTCATAAGCCGTACCTTCTAGGATTAAGTGCTGAAATTTTCCATTAATAAGGTTGTAATCCTGACTCATTACCTACCAACTCTAGTCAATCTAGATTGAGACACTGAAATCACGCCCCTTATGAGATAAAGGCGAGGTATTTAAGTTTTTTCGCCGAAAATCGTTTTGAACAGTAGATTTTTTAGATTTAAATTGAGATTTGTGGATTTGTAGCCATTTAAAATTCTTTTTCTCAATTTTTACCCATTTAATTCTTTCTTCTCAGTTAATCGTCATTTTGAGGCAAGTTTTTTTGCTTATCTCTAGTTTTCAGGAAATGTATGCGCGAGCCTTGACTGAGACCGATGTTGCCATATTGTCCGCACGTACGTTGTAGCATATAGGGCGTCCATGTACTGTAGCCTCATAATGCAAAATCCTTATCTAAACAGTCAACTTTTGTACACTTACAGGAAAACGCAAAGAGGCCTTGGAAGCTACCATGAAGCAAAAGTTTGAGACCGTAGTTGTAGGCGGAACGTTCGACGAACTCCATAAAGGTCACAAGGCTCTGCTCCTTAAAGCCTTTGAAGTGGGGGACCACGTTATAATCGGACTATGTACAGACGACCTAGCCCGCAGGTTGAGAAAGAATCATGAAGTTGCAGCTTACAGAGAGCGGTTAGAAGAGCTCAACAATTTCCTAAAAGAACAAGGATTCTTCCGCAAGGCGAAAATCGTTCCATTAAGAACTCCTTACGGCATCACATTATCAAAGGGTTGCGCTGAAGCGCTTGTTGTAAGTCGGGAAACAGAAGCACGTGCGGGAGAAATCAACCAGAAGCGAAAAGCGAAAGGACTTGCACCTCTGAACATAATTGTAATTGAGATGGTCCAGGCTGAGAATGACATAGCCATTTCTGCATCAAGAATAAGACAGAAAGAGATAGACCGAGAAGGTCACTTGCTCGAATCTTAAGGATATCTCAGCTAAACAGCACCATTCTGAGAAACAAACCCAAAACAGGTCAGCTCAATCAATCTTTTTGTTTGGAATACACTGATGGCGATATTGCTTAAGACTGTGAGTAGTCAGGGCGTTATGCCTGTTGGACTTCTGGTGCCTTATCCCGATATTCGAGTGCATATACCATACTACCAATTTTGTGATGACAGATGACCCTGAACCAATTAGCTCTTCCAAACCATCAATGAACGCCATAGGATCTTCGGCGATCTTGTCTGACGTAAGAGAATAGCGCTCAGCAAGTAGTTCTAGAATGGACTCTTTGCCTAAGTCACCGAACAACGTTGCAAGCACATGTCCCGCAATTCTTGGAAAGAAGTTTGCGAATTTGATTTCCTCCGCGAAGCTAGAGGTAACCACTGGTCCATGTGCTTTGATCAAGTTAACAAACGATTTCTCATCAAGGAACTTGGCATGATTCACGTCGTAGACACATAACACGGTTACAGGTAAGACAAGTTTTCTACCTATCATTAGCTCGTACTCCAGCAGCTCTTTCTGTTTTTTGTGCTTGAAGAAGCAGGCGGTTTCACCACATCCGCGCAATCCCTTGAGTCCAATCTCCATCGCTTCATCAATCAAGCGTTGTGACATCATCATAATTTGTGACACATTCACCTCACCATCGATTATGTACCACCTATCATAGTCGAAGATCCTCAACACACCATCTTTTTCAAGGGACTTGACGTTCAACCCGAAATCCTCCATGTGTCTACGAAGTTGTTTGGAGGATTCTTGTGTTGCCACATATATCGCCCCTTCCCCATTCTCAAAGCCGGCCTCCAAGAAGTTGGAAAGCACTTCATGTTTCTCACGAAGTCCCTTGTAGAAAAATACACCGTGACTGCCAGGCTTCAACTTTCTAATGTAATTTAAGGTTATACCGATGTCGGGTCCTTCGGATTGGCTATTTTTTCTCCTCAAGGTAATCCCAGCTTTGCAACTTTTGGTGAGGAATCAACCTTACGGAAAACGGTCTAGAAATATGTTGTGAATTCCAGATTTGAATTCCAGATTCACAATCAGAAGAATGCGAATGACTCATTGAAAAAATGACTCTCTGGAACTATGAGGATTTAGTGTCGAAGATTCTCGAAGTTCTGTCGCGTACCTATTCGTGTCTTAGCGCCACAACAGGGTTTAGCTGTGAGGCTCTCCAAGAAGGATAGAAACCTGAAAGCATGCTCAGAGCAACGCATAAGATTCCAGTAAATAGTAAATTCCAGAGGTCAAAGACAGGAACGAGTTGTAACGTAAAGGGCCTTCCTCCATCTACAGGTTGGGATCCTATCTGTAAACTTCTCCCGAGAAAGATACTCATTCCATGCGACAAACCCATACCCAGGACTACTCCTATAGCTCCGCCTAGAATGCCTATTATCATAGCTTCACTAAGGAAAAGACTTAGAATAAGACGTTTGTTGAAGCCGAGAGCCTTCAACAAGCCGATTTCTCTTACGCGTTCCATAACAGATGTCTGTATAGTGGTGATAATGCCCACAGAAGCGACGAGAAGGGAAACCATGGCAACGACATTAATGAAGAGGTATACGCCTCCGCTGATTTGCTGAATCATGTTTGCTATCATTTGGGGGGATATGATTATGACGTCGCTGCCGTATACATCCTGTAACTGTTGCCGTATGTCTTCATTCACATCAGGGTTTTCCGTGACTACATAGATCCCGTCGAACTTTCCGCCTCGCTCAAAAAGATTGTTGGCAGCTGATGTGGAGATGAAAACCATCTGATCCACTGGGACAACTCCGCTGCCAATGTAGTCCAAGATACCGCGAACAACAAAAGATCGTTGAACAATAACTGGCCTCTGGTCTTCATAGGTCTGATAGAAAATCCTTACGGTCTGCCCTAAGCCAGCGAAGGTTCTGTCTTGCTCGTATGATCGTGCGACTTCGTTGCCCAATATGATCCCTATGTTGTCGGACTCTGAAACGAATGTTCCAACTTCAAAGGATAACGTAGGGAACAGTAGCGGCAGCTTTGACTGTTCCACTCCAACCACAATCGATGTCTGTTCCTCTCCTCGAGAAACTATTGATGAAATCTGTTGAATGTATGGAATCACCTCTTCAACTCCAGAGAACTTGGCAATTTCATCCGCTAATACGACGTCCATCTCTATGCCTTCGCCTCGGGGACTCAATATGAGAACATTTGCGCCCAAGGAGCTGAACTGACTGTTGACGAATGCTGTGAATCCGTTACCAGTGCCGTTAAGAGCCACTATAAGGCTTGCGCCCATGATGACCATAAGGGTTGTTAAACCTGCACGTAACCGACGTTCCTTCAAGGCCTCAAATGAAAGGCTGAAGAGCTGAAGAATGTTCATTCTCTCGTCTTTCCAGAAGTGTTTTGAGTTCTGCGTTGGCGAGAGAGACGCCTACGATAGAGAAACAGGATGACCACTGATGCAACAAATATCGTAGAGAGAACCAGTCCCACCTCAGGGAGAGGACCCAGAAGCCCTTCGCTACCATCTGATGTGGGCTGGCCTTCGTGATCCTTCTCGACAGTTACATAGAATGTAATGTTGAAGGAATGGTCTGTGTATTGATCATCTCGATATGTGATGGTTATAGTTACAGGGTGAGTGCCGTCTTGGGTGTCACTGTTTATGTTCGCGGCTATGGTGAAGGGGGCTGGGCTGTTTTCTTCAACCTCGCCAACATAGGCGTTGCTTTCTGTGGTCAAGCCTAGAAGGTCGTTGGGCATGACTGAAACGTTCACGTAATGGGCTGCTACATTGCCCTTATTTAGCAGGTTTGCAGTGAGCGAAATCTTCGAGCCTGGCTCAGTTGGTTGGGGATTCACGATCTTGTCATAGACGATCAGCTCTATTCGACCTGTCGTGATCAGCCCGATGGGATAGCTGTCAGTGTGATCTTCCCCGTAGTCATCTCGGTAGTTCAGATTGAGCGATCCACTGTAGGTGGCTCCGATAGAACTGGCTGGTGCATAAATTTCCACTGAGATTAGGGTAGAGTTTCCTGGTTCCAGGGTTTCGAAAGTCCAGTAATTGTCGCCGTGAAGAATCAGTGGTCCAGGAATGGAGAGGGTTACATCAAGCGTTGAGATTAATACGCCACCGCTGTTTAGGAGAGTCATGTTGAAGCGATTGTCCAAACCTCCGGTCAAACGTATATTTGATGTCTCTATGCTTAGAGATACAGGAAACCTGACTTCAAATGAGACTGATATCCAATCTCCTTCATGTCTCTCATCTCCAAGCCAACTGGCATTGATACTCCAAGATCCCTCAACATCAGGCTGATATGATTCCCTGTAGGATCCCTCTGCATCAGTTGTCACGTTTCTATTGAACATGGAACCGTTCGGTCTCTTGTAAACTAACGCAACTGTCTCATTCTCTTGTGCTGGAGTTATAGACCCTGAAACATCGACAGACTCACCCTTCTCAACGCTTTGAGGAGAAACAGAACAGGTTACAGTGGCTTGAATCTTGGACACCACAAAACTGACAGTCAGAGTTTTCGTCTCTCCCAGAAGCCAATAATCCCCTGACTTTACCATGTAGTCGACTGTCATGTTGTAATTGTAAGATCTTGGATGAGCATCGGAATCGATGTCTAGATTGAAGGTAAGGGTGAAGAATCCTGCTGGAAGTATCTCTCCAGTTTGGTTCATAATGTCTCCGATGTCCGAAGGTTCACCTGTTGCTGTAGCGTTACTGTTTCCATAGATGTCGATGAATGGATCAGACAGCATCAAAATAGCTTCTACTCCTTTTATGGTGTCGTTTGAGTAGTTTTGTGCCTCTACGGTTAATGCTATATCTTCGTCTCCAGGGTAGGCTTTAATTGGGCCGTCCGGAGTTTCGCCCCAGACTACACGGCTTACCTTGAGGTATGCCGAAGGCTTGCCGTGAATGGGCAAAACATTGACTGAAACGAGACATGAGATGAGTATGGCTACTAAAAGAACACAGATTTTATATGTTTTTTTCATTTCAACTAGCCTCCAATTGTTTCGCATGAGCAATTTTTCCATCTCGAAGATGTATGATTCTGTCAGCCTTGCTTGCCACTTCGGGATCATGGGTGACAAGGACGATAGTAGTTCCTCTTTGCTTATTCAGTTTTCCTAAGAAATCCACTATCACTCGCCCTGTCTTTGAATCAACATTACCAGTAGGCTCGTCAGCTAACACGATTTCAGGATCGTTGATTAATGCCCTTGCGATTGCAACGCGTTGCTGTTCTCCTCCACTTAGAGTTCGGGGTTTTCTTGGAGCCTTGTCTTCTAAACCAACTATTTTGAGAAGTCTATCAACTCGATTAAGGCGTTCATCTTTGGAGAAGCCTTTGACAAGGGCGGGTAGCTCCATATTGCGCAGTACGCTTGACCTCGCGATTAGGTTGTATGCTTGGAAGACAAAGCCGATTTTTTCGTTGCGAAGCTTCGCGAGTTCATCTTCGTCAAGTGTTGATATGTCAGTCTCTTCAATAAAGACTCGGCCAGAGCTTGGTCTGTCCAGAGCACCTATCAGATTAAGGAGGGTCGATTTGCCGCTGCCAGAGGGTCCCATGATAGCGACAAACTCTCCTCGAAGAACTTTCATGCTGACACCATTGACAGCTGATACCACATTTGAACCCAGAAAATACTTCTTTTCTGCATCTACCGTTTCGACGGCAAACCTATCGACCGTAGTAGAAGAATCCTTGTGATCCAGTTCATGTGGAGCATCAAACGTCTGATTCATTCGAGAAGGTTGATCAGGACTACCTTTAAAGACAGAAACCAGCGCTAGCGAACCCAGAGCCAGCGCGGCAATAATATGAGTCAGTAATGTCACATTAGACCATAACATGCCATTAGCCTTGAAGAGAGAGAAACATCCCAAAGCCACCCACAATATCGAAGCTAAAATGGCAAGGTAGGCTCCTACCGTGCTTCTCCTTAACAGGCCATATATTCCCAAGAGACTCATGATTAAAGCCGTTAAGCTCAGGATCCTGTCTATAGGATATCGAAGAACAGATGTTACACCTTGTGACCAACCTGTAATCGAGGCTAGCTCGATTACGACAGAGCTGGCGAGGAGCACTATGGCTACTTCATTAGAAAACTGCCTCGCACCCGCCCTTTTCAATGTCAAAGTTACCTCCTTCACGGGAACCAGGCCTCACCCTTTTATATGCTTTTTTGTTTTCCAATATTTGCAAGTGCAATAACATGCTTGCGTCTGTATAACGATCAAGGAATATGCGTGCAAACATCTTTTGGGTTTATATGTGAACTTGCCACTACTAGATTACCCCGCAATATTGAAAGGTTACTCCATTGAGACTTAGAGACTAGATCTGAGCTGTCCGCCATCGCTTTGGGCTGACCGCTAACACAATCTCCTAGAACTTGAACCAATTACAGATGTGCCTATCACCCAAAGACAGCACAAGAACGCTTTAAGGAACTTGGAGTCCTCGCAGGCAAAATATCAGACTAGTATTCGATTCCTTTTCTTGGTTTTGCGCCTTGTGTAAATGGATGCTTAACCTCTTTCATCTCAGTGACAAGATCGGCTGCCTCAACTATCTGACGAGGTGCATAGCGTCCAGTTAAAATCAGCTCTACATGTTTTGGCTTGTTTCTGACTAGCTGCAACGTCTCATCTACATCAATTAGTCTCAGGTTCAGAGCCACGTTAATTTCATCCAGAACCACCATGTCATATTCACCGCTTTGAACCACTTTTTTGGCCAGTTCAAGGGCGTCTCTAGCCAGCTCAACATCTTCTTCATGAGGAGAAACTTCGGTGACGAATTTACCTCGTCCGAAGGCAGCTAGTTTGAGGTTTGGAAGCTTCTCTACGATATGTAGTTCGCCGTAGTCGAATCCGCCTTTGATAAACTGAATTACGTAGACCTTCAAGTCACGCCCAATGGCACGTAATGCAGCGCCGAACGCGGCAGAAGTTTTGCCTTTTCCATCCCCAGTGTAAACCTGGACTAGTCCTTTTTCCAACTTTGGTGCAGCCATTTTTGTTCCCAATGTTCTATTTGCGTTGTGATTTTTTTAGTAGCGTATCGGCGGCGGAATAGGGGTCTGTTTCTCTCGTCAAGATTCTTTGTGTGAGTTTTTCCCATTCTCCTTTACGTTTTAGATCCTTGATTATCGACTCGGATATCTTCTGTTTGATGGCTTCGATGAGTTCTGTTTCAACCTTCTCTTTGAGATTGGCTTCAAGAGCGCCTGTTTCCAGGTATTTTTTGTGCTCCTCGATTTTAGCAAGAAGTTCAGTTATGCCTACTCCTGTTAGGGCTGTGGTTTTCAAAACAGAAGGTTTCCAACCGGTTTTTTCGGCGTTCATTTCCAACATGGCTTGGATGTAACTCATGGACTTGTTAGCATTCTCTCTGTCAGCCTTGTTCACAACGAAGATGTCGCCGATTTCCATGATTCCAGCTTTTATGGCTTGAATGTCATCGCCTAAGCCGGGGGCCAAAATGACAACTACGGTTTGCGCAACCTTGACAATTTCAACCTCAGATTGTCCTGCTCCAACTGTCTCCACAAGTACTGTGTCTTTGCCTGATGCATCCAAGACGCGTATCACGTCTTTTGTGGCTTTGGCCAACCCGCCAGACGCATTGCGGTTTGCCATGCTTCTAATGAAGACTCCCTCATCTGTGCTGTGTTCTTGCATGCGAACTCTGTCGCCGAGGAAGGCGCCGCCAGTAAATGGACTGGTTGGATCAACTGCGACCACGCCAACAGTTTTGCCTCTTTTTCTCAGTTCTTTAATCAGCTTTTCAATGAGAGTGCTTTTTCCAGAGCCTGTAGGTCCAGTTACGCCAATTACGTGGGCTTTGCCTGTCTTTGGATAGAGCATAGATATGATCTTCAGAGCTTCAACTTCATTGTTTTCGATTAGAGTTATTGTTTTAGCTACTGAGCGACGGTTGCCTTGAAGCACGCCTTGGACAAGTCGTTCGATTTGACCCACAGGTTGTCAGCATCCAGTTGCTATCTTCTTCTTTTGGCGTTTTCTTGAACAAAATCAACTAGCATGGTGGTTGAAGTTCCTGGTCCAAAGACCTCTTTTATGCCGATTTTCCTTAGAGCAGGAACATCTTCTTGAGGAATTATACCTCCCGCGAAAACGAGGACATCGTCCATTTGTTTCTCTTTCATGAGTTCCATTATCTTTGGGAAAAGAACCGTGTGTGCACCAGATAGTATGCTTAGACCTATGACGTCGACATCTTCTTGCAGTGCAGTTTCAACTATTTGTGCCGGTGTTTGTCTCAGTCCAGTGTAGACAACTTCCATTCCAGCGTCTCTTAGGGCACGAGCAAGGATTTTTGCTCCTCTGTCGTGGCTGTCCAAACCGGGTTTGGCAACTAAGACTCGAATCTTTCTTTCCATTGTCATGCTACATTCAGGTCTCCTAAATAACTATTGACTCGCGGTATTCACCGAAGACGGTGCGCAACACTTCGGTAATTTCACCAAGTGTTACATAAGCTTTTACAGCCTCTATTATGGTTGGCATAAGGTTTCTGTCCTTGTCAGCTTCATCATGCAACTTGTCTAGGGCTTCTTTTACTTTCCTGCTGTCTCTTTCTTTCTTCATCTTTTGCAGTCCATCTAGTTGCTCCTTTTCTACTTTGGGATGAACGCGCAAAAGTTCGATAGGTATCCAGTCTTTCTCAACTGTATAGTCGTTAACTCCAACCAGGGTTCTTTGTTTGCGTTCGATTTCTTTCTGGTACTTGTAGGCGCTGTCTGCTATCTCTTTTTGGAGAAACCCTTTTTCTATTGCAGAGGTTACTCCTCCCATGGCTTCTATTCTGTCTATGTACCGCATGGCTCGTTCCTCCATTTCATCAGTTAAATATTCAACGTAGTAAGACCCCCCCAAAGGGTCAATGGTGTCAGCAACGCCGCTTTCATGCGCAATAAGCTGTTGAGTCCGCAGCGCAACTCTTACGGCGTCTTCGCAAGGCAAAGCCAAAGCTTCATCAAAAGAGTTAGTATGCAGTGACTGCGTGCCGCCTAAAACTGCGGCCAAAGACTGAAATGCAACCCGCGTAATGTTGTTGGCCGGCTGTTGAGCAGTCAGAGTGCAGCCTGATGTTTGAACGTGCATTCGCATCCATAGAGAACGAGGACTCTTGGGGTTGAAGCGTTCTTTCATTATTCTCGCCCAAAGCCTTCGGGCAGCTCGGAACTTGGCGATCTCCTCAAAGAAGTCGTTATGTGATGCAAAGAAGAACGAAAGCCTAGACGCAAACTCGTCTACTTTTAACCCTCGTTCAATTGTTGATTCCACGTAGGCAATACCATCAGCTAGGGTGAACGCCAACTCTTGAACAGCGTTTGAACCAGCTTCCCGTATGTGGTAGCCACTTATGCTTATGGGATTCCAATTAGGCAGGTGACGCGCGCAGTATTCAATGATGTCAGTGGACAGCTTCAGAGAAGGCTTGGGTGGAAAGATGCAGAGCTTCTGGGCGAAAAACTCTTTAAGATTGTCGTTTTGAGTTGTGCCGTCAAGCTTCTCTCGCGGCACGCCTTGCAGGTCGCCTATGGCGACGTACATGGCCAAAAGCATGGCGGCTGGTCCATTAATTGTCATGGATGTGCTCACCTTATCCAGTGGGATGCCGTCGAAAAGAACCTCCATGTCTTTGAGAGAAGACACTGCAACACCGCATTGGCCGACTTCGCCTAGGGCCATGGGATGGTCAGAGTCGTAGCCCATTATTGTTGGGTAGTCAAATGCGATGCTGAGTCCTGTTTCGCCTTCTTTGAGCAAGTATTTGAAGCGTTGATTGGTTTGTTTAGCGGTGCCGAAACCGCTGAATTGGCGCATGGTCCAAAGGCGACCGCGATACATTGTTGCATGTAGACCTCGAGTGAAGGGATGCTCTCCTGGAAAGCCCAGATCCTTCATGTACTCTTGGCGTTTCACGTCCTCAGGCGTGTACAGCCGTTTTAATGGTATTTCAGAAAGCGTGGAAAAATCATCTTTTCTTTCAGAATGTCTGTTGATCCAGTTTGGCAAAGTTGTCGTTTCCCATCTCTGTTTTTCCTTCGAGATTTCACGAAGCTTGCGTTCATCAAACACGCTATTGAAGCCTCCAACGATTTTATCCTAACATATTCACAGTTATTTCTATATATGTTTAGGTAAATACGCCTGCAATGCGCGTGACTGAGAGAGAAAACAATCTTATTGGATTTTCAAATGAAGTTAGGCAAGATTCCGTCTGCAGCTACATTGATTGTGTCAATAATAGGCTCTGTGGGAGAGTATTCGCTCTTGTCGAGCGTTGCCAAAATGGTGTCTTTCGGTGCCTTGCTTACAAAAAGAGAGGAAAGAGGGAGATTTAGGTTGCTGGTTTGAAGTGTTTTATATCGTTTATTGAGCCTTTTCTTTTTTCTCTGGGTTCAAAGACTGCTTCAACCTGCATGCCTATCTTGACGTCTTTTGGGTTGGCTTCGCCTATTTTGTGAACAAGTCCGCCGTCTGCGCCGTGGATTTTTATCATTGCATAGATCACTGGTTGCTTTAGCTTGGAACCGTCTACGTCAACATGAGCAACTGCGAACGTATGAACTGTGCCTTTTATACCCACGCTTATCCATTCGTCCAACTTCTCGAAACATCTTTCACAGTAAATTCTTGGAGGCACATAAACAAGATTGCAGTGTTTGCATCGAGTTCCAGTGATTCTACCGTTTTCCTTAATCTCCTTAAAGAACCGTTCGCCAGCTACGCCTTGCGTGTAGATGTAGTCTGTTTCCATGTGGCCTGGCCAGTGTCGAACTTGCCTTGGGTCATTCATCTTTTCAACTGACATTTTCTCTCTTCGCCTCCTAAACTGGTTTGAAGTATTTGATGTCCGTGATTGCGCCCTTGCGTTCCTCGGGAGGTTTCCAAACAGCTTTCACCTTCATGCCGAATTCAACTTTTTTCCAATCGATTTCACCAAGTGTATGTACGATGCCCATTCCTGGAGAGGCTCCGTCTAAATCGATGATTGCAACGATTATGGGTTCTTTGATTCTGCTTGCGTCGCTTGCGATAAATGAGACAGAGTACGTGTTAATTGTTCCCGTGTCTTCCACGTTGGTCCAGTTGCTGGTTGGTTTGAAGCATTGTTCACAGTAAGCTCTTGGTGGAACCATAATGCGTCCACATTCGCTGCATTTGGTGGCAACTATCCTGCCGTTCTTCAATTCGTTTAGGAATCGGCTCATTGCGACGCCTGCGCTCCAGAGATACTTGGCTTTGGGTCTCCATCGAACTGTGGGAACTTTTCCTTCTTTAATTTCAGCTGATTTCAATGGGTGGCCTGGATATTTCTTAATCTTATCGCTCATTTTTTTCTCTACCTCCTTAATACAATGACTGAACCGTATTGCATGAGGTCGCCCCAAGCTTGAGCTACACCTGTCCTCGGGTCGCCTGGAATCTGCCTCTTGCCAGCTTCGCCTCGCAGTTGCCAGAAGATTTCACACACCTTCATTAATCCAGCAGCGGCGATTGGATTCCCTACTCCAAGTAGTCCTCCAGATGGATTGATGGGTAGGTCACCGTCTCTCTGTGTGACACCTTCTGCTGTGAGCTTGGGTGCTTCGCCCTTTTTGCAGAGAAGCAGGCCTTCCATGTGGTGCAGTTCCTTATAGTCAAAGGGGTCATAGGGTTCAGCTACATCGATTTCCTTTGGGGGATTTTTGATTCCAGCCATCTTGTAAGCCATTCTCGCTGCATATTCCACATAATCAGGATAGTAGAGGTCACGGTTAGTCCAGTAGGTTGAGTCTATACACCAGCCGACGCCGTCAATCCAAATCGGATTATCAGTGATCTTCTTGGCTACATCTTCAGATGCTAAAACGAGGGCTGCTGCTCCGTCGCTTGTTGGGCTTATGTCAAGACGTTGTACAGGCCAGCACATAACCTCTGAGTTGAGCACATCTTCAACAGTGATGTTGGCTCCCAGCTGTGCGCATGGATGATCTAGGGCGTTTCGCTTGTTTTTCACAGACACAAGTGCAATCTGCTCCTTTTTGATTCCGTGACGATGCATGTAACGGTGCATTTCCAAGGCGAATATCCATATGAGAGTGATTCCAAGTGGGCGGCTCATTATTGGATCAAATATGGTTGTAAACGCGTAGGCAGGATGTGGATAGCAAGAGGACATCTTTTCTTCGGCTACGACAAGACAGGTATCAAAGAGACCAGAGGCAACATGCCACCAACCTGCATTCGCAGAGAAGACTCCTGTGCCGCCACCAACGAAAACTCTGGAGAAAGGTTTCCGTCGTCCTCCCGCACCATCCAACATGTTTTCGCCTTTCATGTGAATGCCGTCAAAGGCATCTGGTGCGCTTCCAAGGGCTACGCTTTCAATGTCATCTAATGTCAGTCCGGCTGAGTCGAGTGCCATTTTACTGGCTTCATAACAAAGCTCCTTGCCAGTTTCCTTTAGGTTTCTTCTGAAAAGCGTGAGTCCAGATCCTACAATTGCAACTCTTTTCTTCCCAAACATTCTTACTTCACCTCCCGGCTTAGAACCGCCACAGCACCAGTTGCTGTTGGAATTCCCCGCCATGACTGCGCCAATCCAGTTTCGACATCACATAGTTGTCGTCTGCCAGCCTGACCACGCAATTGTAGGACTGCTTCTAGAACTCTTTGAAGTCCCAAGACTTCGGGAGCATATCCCATTCCAAGCGCGCCTCCAGAAACATTCACAGGCATTTCTCCGTCTCTTTGAGTTATGCCTTCTTCGGTTAGTTTGCCTGCTTCGCCACGTCTACATAGTCTCAGAGCTTCAAGGTGTTGGAGTTCCTTGTAAGAGAACATGTCGTCGACTTCTGTGAATTGGATTTCTTTGCGGGGGTTTCTGATTCCTGCTGTTTTGTAGGCCATGTTTGCAGCCAGTTCTGTGTATATGGCTCTTCCCCACTCTCTCGATTCCAGCCAAGACGTGTCTGAGTTCCAGCCGACTCCGCGGACCCACACCGGAGTGTCTGAAAGCTTCTTTGCTGCACGTCTTGACGCTAAGATTAACATTATACACCCGTCTGCAAGCGGGCTTATGTCTAAGCGGTTCAGCGGATGAAACATTGGCTCCGATTGCAATACGTCTTCTTTTGTCAGTTGCGCTCCATATGCTGCGTCCGCGTTTGCCAAGGCGTTTTTCCTGTTTTTAACGACAACTTCAGCACATTGTTCCTTAGTGGTTCCAGTTTCATGTAGAAAGCGGGTCATTTCTAATCCAGCAATGTAGTAGGGGTGTCCTCCTAGAGGTCGGTTGAATATCGGGTCTAAGGCGAAAGCTACGATGTCATGAAATGTCAGTATGTCGGAGGCCTTGCTGTGGGCTTCAACCGCAACTGTATCGAATTGCCCTGTGTGGATAAGCATGTAAGCGGTTGCGATCCCCATTAGACCGTCGGCCGTGACAGTAAATAGATGCTTCAGTACTGCGCCCAGTTGATCGGGTACAAATTCATCGAAGATGCTGAAGCCATCCCAGTAGTCTTCTCCGCAAGTGATGAACGCGTCGATGTCTTTCCGTGGATTCACGTTTGCATCTTCGTACGCTCGAGTTGCTGCTTCGAACATTATCTCTTTGTATGAGACTTCAGGGGTCAATGGATTAAAACCCGTGCATCCTATACCAACTACTGCTACGTTTTCCATTTTTTTCACCTGTTCTTGTTGAGGGAAACTAATAGTGTAGAAGCGTTGACACTATAAACCTTTCGAGCATCCCATGATGGCTCAACTTCGGATAGGATGTATAAATAGGCAGTCATACGCAGTAACTGAGTGTCTGTTCAAGAAGATAGAGGCATGATATGACCGAAAAAGTGATACTTGCATGGAGTGGGGGCAAAGATAGCGCTCTCGCACTTCATGAAATTGAGAGGACCAACAACTATGAGATACTGAGCTTATTGACAACAATAACAGAGGATTATGATAGGATCAGCATGCATGGGGTGAGGAGAATCTTGCTCGAGCAACAAGCAGTCTCGTTGGGTTTTCCTCTTGAAAAGGTGTTCATTTCTAAGAATGATTCAATGGAACAATATGGATCTAAAATGCGAAACGTTCTTGAAAGATTTCTGAAGGTTGGTGTCTCCTCGGTGGTTTTTGGAGACATATTCTTAGAGGATGTGAGGAAGTATCGAGAAGACAATCTGTCAAAGATGGGGATGAAAGGCATCTTCCCGATATGGAAGAAAGACACCTATATCCTTGCTCACGAATTTATAGATCTCGGCTTCAAGGCGATTACTACATGTGTCGACTCAAAGGTTCTAGATCAAAGTTTTGCTGGAAGAGTGTTTGACAAGCAATTTCTGTCTCAGCTTCCGTCCAATGTAGACCCTTGCGGTGAAAATGGAGAGTTCCATTCATTTGTATATAACGGACCAATATTTGAGAAGAAGATACTGTGCACAGTAGGAGAAGTTGTTTATCGAGAAAACCGCTTTTACTATTGTGATTTGATTCCTGCCAAAATGGGCATTTTTTGTCAATTCAGATAGCAATGTAAGAGAAAGAGATGCACGTGCCTGATGGAAGAAAAAGCGGAGTTAGAGGA
Organism: Candidatus Bathyarchaeota archaeon; assembly: GCA_050115935.1. Taxonomy (GTDB): domain Archaea; phylum Thermoproteota; class Bathyarchaeia; order Bathyarchaeales; family Bathyarchaeaceae. The sequence continues at coordinate 239 of JASFPO010000050.1, read as the reverse complement.
TGATGCTCTCAAGGATGCTCAGCTAATGCTCCCTTCAATTTGGAAACAAAGCCCTCTTCATCTTCGGCTATTCGCTTCTTCACTTCTTTCCAAGCAGTTGGACAATGCTTGTACTCAACACCTACAATGCCGTGAATGATTCTGTCAATCTCTCGTTTGTTTTCACTCGTAACCTCAACTCCAGCTCTCTTGAAGATCTGTTGAAGATGCCTGAAATAACAAGTCATAACAAATCACCT
>JASFPO010000049.1:0-14965 GCA_050115935.1 Candidatus Bathyarchaeota archaeon | reverse complement strand
TTGGTAAGAAGCGATGATCACTTGCCAGATCAAGAGGAAAGGAATCATGAAGATGAGGGAAACTTTCATTGACTGCCACATCATCTTCGACTGAAGCGACAGAATGTGACGCTCCTTTTTCTTCACCTTTGCAAGAAGTTTCTGGTCACCAGCTTTTCTAGCTTTCTTGAAATCCTGATTCCACTGGGCAACTTCTTTTCTCCACGCACTTAACTGCTCTCTATTGGTGAGTAATCTATTGGCTAAAGCTGTGAGGAAGGAAAGTGACATGGAAAGCAGTAGAATAAAGAATGTGGAGTTGGGAATTGGCAGCAACCATTCAGGAAGTGTAGGAAACACGTTTCAAATCTCCTATTCAATAGTTTCAAAGGTTGTTTTAATGTTTTCCTTAGTTGTCCACATTTCGACATTTAACCATTTTCGTAAACCTTCAAGTTGGTTACCAAAGCTCTAATGCTCTCTCTCGGTTAACCTCCGAAGAAGCGGCGTAATGCTGGATACATCTCTGAAACGCGTTCTTGCATCAGAATTTGATAGTACTGATAGAGAATTCCAACTGAAAGCAGAACGCCCATTCCCGATCCGAATACTCCGAAGAAGTCCGCAACAGCTGCGATAAACCCGACTAACGCACCGCCCAAAATCGTAACTGTCGGAATGTAACGTTTTAAAACCATTTCAATTGGCTTTCCAGATCTTCTGAACCCTGGTATTTGCATGCCCGAGTCAACAAGTTGCCTGGCCACGGTAGAAGGTCCGAGTCCTCCGACTTCAAGCCAAGTCAAGGAGAAGACGACACAGAATGTAACCATTATACCTGTGAAGACCACGGCTCTAACCGGATTGATTATCACATCACCGATGCTTCGGGGTGCCAACACGAAATAGACTAGTCCTCCAAATGGTTGTAAACCTTGTTCAGTCTGGCGGTACATGCCTAGGAGGTTTAGCCAAGGGTTGGTGTTTCCTGGATTGTAGTTGCTCCAGATAATCTGAGATATGAAATAGACGTTGGCGAACAAGGCTGAGGCGAAGATTACTGGCAAGTTCGAGACATAGAGCAGTTTGATTGGATAGCGTCCTCTGTATCCGCGGTAGTTTGCATGGGAAATTGGGAGTTCAACCCTTATACCCTCAACGTAAATTACAATTAAGAAAACTGCGACTGTTGTAAACAAGCCAAGCAAAGCTGGAAGATGACTGGGATCTCTAACAAAGGCGATCTGTAAGGTTAGTTGTCCGCTTACAAGGTTGTGAATCAATGCAGGTATGGCCCCATAATAGGGATCACTGGGTTGCCCGGAAAATACGGGGGAAATGGTCATCCATAAGACGTTTTGAGCTACTCCTGCTAGGATGAACAAGCTGATGCCACTTCCAAATCCCCAACCCTTTTGAATCATTTCATCTAGCAACATAAGCACTAGACCCGCAATCATAAGCTGAATGAAAATGAAGACTGCTGCTCTCGGATCTAAGACACCATAAACTCCGCCAATTATGTAAGCTGAGGCTTGAACACCAATCAAGATTAGGGAGAAGAACTTGCTGGCTACTGTAAAGAGTTCTCTGTCTTTAGGATCAGATAGATTGCAACCTATCATTCCAGAGCCCGCGAGCAGTTGAAGAATAAGTCCAGCTGTTACGATTGGTCCGATTCCAAGTTCCATTAACGAGCCTCTTTGGGAAGCGAAAATTACACGCATATAGCTGAATGGGTCTCCTCCTTCACCTGTTTCTATTCCGTAGAGGGGAACCACCGTCATTACTAGGTAAAGGACAAGCGCGAGACCTGTCCAAAAAAGCTTTTCGTTGAAGCCTACTCTGCGCTCAGGACGTTTCACTTCGAGAATAACTCTAGAAAGCGGCTCGAAAACTGACAGGAATCTTCCAGGCATTCCTTGTGCTTCTCCTCAATCATAAAGGCAAATTGTGTTCTCAGTAATTAATTTTTTTGAGGTTCTTCTCGTTGTGACTTTGTTTGCTTCTGTTCTTGAAGAATTTGTCCGCCAGCCTCTTCTATTTTTCGAGCTGCGGCTTTCGAGTGAGATGCAACTTTAACTGTTACAGCTTGAGCTATCTTCCCTGTTCCAAGAAGCTTGTGATATCCCAGTTTCTCAAGGTCTTAGAAAGCCTTTCCTCCCCTCTTCTGCAGCTGTTTCTCTATGCTCAGCTTGTCCAAAAACTCGCTGAGTTCCCCTACATTGATTGTGTTGATTCCGCGTTTGAGACTTTTTAGAGATGTGAAGCCTCTTTTCCCGAAGTATTTCGGCTCATGCTTGACCACGTACGTCCACAGGTGTTTGTGACGTCCAACTTTTCTGCTGCCCTTTGTTCCTGATTTTCGATGCTGACCAATTTGACCCCATCCGTGCAGGCGGGAGCCACGTTTCTTTCTTGTTTTCCGTAGCTTGTGAGGAGTCATTGTACTTCACCGTTTGTCATAGAGATTGCAAAGGGTTCCTTTTTTACTTTGTTCCTCCAGCAACGTCGCTTGAGGATCTTTTCTATAGTAACCTTAAAAATCACATGTCATATTAAATAAGGGTTGGAGAGTTGATGATGCCAAAGCTACTTGTAGTGTATGATAGCCAAACTGGGAACACGGAGAAGATGGCTGAGGCAGTCGTTGAAGGCGCTAAATCTGTGCCGGGCGTGGAGGTTACTCTGAAATATCATGTGCGACCTAAAGAACTAGAGGAAGCTTCTGCAATAATCTTCGGTTCACCGACGTACCATCATGATATGACTTTGTCAATTAAGAACATTTTAGAAGAGGCTGCTAAAGCTAGTGTTCAGTTGCGAGGCAAGATTGGCGCGACCTTCGGCTCCTATGGCTGGAGCGGGGAAGCTCCCAAGCTGGTTTTGGAAGTGCTGAAGAACAAGTTTGGCATGAGAACCATAGGCTCTGCACTGACAGTACTGTACACTCCAGATAAGAGCGGGCTGGAACAGTGCAGAAGTCTAGGTAAAACTGTTGCTGAGAAAATCGTTGACATGTAGGTTACAGCATCTCTCGAATAGAAAGGAACTGAAAATGACCAGAGAGGCAAAGAAAGCAAAATCTTCTGAGGTTGAGATGCTCAAAAGCATCTGCAACGAAGTACGAGCAAAAGGGCGTATTGTTGACGCTCACATTAACAGGCTTTCTTCAGCTTTTGGTCAACGATTAAAAAAGGCTTTAGAAGCATTGGAGGAGCGTAGAGTCAAAAAGTATGTGTTCCAGCCAAGCGGCAGAATAGTTTGGATTGTAGTGGGCAAAAAAAGAGAATATCTTGTCATGCCAGCCGCTGAATACTGCACGTGCGACGACTTCTACTTCCAGTTTCATCAAGGCCACTTGTGTTATCACATAATTGCGCAGAAACTGGCTGAAGCGATAAATAAGTTCGATTTGATTGAAGACGACGACAAATTGTTTGACATCTTAATAAAAGAGTGGAAAGACACAGGAATTGGAGTTTCTAGAAAACACAACCAATAGGTCAAAGGTTCACATATCTAAGATAGCCTCGCATCCACATTCCTAACCAGCAATGTTAAGAGCCAGAGGGTTGCAGTGGCTGCTGAAACACTGCCAGGTCTTGCTTATATGCCTATAAAAACACCACAGAACGAAGCGAAAGAACACTTTTTTATTGCTATTGCTTATTTGGCTTATTTGTGGGTTTGAGAGTGACCGAATACATTAAGAGAGAATATTTCAAACCTGTTTTCCATCTTCTCGTACGTGCAACAGCATTCGCTGTAGTCATATTGTTGCTGAATGTAATAGGTTTAGGGTTCTTCCTCCACTTTGGAGGACAAGGATTTCCCTTCAATTTCATAGAGCTCCTAGTAATACTTCTTTTGGCTGAAGGATCACTCATCGGACTTGCTGGAGGTCTCATGTTTTTTGGCTACAGTGAATACCGGATTGCCACCCAAGGAGCAATCAACCCAGCTATTGTTGCGGATCAAAGGCAGAGATGGAAAGAGAGACGTTTGTCTCAGCAGAAATGGGGTGTTCGCATGTTAATCGTTAGTGTGATCCTCATAATCCTGTCGCTTCTGATTAGTGCCTTGTTTACCTGACCGTATGGCTTCCATTTTGGAACGGTATGTTTTGAAACCAAATAGCCTAATGGAGATTACGCCGCATGTAATATTTAGACAAGAAAATGTAAATGTCTGCGCGTGCGAGACTAAGTTTCATAAGATTTATATCATTTTGTTGTGGATGGTATGCAAGAGAGAGGAGGAATGACAAAGCCCCAGCTAATCAAGGCATTTGAGAAAGTGGATCAGAAAATCAAGAGAACTCTAGAACGTTTGCGACCTCCACACTAGAAAAGGCACGTGCACGCTCAAACGGTTCTGTTACTCCTTCGGGGCTTAATTGATTTTTGGAGAGTTGTGTCAACTAGCGGGACTTCACGCAACAGAAACGTTCGTTCCGAGCCAGGGGGCATTTCTTTAAGTGTTTTACTTTGGAGTTTGCTTGTTCTGTTAACCTTGTGAAAATGTGAGAATGCTATTTTAGAGCATAATTTTAAGTAAAACAAATGCTAATTTTGTTGTTGGAGCTGCAAGCTCGGCATAGGAAAAGTTGTGATGGAGGTTTAACGTGAAAATTTTCGACACTAATCGCTTATGGGTCATAGTCACGTGTGTAGCGGCTGTCTTAGCGTTATCGTTTCACCTCTACGCTCAAGCAACGGGACTATACTATGTTGATTGGGTCAACATTGATGTCTACACGCATTTCTTCTCGAGTTTTGCCATAGCATGCATAATTCTGAATTTTAATTTGCCAACAAAGAAAGATGCTCATTGGATAATTGTGATAGTTTTGATTATAGTGATTGGACTCGTTTGGGAGATGAGCGAAGAGATAGTTGAATTCTATGGCATTCTGCCTTGGATCGAAAATAATCTAGTTAATGCCATCCAAGATCTATTTCAAGATGTTCTTGGTGCTGTTCTTGCCTGCTGGATATGCGACAAAATAGTTCCCTAGCAGGTTGGGTGATTTGGTCAAACTCGATTCAGAACGTTGGTTCTCGGGAGCTTCATTTAAGTTCTGTCTCTCTCTGATAGTGGGTCAAAAGGCCTAGCAGTATATGCTCAAACAACAACCTAGAAGCAAGATTATCCAAAAAGCATAAATCAGTCGAGAAGAGAGCACAACTTAAATAGCCATTGATCTTCAAAATAGGAAGAGACTAAAAGGAGAGGTTTATGGACCCCGGAATATTCTTCGAAACGGTTTTCATCACAATTTTAGTAGCCTTAACCTTCATTTCAATAGTCCTAGCTTTTCTTTACATGACTTTTACAAGAGAAGAAACTGAGACAGGCTGAATCAGCCTGCCTTCTCAGATGAACCATATCAAAACTAAGTAGATTTGCTGAAAATGTGTGGTGCCGGGGGCGGGATTTGAACTCGCGACTTCTGGACCCCTTATAGTGTGTTCTCCAGATTATGAGTCTGGCGCCCAAACCAGGCTAGGCTACCCCGGCTGTTAGACATCTGTTATTTTGACTGCAAAGATCAAATTAAGGCTTTTTCCCCTACTCACCAAAGCCGTTACTCTCTTCTCACGTTCCTACAAGCTTTATTACAAACATCAGCATTGACTTTTGATGACGAAAACATGGGGGCCCGTTGCCCAGCCCGGATTAAGGCGCCGAATTGCCAAAAGCAAAGCAATGCGTAAGCCTCCGGACGCTCTTGCAAGAGAAAGCCGGAGATCCGGGGTTCAAATCCCCGCGGGCCCGCCAAGGTGAAGTCTCAAAATGGTTTCAGTTAATCCGTTTGCAGAGTTGCGTGATGCGTGTGAAACAGCACTACAAGACGCTTTGATTAGAGTGCTTCCTAAAGTCTCTGTCTCTGTTAGATTGGTTTTGCCTCCAAATCCGGAGTTTGGCGAATTGGCATCTTCTGTGTGTTTTGAAATTGCAGAGCAAGCAGGGAAGAAACCGATCGATGTAGCTAGAGAAGTTGTTGAAGCCTTGGATGTATCCAAGTTTCCGCTTGTTGACAAGGTTAGAGCTGCTGGAGGAGGATACATAAACTTCCACGCAAATTTCGCTGAGTTCCCTTGCTTAGTCATCGAATCCATTCGAGCTTTAGGCAAGACATACGGGTATGTGAAGGTCGACACGCCAACGAGAATTATTGTGGAGCACACAAGTGCAAATCCGATCCACCCTATCCACATTGGGGGAGCAAGAAACCCCATGCTAGGTGATGCCATAGCTCGCCTTCTAGAGGCAAGAGGACATGAGGTTTTTCGCCACTGTTATGTAGATGATGTTGGACGCCAAAGCGCCGCCATTGCCTATGGCTATGAGAAGCTCAACAAACCCAAGCCAGAGGGTAAACCCGACCACTTCATCGGTGCTATCTACACCATTACAAGTTGCCTTATTGAAATTCACAGACTAGAAAACGAGATCGAAAAAATTAGAGAACATTCCACTACGGAAGAAGTTTCCAAACTGCAACGGGAGCTTCACGATTGGATGTCGGTTAAACAAGACCTCCAAATAAAGTATTCCAGGCTTTTCAACAAGCTTGCTGAAGAAATCGGCAAAGATGAAAATCCCGAATCAAAAGTCACCCGCTTAATCCGTGAATATGAGGCTGGTGAAGAGAACGCTAAATCGCTCATCCAAGCGATCAGCCATTTTTGTCTTGGTGGCTTTGAGGAAACTCTCGGAAGAGCTGGGATAAGTTTTGATTCTTGGGATTGGGAAAGCAGCTTTGTCTGGAACAGCGACGTTAAAAAGGTGCTCAAAAGGCTAGGGGAAACTCCTTATGTTTTTCATGCTGGACAAGTTTCAGAGTTTGACGCGGAAAAGCTCGCGCAAGATCTCAACCTTAAACAGGCACTGGGTATTCGCGAAGATTATGAAATTCCGTCCCTAACTCTGGTGAGGGCAGACGGCACAACATTGTACACAACACGGGATATTCCGTACACGCTCTGGAAGTTTCAGAAAGCCGAACGAGTTATTAATGTCATCGGAATGGAACAGACTCTAGCTCAGCTACACCTGAAGCTTGCCCTTTACGCACTGGGACATGTTGACTGTGCAAAGAATCTAACACATTTTGCTTATAACCTAGTGCGGCTTCCAGGCTCTCGTATAGAAGCCCGCAAAGGCCGCTACATAACACTAGACGAAGTAATAGGCGAAGCCGTCAGAAGAGCCCATGAAGAAGTTTCTAAGCGTTCTCCACATCTGCCTGAAAAGGAAAAGAAGAAAATCTCAAACTTCGTTGGCATTGGAGCTCTGAAATATGCTCTTGTAGGAGTTGACCCAAGCAAGCCTGTTGTTTTCACATGGGACCGGGTTCTAGATTTTGAGAAGAACAGCGCACCGTACATTCAGTATTCTCATGCGCGATCAGGCAGTATCATGCGAAAGGCAAGGAGAGCGCCGAAAGATGCTGACTATGCGTTGCTTGAGGAACGTTTAGAAAAGGACATAGTCTTGATGTTGGCGCGTTTTCCTGAAGTGTTCATAGAAGCGGCAGACAACCTCAAGCCCAACCTTATCGCCGACTTTGCCAACGCTCTAGCCGACAAGTTCAACACATTCTACAATGCACTACCTGTCTTGAAAGCGAAGACACTGGAACTTAGTGATGCACGATTAGCTCTGGTTGAAGCCACGAAAATTGTGTTGAGCAATTCTTTGAATATGGTTGGAATAGAGGCTCCAGAGCGAATGTGAAGTTAGATTTGCAGTTTGCCTTTCTTCATCAAGAGTTTTCTGTCTACAGTTACCGTAGGATTCGTAACTATACCGTCAGAGTGAATGAGCGCCAGTGCGTCTTGGTCATAGTTGCTTCCGATGGCGAAATGCACAGTGCCTAGCACTTTTTCGTCTTCTAAGACGTTTCCAACAATCTTAGCTTTTGGATTGAGTCCTATGCCGAATTCCCCTATGTTTCTGGCGTTTTTTGCATATTCTGTAGCTTTCTCTCTTGCTAATTCACCCTTTTCTAACATTTTGAAAGGTTTTTTCTCCGCTTTTCTAATGTACGCTTCAAGTTTCCGAGCTTCATTTCCTCCATCAACTTCTGTTACAAAACCCTTCTTCACAGTAACCTTGACTGGCTCTTGTATTATGAGCGTCTTCTCTAGGGTTATACTGCCATCGAAAACTATTGCGCCATTCGCTGTTCTAAGACTAGGTGAAATGAACACTTCACCGCATGGAAGATTGCCTCCTTTCCCAGGGGTCTTGAAATCACCATCATCCATCCTTGGTTTGCGTCCTTCTATTTCAAAAGTAATGTCTGTGCCCAAAGCGGTTTTCACATTGATCTCTGTGCCATTCTTCATAATCTCCGCAACTTTTGCTGCCTTTTTCTGAAGAGCTGGATAATCTATTGAAACTGTTCGAGTAAACATATCAATTGTAACTGTTGGAGACCAGAAAGCCCTTATCTTTTTGACTCCACGACGCAAGTAACTCAAAATATGGGTGTATGTCTTCCCGTCTAGTCCCTTGTAGGGATTCGCCAATCCTTCACGGTCTTTTCCCAATCTTTCAGCACTCAAGGAAATGACAACTTCAGGCTCCGACCTAATGGCATTAATAACCGCTGGCTCAGCGAAGTCAAAAGTTGTCTTCTTGGGCTGAACCATCAATGTGGGTAATGCGCCGGCGTTATGAGACGCCAAATACAAAGCTTGCGAAATGCTGTAAACGTCTCTGACAGGATTAGTGACAATTAAAATGTGCTCGTCTTCTTTTACACCTAAAACTTCATTGACGGCGACCTCAGATACTTTTAGCAATTCTGCACTGACACGAAAATGAGGCTTGGACAAACAGATTCCTCCATGACTATTTCGGAGCTTCTTCTATAATCGCTACCGCTGTACTCGTTCCAATGCGGTTTGCTCCAGCGTCAATCATGGCTGACATATCTCTAAAGGTTCGGATTCCTGCTGCAGCCTTAACGCCCATATCTTCGCCAACGGTTTGTCGCATCAACCTTACATCCTCAACTGTGGCTTTTCCACCAAAGAATCCAGTGGACGTTTTAACAAAGTCAGCCCCAGCTATTTTGGCGAGTTTACACGACTTCACTTTTTCTTCGTTTGTTAGCCATCCCGTTTCAATGATCACCTTGACTATTGCGTCTTTATCTAAACCTTTCACATTCACCACGGCTTCAATGTCTCTTTTCACTGTGTCGTAGTCTTTTGATTTCAAGGCGCTAACATTCATAACCATGTCGATTTCTTCGGCCCCTTGCTTCACGACCTTTTTTGCTTCTAGAGCCTTAACTTCGGGCAGAGTAGCTCCAAATGGGAACCCCACAGTGGAGCAGACTTTAATGTTGGTTGTTTCAAGCATGTGTTTAGCCAAGGATACAAACGTTGGATTTACAACAGCACAGAAAAAACCGTATTTTTCGGCTTCCCAACAAAGTTTAATGACATCATCTTTCGTGATGGTTGGCTTTACCAAAGTGTGGTCAATCATTTTCGCCAATTGCCTACGAGAAAACGGCATTTTTTCACGCTTCCAAGGAAACCTAACTATATACAGAGAACATCTAAATACTTTTAGTATTCATGTTAGAAACAACGTCAGTGGAAACATCAATGAGAACAGAAGAACGATACGACCTGGGAGAGCTTGTTACTTCCAAACTTAACAAAAGAATGCGCATCTACAACTGGGTTCACTTCAAAGAAGCATTCTCCAGCAGCTTTGTTGATCTAATGTTAAATCAGTTCGACATCCGTGAACATCGGTGGATTCTCGACCCATTCTGTGGCGTGGGAACCACATTGCTAGTAGCTAAAGAAAGAGGCGTGAACGCTGTAGGCGTTGATGCTCACCCTGTCTTTGCCTTTATTTCCAGAACGAAAACACACAATTACAACGTGGAAACACTGAAGAACTCGAAAAGAACGTTTCTCTCCCAGAAGTTTCAGAAACCTGACTTAACGGGAACAAATCCGCTTCTAAAGAAAGCATTTTCAAGATATGCCCTTGAAGACTTCTTGTTTCTCAAGTCGGAAATCTGTTCAATAAAGGACAGAACAACACGTGATTTCTTCGTATTGGCACTGGTCGTTTCGGCGATGCGAGTTTCCTATGCGGTCAAAGATGGCGCAGTTATACGCTTTCTTAAGAGGAAACATCCTCCTCTAAGAAAGGTGTTTAAGGCTACCGTTAAGAGGTACATTCGGCATTTGAAAAAGGCAGAGTTCAAGCCATGCGAGATCGTGGTGAAGCAAGAGGACACTAGAAGGTTAGACTTTATAGACACTGAGAGTTTCGATGCGATTATAACGTCTCCTCCTTACCTCAACAAATTGGAGTACACAAGGGCTTTCGATGTTGAACAGACTTTACTAAGGGAGCTGATCAGCATGGATTCACCCAAAGCATATTTGGGAGCTGATATGGAGCGAAGCAAGACGATCTTTCCGAAGTTGACGTTGCCCGAAATGGCTAGAGCCTACTTCTCCGACATGGAAATGTGTTTGAAAGAAATGTTCAGAGTTCTGCGAGAAGGTGGAAAGGCAGCATTGGTCGTGGGTCAAGGTGTTTTTCCAGATGGGATCATAGAATCTGACTTGTTGACAGCGAAGCTGGCTGAAAATGCAGGCTTCAATGTGGAAAAAAGGTTTATTGTAAACAAGAGAGTTGCTACGAGAGAAAGAACGATTAAAATTGGTGTTGCTTTGGAAAGCATCCTGCTACTGGCTAAATGAAGATGTCCGCTTTGACTGAAACGTTGGCTCATGAAACCCTTGTAAAAATCAACGAATCTACCCCTCTCGTCGGTTGCATAGCATTTGGCCTAATAGACCGCGGCACAAACCTGATTCAGGTGCGTCCAATATCTACATGTCCGCTTTCGTGCTTATTCTGCTCAACAAACGCGGGTCCAAAATCCCGTATAAGACAAGCCGAATACATTGTGGCCTTAGACCATATGGTTGAAACGTTTAGAGAACTTGTCAGATTCAAAGGAGAACGCCAAATCGAGGCCCACATAGATACAGTTGGTGACCCGTTGACCTACCCGCATATTGTTGAGCTGGTGCATGAACTTCATCAGACAAGAGGGGTTGAAACGGTCTCAATGCAAACTCACGGTGTATTACTGAACGAAAAACTTTTGGATGAGCTTTCCTCTGCTGGGCTTTCCAGAATCAATCTTTCGATCGACGCCTTAGCCCCCAAGCTTGCAAAGAGGCTCGCAGACACAAAATGGTACGATATAGAGCGTATAACTGATTTAGCGAACTACATCGTTGAGAACACCACCATCGACTTGCTTCTGTCTCCAGTGTGGGTGCCAGACATAAACGACCAAGAAATCCCAGAAATCATCGATTTGGCTTCCAAAATTGGAGCCGGAAGAAAAGGCATTCCCTTAGGAATACAGAAATACGAAGTGCACAAACATGGACGGAAAATAAAAGGCGTCAAGGCGATGAGATGGAGACAATTCTACCCTAAGCTGAGAGCATGGGAGAAGCTTTACAAGACTAAGCTCGTTCTGCATCGACAGGATTTCGGAATACACCGACGCCCCACGCTCTCAGTTCCATACAGGAGATCTGAAAAGACCAAGCTACGTGTGATAGCGCCTGGATGGCTAAGAAGGGAAAAGATGGCAGCTACAATGCGAGGTGACAGAACGATGACTCTAATCAACGCGGAAAGAATCCCAGTAGGCGCAAAAGTCAAAGCCCGCATAATCGCCAACAAACATAACATCTACCTCGCAGAAGCAATCTAATTTTGTGGCGGACCCGCTGGGATTTGAACCCAGGATCTCCGGCTCCACAGGCAGCTTGATGTTTGAAGATAAGCAGGATTTGACTGATAGGTTTTATCGGTTTTGCCGAGGTCAATTGAGGTTACGCCATAGCACTGCTGCGACTCATGCGTATTTGGTGGGAAGGTTTCTCAGAGAGGTTGAAGGTCCAATAACTCTGGAATTTATGATTAAAGTCCATTATGTGTCCATTTTCATGGGCAAGCGTAGCTTTAACATCAGCTTCATCAATTCACCTTTCTGCAATAGGAACAGCAGCTCTATGCCGATGGTTATTTCTTTCTTGAAAACAGAAACACATGCAACGCGTTCCCTATCTGAGGTTCTTAGTTTTGGGATTTTTCTTAACTCTGCTTGTCACATCAGTTTCTCAACTTTCTGTCTTATTAGATTGAGTTGTTGGTCAGACACAGTCGACACCTGCTGTTTTATAGAAAGTAAGCTTGGATTAATGGATTTTGAATAACTTGTGGATTGCGTAGTGAGCAATAAAAATAAAACCCTATGTGTCGTAAGTAAAAGCGGATTGGTTATGTCAGCATCACATGAGGATATTAGGTTCAAAGTGATCACAGATTTAAGAGAGTCAATACTCCGGGTAATTGATCACTTGAGAACAAACAGGCCTGACATGTATTCGAAGTTGCAACCGCATTTAGAGAAATATAAGGGGATCATAGAGAAAAGAGAAGACATTCCGCTCATAATAAAGAACGAAAAAATCATTAAAAGAGTCGGAAGGCCTGATATAGAAGTGTTCGGTGGCAGAATACTCATTGAAGTAAAGGTAAAGATTTCCGAATTTCTATCGGGCTTTGAGCAGCTCTCGAGGTATGTGAAGTTCTATCCTTATGCTGAGTATGCTGTGATAACAGACTACGATACGTGGGAGTTCTACAGGGTCGAAAAAGCGGCTTTAACAAGTGCTGGTGGAATGAACTTAGATTATATTATTGAGGAAGTGCTGATCAAAGGAGTAAAAGTATCTTTGTCCACTGAAAATGTAAGGAATATGTTCAGTTCAGTGGTTCTTCTTGAGGAAGAGCTTTGTCAGATATTCAGAATCTATGGTGAAAAGAACGGGGCTCTTTTTGAAGCTTATCGAAACATCATGAGGAGGATTTATGAAAAGGCATCTGAAGAGGATGTTGAGAGCCTTTTCATAAGACACACATTAATGCAGATGATAGTTTCGTCATGCGTGACAGCATCCTCGAAGAAGAGGACAACACCGACAAGAGCTTGCTCCGGCGCTGAAGTAGAGATCGAGATTGTTCTTCCATATCTAAACTGGTGGCGTTCTATGATCACAAGAGAGATTGAATCCTCTGATGACGAGTTTCTGGGTTCTCTCATGAAGTCCATATACTCCAAAGCGTTGCTTCTCGATTGGGAAAGTGGAGGTAAGGAAGACATCTTCAGAGAGCTATATGAAATTCTGATAGACGCTGAAACTCGAAGAGAAATAGGCGAGTATTATACTCCTCTGTGGCTTGCTGAGTACATGACTGACAAGGTGTTCAAAGACATCAACGGCTTGAATGGCAAGCTTGTCCTCGACCCATTTTGTGGCAGCGGGACTTTTCTTGTGACTACATTTTACAAAAAGGTTCAAGAAGGCGAAGATCCAGACAGCGCAATAAAAGAGGTTATAGGATTTGACATAAATCCTTTAGCAGTGTCCATAGCAAGGGCTGAGCTCATGATAGCCTACCAAGCCAACAGGAAAGGAGCAGTAACCCCCCTTGTGTTCAACATGGATTCTGCAAGCCTTTTGCTTCGTGTACCCGGAAAATGGGAATCTGCAAGCTTTCTTGACGAGCTAAGAGAACTTGAGAAAGAGATCGAATATGTGAATTCTCCCATCTATGCATCCAGCAAGATTGACTTCTCGGAGATACTGAAGATAGAGATGATTATGCGCGAGTGTTTCAGAGCAGCCTCTCAATCTGAAAATGTTAGACAAGAGCTCAAAGCAAGGTTGGATGAGTTAAAAAGAGAAGACTGGAAAGGGGCCTTGACTGGCCATATTGTGAGCACGCTCAGTAACGAGAGGAGTATAGCTGCTATTTCCAAGCTTATTGAAAAGTATGGAAATGGTGTTTGGGCTGTTTCGATAACCTCTCTTTTCGCCCCACACATTATTCGGAAAGTAAAGGTGGATATTGTAATTACAAACCCTCCTTGGGCTCAGCTGACAGAACCTAAGGGTTCCTACGGGAAGCTTGTAAGAGGAAAGGCCAAAGAACTTCTGAAGAAATACAAGAAGATCGGGCAAATCCTAAGCGGATCGGATATATCATCGGTGTTGCTACATGGAAGCATCAATATAGCTAGACATGAGGTTGCGTTTCTATTGCCTGAAGAGGTTGTTTACACAGCAGGCTCCTGCTATGGGCTTGGGAAGATCTTGACTTATTCTGCGACAAAAGATTGCAGAGGCGGGATAGTGCAGGTCAAATACGATGCATTCCAACATGGCAGAATTCCATGTATGATATTCCTCAGAAAGAAAGGCAAAGAGATTACGTGTTACTCCATGCGTGTGGAGTGCGAAGGAGAATATTCAAAAGCACTGCATCTCTCCGAAGTGAGATGCAAATTGGAGGGGGGAGAGGACTATCATGATTATATCAAGAAAGTGGCGATATATACAGAGATTTCTTCTGAAATGCTAAGGAAGGAACTGAACGTAGAAGAGGTCGTATCTATGGGAGACTTCATAAGAGGGTTATTCGGGGGGGCTAAGAAAAAAGGAGCCAAGAGATACGCTGGATTGGTTTTTGATATAGCAGCAAAAGACAAGACTGCTGGACAATACTCCATCAGATTGTCTGAGACGGGCACACAGGTAAGAATTCCAAGTTTCTTCCTTGACCCGTATTGGAAGAAGCTGATATACATTGGGGAGATATTCCCGTTCAACCTTAATTATGTTCATAACGTATTACTTTCGTCAAAAGGAGAAGAGGACCTAAAGGGATTTCTGAGAAAGCAGCTCCATGAGAGAGTTTCAGAAGAAGACAAGGGGAAGATTGAAGTGCTTATGAAGGAACTGAAACAGCCCGAGAAGCTAAAACTGCCTGGGCGGGACAAATATTACGCAATTTACAGACGATCAAGAACTTTCGCTTCGTTTGTTCTTACTCCTGA
>JASFPO010000048.1:0-15101 GCA_050115935.1 Candidatus Bathyarchaeota archaeon | reverse complement strand
ATCAAACTGTCTATGAGGACCTAGGAGAGGATGAGATTCTCTGGGCAAGTGCCATCCGCGCAGTATGTGAAGACCATCTGCAGATGTGCAAGTTAAGGAAGTATCCAACTCAAATGACCCAGAGCTTGATTGACAATGATGTTGATCAGCAAGCCATTGACAGCCTCATGAATACGATAGAGAAGAATGTGGGCTTATATCAGAGATATCTTACGCTGAAGGCCAAGTTGATGAGGCTAGACAAGTTAGCCAACTACGACGTGGTTGCTCCTCTGCCTAACGCCCCAGAGATGGTTTACACTTGGAGAGAAGCATGGAAGGAAGTAGTGGATGCTTACATGGGATTTGACGAGGAGATAGGGGGTTGGGTTGAAGAGATGTATGTAAGGCGGCACATTGACGGCGAAGTTCGAAAAGGCAAAAGATCAGGAGCTTTCTGTTCCTCATGGTGGGCTGGAAAAAGCGCTTACATCTTCCAGAGCTTCAACAAGAGGATGGGTGATGTCTACACTCAAGCACATGAGTTAGGCCATGCTGTTCATGCTTATCTTGGTTCAAGAGCGCAGAAACCGAGCAACTTGGAGGTAGGAAGTTGCATCGCGGAGACAGGAAGCATATTCGGCGAGTTGCTCCTGACAGAACGATTGCTTTCCAAAGCCAAAACAAAAGAAGAAAAACAAGCAATACTCGCCACAGTACTCGACGAGTTTGGCATGGCAGCTTTCCAAGTCTCCGCACGGGTTTTCTTTGAACAAAGCATGTATGACACTCTAAAACGAGGCGAGTTCTTGGATGGAGAAACAGTCGCAAAATTGTGGGTATCAAAGCGAAACAAAATCTACGGTGATTCCGTTGACTGGCTAGACGTGATGAAGTGGGAATGGACAATGAAACACCACTATTACATAGCAAACTATCGTTTCTACAACTATCCTTACGTATTCGCTCAACTGTTTGTGTTCGCTCTGTACAGGCTTTACAAGGAACAAGGCAAGAGCTTTGCTCCAAAACTGAAAAAGCTCTTGGCGGCAGGATCCAGTAAACCTCCCCGAGAGCTTGCGGCTGAAATAGGTTTTGACATCACTGACGAGGCATTCTGGGAGAAAGGCATGGAGCAAGCTAGGGAATTCATTGACATGCTTGAGAAAACCCTCTAAATACGCGTCGCAGAAAAACCTCTGTTTCCACTGAGAAACTTATATTCCGCGCGCGCATTCTTCTGTTAGACAGCTTTCAAAGAGAGATCGGAATTGTCAATTGGTACATCCATGTCCATTAAAGATATAGACTTCATGTTCGAAAACAAACCAGTTAAAATCATGACAAACAGAAACTGCCCGGAAATCCAACTTGTCGGCATGAAAGTCGGACCTTTTGAAGAGGGCAAAGAGTATGAAGTCAAATACTGGGTTGCAAAAGAACTGGAACGCTCAGGCATCGCAAGGGTTCGCGAAGAGGAACTTCTAGATGCAGTGAAGCTTCACAAGATCTTTTGGAAAGAGAGCATTCAACAGGCGAGGCAAGTTTCACCTTTAGAAGAAGATTTCTATCCAAAACTAAGGCGTTACCTCGCCAGTCTAAAACATAAAGCCTTGAGCAATCCGGAAAAAATGGTAGAATATCAGAAAGCAAAAGGGCTCTCGAACGACATAGTTAACTGTCGCCTGAAAAAGATCGTTTCTCTAGCATCTTCCCCTGCACCAACCAATCAGACTAAAAACAGTCTGGCACGAGAGGAACGTGAACTCTACAAAAAGTTACGTGAGATCATTGATGAATGGAAGTCAAACATTCGCAAGGTGCTGAAAGAGCATTGACAGAAGCAGTAGTTTTAGATCCTCAGGAACGCTTCCTAGACTTCTTCAAAACGGAGAAGTATCGCCAAAGAATCTCACAGATGGCGATCTCAGAAAAAACCTCAGTAGTAGTGGACTTTGAAGATTTGCTGCTGGCAGACTCTGACCTAGCAGAAAGTCTAGCGAAGACTCCTGATGAATATTTGGAGCATGCTAATCGAGCTGCTTTGGCTCAGTTGCAGATAGAAGCGCCAGTGTATGCTTCTGAAATAGATAGTGTCACTGTTCGATTTCGAGGACTCCCAGAGACAATACACTTACGCATGCTAGGATCTGACCACATTGGAAAACTTGCTATGGTTGAAGGCATAGTCGTACGAGCCACACCAGTCAACCCGATGGTGACAAGAGCAGCCTTCAGATGTAAACGATGCGGAAACATTAGCTACATCGTCCAACCACC
Source organism: Candidatus Bathyarchaeota archaeon (assembly GCA_050115935.1). Lineage (GTDB taxonomy): Archaea > Thermoproteota > Bathyarchaeia > Bathyarchaeales > Bathyarchaeaceae. The sequence goes on along the minus strand of JASFPO010000048.1, from coordinate 12,842 downwards.
CACCCCATTCCTAAGGGCGCCTCTCACATGCTCCGACCCAGCCTGCCAAAGGAAAGGCATCTTCGACTTCGTGCAAGAAGAATCAACCTTCGTTGACTCTCAAGAGATCAGAATCCAAGAACGTCCTGAAGACCTTCCGCCAGGTCAGCTGCCACGCTCGCTGAGAATAAAACTAGTCAGAAGAGACATCGTTGACGTTGCCAGACCAGGTGATCACGTAGCTATAGTAGGTGTCGTGCGGGCCGCAGCCCGCACTCTTCCAAAGGTTGGAAAGCTCCGGGTGTTTCAGCTTCACCTAGACTCCAATTACATAGATGTTCTAAGCAAGGAGCCTGAAGCCGCTCTTACTTCGCCAGAAGAAGAACAGCAGATAATTGAGCTGACGAAAGATCCATGGATTCACCGCAATATCATCCGCTCAATTGCACCATCCATTTACGGTTACGAACACATAAAAGAAGCAGTCATGTACCTCCTGTTTGGAGGCGTATCTAAACAGTTAGCAGACATTAACATAAGAGGCGAACTAAACGCCCTGCTCATAGGAGACCCAGGAACCGCCAAATCAGCGCTACTCCAATACGTCGCAAGAATTGCTCCCCGCGGCTTATATACGTCTGGAAGAGGAACAACCGCTGCGGGATTAACGGCAGCGGTTCTACGAGAACGTGGAGGAGGAATGACACTTGAAGCCGGAGCACTTGTTTTGGCAGACAAAGGTGTGGCCTGCATAGATGAGATGGACAAGATGCGCCCTGAAGATAGAGTAGCCATCCATGAGGCAATGGAGCAACATACGGTTTCGGTGGCCAAAGGAGGAATCGTGGCAACACTCAACGCAAGAACCGCAATGCTAGCCGCTGCCAATCCCGCCTTAGGCAGATATGAGCCTTACCGTAGTGCTGCAGAAAACATTGCACTCCCAGTCACAATCTTATCTCGATTCGACCTCATCTTCGTCTTGAGAGATGCCCCAGAAAAAGAGGCAGATACAAAAATGTCAGAACACATCTTAAACATACACCGCAGAGGCGCTACTCCAACTGAGCAACCGATACCAACAGACATCTTGCGGAAATACATAAGCTATGCAAGGAACATTAAGCCAGTCTTAACCGAAGACGCTCTGCAAAGGCTGAGAGATTTCTACCTGACCATGCGTTCAGCAAGCGAAACCGAAGGATCACCTATCGCCATAACACCGCGCCAGCTTGAAGGACTTGTTCGCCTTTCGGAGGCCAGAGCTCGTGTGGCTTGCAGGAAGGAGATTCTAGCTGAAGATGCCGAGGCCGCGATTCGCATAATGCGAAGGTCCTTGGAAGAAGTTGGAATAGACATTACATCGGGCAAGATGGATATCGATATTATCATGACTGGCAAGCCGAAGAGCGTTCGTGATAAGCTGCAAGTTGTTTTGAGTGCGATAGTTGAGATGGAAAGAGAGACAGGTATGGTTGAGAAGTCAGCGCTTCTGGAAAAGGTTGAAAGGGAATATGATGTTACCATTTCGGAAGCAGAACGTCTCCTAGGACAACTAATCAGAGAAGGCACCATATATTCGCCCAGAGAGGGTTATCTAAAGAAAACATGACAGAAAAGGGCTAAAAGTGAAGATTGAAGACCTGGCAATTCCGGACCCTGCAAGACAGGTCATAATAAAAACAGGAATAACGGAGCTATATCCACCACAAGAAGAAGCCATACTTGCAGGTGCCTTAGACGGTAAAAATCTTGTTTTGGCAAGCCCAACAGCGTCTGGAAAGACGTTAATCGCCGAACTCTGCGCTCTCAAACATATACTCGAACAAAACGGCAAAGTTATCTATTTGACCCCTCTACGGGCATTGGCCAGCGAAAAATACGAGGAGCTTGGAAAATACTCGGTTCTGCGCAAGACTGATGGCAGAAGAATCAGAGTGGGCATAAGCACAGGTGACTACGATCGCAGCGACAACTGGCTTGAACGTTACGACATAATCATCTCAACAAATGAAAAAGCAGATTCACTGCTAAGGCATAGAACCAAATGGATGGATGAAATCTCCCTCATAATCGCTGATGAAGTCCATCTACTGAATGACGGAGACCGTGGACCAACACTAGAAGTCGTACTTGCACGCCTAATGCAAATCAACCCGAACGCCCAGCTCCTAGCGCTAAGCGCGACAATAAGAAACGCAGAAGAAGCCGCTGAGTGGTTAAAGGCAAATTACGTCACAACCGACTGGAGACCAGTTGCACTCAAAGAAGGCGTAGCGCGCCAAACCGAAATTCTCTTCAGAGATGGCGGCGCAACCGAAATTGAGAAGCAATCAAAGAACCCCGCGATAAACCTTGCTCTACACATAGTGAGATCTGGCGGCCAAGCGCTCATCTTTGCCTCAACCAGAAAGAACTCAGTAAGTTTAGCAAAGAAAGCATCCATAGAAGTAAACAATATTCTATCAAAGCCTTTGAAACGTTCCTTAGGGCGGCTTTCTGAGCAGATCTTAGTTGCAGGTGAGAGAACACGGATAGGCGACTCGTTGGCTGAACTGATCAAACGCGGAACAGCGTTTCATCATGCTGGGCTAGGCAGCGCCCATCGGCGGTTGATAGAAAAAGCCTTTCGCAACCGAAAGATCAAGGTATTGACTGCAACACCTACGTTAGCTTTTGGCGTTAATCTGCCAGCAAGAATGGTAATTATCCATGACTATAGAAGATATGAACCGGGTTATGGCTATTACCCGATTTCTGTGCTTGATTATAAGCAGATGGCAGGGCGGGCGGGAAGACCACGCTATGATAAGTGGGGCGAAGCCATTCTCTTGGCTAAAACAGAAGATGAACAAGACTATTTGATGGAAAGTTACGTGTTGGCTCAGCCTGAACGCATCTGGTCTAAGCTGGCGGTAGAGCGGGTTTTGCGTTCTCATGTTCTAGCTACAATTGCCGCTGACTTTGCGCACACCGAACAGGGAATCTACGATTTCTTTGGAAAGACATTCTATGCGTACCAGTATGATCCAAAAGCCATACGAGGAGTCATTACAAAGATCCTGAAGTTTCTTTACGATGAAGAGATGATTGATGTTAGCGGGGATGATATTTATGCGACGAGGTTTGGGCGCCGAATCTCTGAGTTGTACATAGATCCTGTTACAGGTGTGTTAATGAGAGATGCTCTGCGAGTTCGAACGTCAAAGCTTACGGATATTAGTTTTCTGCACATGATAGCACACACACCTGACATGTTTCCAAAACTGCGACCTTATTCCAGGGAAATAGATGAACTCGCCCTTTTCGTTGACAGCCATACAAGCGAGTTTATGTTTCCAGTTCCAGAAGAATGGGAAGATCGCATTGCTTACGAGGGATTCTTGGGTGAAGCCAAGTTGGCATGGGTTTTGGAATCGTGGATAAAGGAGATAAGCGAAGATGACATGATTGGGAAGTTCAGAGTTCAGCCAGGTGATCTATACCGTGCAATTGACTCTGCTAAGTGGTTGCTTCATGCTTCACATGAGTTAGCACGTCTTTTCAAACAGAAGGATGTCTTGCCAAGTCTTTCTGAGCTCATGGAAAGAGTTCGAAAAGGAGTGAAGAAAGAACTTCTGCCGCTGGTGAGACTTGAAGGCATTGGACGAGTCCGCGCTCGAGTACTTCACAATGCTGGGTTGAAGACAATTGATGACCTTAAGAAGACCCCTATGCAAAGGCTGACAAGCTTGCCTTTTATAGGACTCAGATTAGCAAAGAAAATCAAAGATCAAGTAGGTGGCTTTATCAAGGCAGAAGAATGGCAGAAACTGAAGAGAGGCGAAGAATCGGAGCAAAGAGCTCTCACAGAATATTGACCATTCCCGGGATGAACAAGCTGTTTTTTGATTTTAAGCCAAGACGTGTACGTATACGAGTTAAGATTTGCTTCATACTTGGAATCTCATGACGGTGCGTACGCCAGAAAAGAAAAACGATTAGGAAACCGAAAGAAACATGAAGTAAGAAAGTTATCCCCATAGCGCTTGCTCCAATATTAAGATAAAAAACCAACCTCTCTGCGTAGCGTGCTTGCGCTATCCCTATCAACCAGTTAACGCCTACATAACAGAGAGCTGCTGAGCCAAAAAAATAGACAAGACTCCCAAGCGTGACTTTTGTGGACTCCAATATTTTTGGCGTTGACGAAAAGAAGCCAAGACAAAAGGTGAGAATCAGAATAATCGAAGCCATGTCAATGAAAATGGTGAGAACACAAATTATAAGGTTAGCGAAAATTATATCCACTTGGAGTCACCATGATCCAATTATGTATGCAAACCATTTAAGGTTTTGCGCTTTCTTTTTTTGTTGTTATTTTTTTATGTTTGCGCTTTTTCTGGCTGACCGTGAACGGCTTTGTGTGCAAATGCTAGAATGTCTCCTTTCCTTCAATCAACTAATCTTCTAGCTTTTCTCTCTCGTCTTGTTTTCTTGATAACATGTTCCACCTGTTTCACTGCGGTACCTAAGTAGTTCCGTGGATTCAAGGTCTTGCTGATTTCCTTTTCGTCCAAAAGCTTTCGCACTGTTTGGTCCTCTAAGAGAGCTCTCTTGAAAGTCTGCTTTTCCGTTTTGCTTTTTATGGCAAGGCGTCTCAGATGTTCATGCGCCTCTTGACGATTCATTCCCTCATGTGCTAGTGCTAGCATAACAGCCTCGGACATAATTCGACCTTGAGTCAATTCCATGTTTCTGCGCATTCTTTTCTCATTAACCTGCAAATCTGCAATGATGTTTGTCATCAACTTCAACATGTAGTCAGCGAGAATGCAGGCTTCTGGAATGATGAATCGCTCTGCTGAGGACTGAGATATGTCCCGTTCATGCCAAGTTGGAAAGTTCTCTAAGGCTGGAATCACAAGACTGCGCATGATTTTGGCAAGTCCACAAACCCGCTCACAAAGTTCTGGATTTCGTTTGTGCGGCATAGTAGAACTCCCAACCTGCTTGGCTCTTCCGAACGGCTCAGCAAGCTCTCCAATTTCGGTTCGCTGAAGTTCGCGGATTTCAGTGGCTATCTTGTCAAAGGTAGAAGTGGTCATTGCTAAAAGACAAATAAGCTCGGCGTGACGATCTCGCTGCACGATCTGCGTGGAAATCTCAACTGACTTAATGCCAAGCTTCTCCATTACAAGCTGCTGGATCTTCATGGCATGTGGACCAAGTCCAGCTTGAGTTCCAACGGCTCCACTCATTTTCCCGACAAGAATGCGCTCTTTACATTCTCTTAGCCGTTGTATGTGCCGAGCTATCTCCCTTGTCCAAATCGCAAACTTGAAGCCAAGGGTTGTAGGTAATGCGTGTTGACCATGGGTTCTCCCTGCCATGATTGTTCTCTTGTAATATCCACACTTTTCCAGCAGTATCTTTTCGAACCCGTTAAGTCTCTCTTCAAGAAGAACTAATGCATCTTTCAATTGAAGAGCTGTTGCAGTATCCAATATGTCGGAGCTCGTAGCTCCAAGATGTACGTATGCGCCACTGGAGCCGCAGGCTTCTGCTAGTGCTCGAACAAGTGAGGCAACATTATGTTTTATTTCTCGTTCAATAGCTTTGACTCGGCTAAGCTTGACATGTTTGATTGAAGCAGCCTTAACAATCTTTTCAGCATCCTTGTGAGGAATATCCCCAACTTTGGCCTGTGCCCATGCAAGTGCGGCTTCTACAGCTAGCATTTTTTGAAGGTAGCTTTCCTCCTCGAAAATTTGCAGCATTTCAGGTGTTCCGTAACGTCGAGTGTCGATTGGAAGAATTGGCAAGCCATTCTCCTCCAGCATTGAACACACATTCACTAAAGATAACATTTACCGTTTCGCAAATCTGGAAAACATTAAAGACTTGACCGAGAACACGTATTTCTGCTAAGAATCTGCTTACAAGTGGAGTTCAAGCCATGGGCGCAATGGTAGCGGTCGTGAACAAAAGAGGTGGTAATGCCGTTCCAGCCACTATTGCCATGCTAAGAAGTCTGAAGCATAGAGGAACCGACGCTCACGGAGTTGCCACTCAAGCTTCTGTAGAGATTGCGCGTTCTCTTGAAGAGTTAGAGGACATAGACTTAAACTACAACATGGCAATTGGCTACAACTTCTCCCGTATCACTAGCAATGACATGGCACAACCGGTCTTAGGAGACGATCATGCATCTGTTTTCAATGGAAGATTCTTTCCTGAGAAGACCTATACGGACAGGTTTACAAGTAGATTACAAGCGAACCTAGAAGAGGAAGCAAGACGCATTCTGAAGGAACTTGATGGCGCATATGCCTTTGCCGTTTCCAATTCTGGCAAATTAGTTGCTGGACGTGATGCGTACGGGCTAATTCCTCTGTATTATGGCGAAGATGAGAATATCTGTGGTTTGGCTTCTGAGCGTAAGGCGTTGTGGACTCTTGGAATGAGAAATGTAAGGTCGTTTCCGCCAGGAAACATTGCTGCAATGGATACACAAGGCTTTGCATTTGAAAAAGTGGCCACGATAACTCAGCCTAGAGTAAGGTCAATCAGCATGAAAGCCGCTGCAGAACATCTTAGGCTTCTTCTTTTGGAATCGACAACTGAGAGAGTTAAAGATGTGGAGCAGATTGCGGTCGCTTTTTCAGGTGGACTTGATAGTGCAGTTGTTGCTCTGTTGGCGAAGATGAGTGGAGTTCAGGTTCATCTTATTTCTGTGGGACTGGAAGATCAACAAGAGTTGAGACATGCTGAAAGAGCGGGTATAGCTCTAGGGCTTCCTTTTCACATTCAAACTTACGACGTAGGCGATGTCGAAAATGCTGTCTCCAAAGTTTTATGGCTCATTGAGGAGCCTAACCCAATGAAAGTTGGGGTTGCGATCCCTTTCTTTTGGGCAGCGGAAATCGCTTCCAGAATTGGATGTCCGGTCCTCCTATCCGGCCAAGGCTGCGACGAACTTTTTGCAGGATATAGAAGATATCTTGCTGACCTTGACCAAAAGGGAATGCAAGCCTTACGGAATATTTTGTATCATGATGTTGTCTCATCTCACGAAACGAACTTTCAAAGAGACTATCCAGTTTGCGCCTTCCAAAGAATTGAGTTGCGCTTGCCTTTCATAGATCGCGAAGTTGTAAGCTTTGCGCTCAGTCTGCCGCTGAAATTGAAAATTGACTCTGTTCAAGACTTGCTTAGGAAAAGAGTGCTGAGAAGAGTAGCTGAAAACATGGAAATGCCTTATTTCATCACACACAGGACCAAAAAGGCAATCCAATACTCAACTGGAGTCAGCAAAGCTCTTAAAAAACTGGCGAAATCGGAAGACTTAACCGTCAGTGACTACCTTAACAAGCTTTTCTGTGAGACGTTTCCAGATCTGGAAGCATTATCATGAAGACGGCTTTGATTTCTTCGTCTAGATATTTGGAGCATGATACTGGGAGAGATCATCCGGAATCTCCTGCACGGTTGCGGGTCATAAGAGAAGGATTGAAGAGAAGTGGGTTTCTAGAAACTGGAAGGTGTTCAATTGTCAAACCTAAGCAGGCACGATTTGAGGATGTGGAACTTGTTCACGAATGTGACTATATCGACCTCATAAACCGTTTCTGCAAGTCTGGAGGTGGTCTACTTGACCTCGGGGACACGGTAGTGGGTTTAGAAAGCTTTGAAGTTGCTCTTTTAGCAGTCGGGGGCACAATTGAAGCTTCGAAGCTTGTTGCAGAGAAAAGGTTTCAGAATGCTTTTGCACTTGTTCGACCGCCAGGGCATCACGCGGGTCGCTATTATGCTTTGGGTTTCTGCATCTTCAACAATGTGGCTGTAGCTGCGGAGTATCTTCTTCGTCACTTCGGTCTTGGACGCATCTTAATCTTGGACATTGATGACCATCATGGAAATGGTACTCAAGAAATTTTCTACAACACAAACAAGGTGCTCTATTTGAGTTTACATCAAGATCCGCGGGGCTTTCCAGGAACTGGCTTCATTGATGAAGTGGGCGAAGGAGAAGGACGTGGATACACGGTGAATCTTCCGTTTCCATTTCGGACACAAGACAGAGTCTATCTGAAGGCTTTTGACGAGATAGTTATTCCGATAGCTCGCCAGTATGAACCCGAGTTTGTTCTGGTCTCAGTGGGTTTTGACGGATACTATGCGGACCCTGTTGGAGCGCTTTCGCTCTCTGCAGATATCTACGCGAAAGTTCTTTCCAGAATTCTGAACGTGGCATCGAAATCTTGTAAGGGAAAGCTTGTGGCAGTTTTAGAGGGTGGATATAATCTGGAGACTTTAAGCTTAATGGTAAATAGCGTGATTGCCAAATTGGCGGGTATCTCCTATATAGTTGAAGGCAAAAGTCGTCGGCAGCCCTCCACGGGGCTTGTGAGAAGAGGTGAGCGGGTCATTGATGAAGTTCGGCGTGTTCAATCTTCGTTTTGGAGTCTTTAAATTTTGTTAGTCTGAACTCACTCGATAATTTCAATGGCACCGTTTGGGCACTGAACTTCACATGCTCTACAAGCGAGGCATTCGTCCGGACTAACGACATAGGATTTTTCTTCTTTTATTTCAAACACGCTCACTGGACAAGTGTCCACACAGGTTCCGCATCCATCACATTTTTCATTATCGATCTTCTCCTCAACCATGACGATTTCTCTCCTTTGAGAATCTATCGAAGGTGAAGGGAGAAAAATAAAAGCGTTTCGGAAGATCAGGTGATCTCTTCTCTAAGCCTCAAAAGGACGCCGTCAATCGTGGTTTTCGCTCTTTCTCTTCTTCGATAGTAGTCTTCAAGTAACTTGTGATATGCAGCTATGGATATTTCGCCTCGCCTGTACCTAGTTTCAGTTCGACGAATACCTGCCTCAATTCCCTCTAGCTCTGCTTCAGCAACTTCGATTTGCCGCATCATGTCTGCATACTTGGTAGTAGCTGTCTGCAATTTTTCTCTGAGTCTAGTTAGGTCTTTGGACAAAACTGAGAGGCGGCTTTCTAATGCTTTTTTTCTCAGCTTGTAGCGGCGGCGTGGAATCTTCCTTTTGCGTGTTCTTTCCTCCAGCGTTTCAAGTTCGCTGATGTTTCGTCTTTTTTGCTCGTAGGCATCAACATAGCTCTTCAGTTCTTCTGGTTTCACTAGAATGGTGGGTATTGGAGCTGCTGGTCGGGGGGCGTGCCAAAATAGAGCCAAGACGCCTAAAATGGCTACAGCTGTTCCAACCCATAAGGTTGGTCGAAAAGAAGCCCAGAAGATGGTGTATTCGTAGGTGGCTTCTTGGGATATCTGTTGAAAAGCTGTGACGTTGAAGTACGTGAGGGTCAGAGTTTCTTGGAATGCACTTTTTTGAATCAACCCTGAATCAGGTGATTGTGTAAGCTCTGCGCCTTCCGGTAAGGTTAGGGTAAGAACGAGTTTCCCAATTTTCCAATTGAAATTATCCAATGGTGCCAACGTTACATGGTAATTCTGCCAATCATTTTGATCAATGATGTTTTCCCATGGAGTTTGGTAGTTGAGTTGGAACTTTGTTGATTCGTCCTGCACGAGTGGAAGAGCGAAGGTTAAAGTCACATATGTGGGTGTCGTTGCATTTCCTTGTTCGACTTTCAGGTTCTCGCTTTCGAAGGGAAATCCATATGCGTCCCATGCTGATATATCGTATGCGCCGGGTAACAACTGTAAGGTGAAATCGGTAAGACTTCCAGCTTTTGTGGTTATCTCGTAAGAATCGGAGAAGACGATGCGCTTTGGACTCTCAATGTTGATGTCCCGCCTGATTTCTAATGTTTCAATAACGAGAAGATCCTCGCCGGTTCCCCCGAATGAGACCCAGAAGGGTTTGTAAGAAAATGGCGCTAGGTTGCTTTTCGTGTAGTTGAGAATTTGAAACGTTCCGATTGTTTGGTTTGTGAATTCAATGTCTTCGCTTTCAAATGAACTGCTTGAGAATTCGAGACTGCTTGGTAGGATAATTGCAAACCTTACTGTGGAAGCTGTTTGGGTCAAGCTGGGATACGCTGGAAAGGTGGCGTTGAACTCAATCAGTTCTATTCCGGGCTCTGGGGAGAAGGGGAGAATTTCAGAGGATATGAGATCCGATAAGACGTATACAACTTTGAACTCGTAAGGTTCTACACTGCTTAAGCTTATTGATTGAGGAAATCTTATCTTGACCCCGTAGAAGCCGAGCATTCCCAATCCTGTATCAAGCTCCACATCTAACTGCTGGTTTGAAGGATCATAAGCGTAAACGTGGATGAGGTTAGACCTGTAGATGAAAGGGAATCCTAAGGCGAAACTGTCTAATTCGTGTTCTCCATTATCCGCAAGCAGTCTAATGGTGTCGTTTATGGCAATTAGCCCACCGTTTCGAATCTGCACTGTGTGGTCTACTTGGACATCCATAGGCTCTGATATGGCCTGAGTAGCATGTGCTGTAACAGAGATGCTAATGAGAAAAGCTGCGATTAGATTAACAAAGATGAACAAGACGAATAGAAGACGCAGATGGTAGTTTCTTGCCAAGCTTAACACCTTATAGGAAGCATAGTTATTCCAAATTTGCTTGCGTATTTATTACGGTTTACCCTTATTTACTTTTAGAAATCAGTTAGCTTCTTATCCTTCAATTCAACATATTGGCTTATTCTTCTGCACAATTTTGCTCCAATAGCTTTCTCCAAATCCGAACTATGATGGATCTGCCTATTCTCCCGTGCCCTCAGAATTCTCTTAGCTGTCACTGGTCCGACGCGGGGTATTCGAACGATTTCCGGGCAGAAAGCATTGTTAAGGTCTATGGGAAACATGTCAGGATTCGCTTTTGCAAACGCCAGCTTCGGATCGGTATTGGATAAGAACCCTTCATCGTTTACGATTTGGCCCAGATGGTCGGTTCTGAAGTTGTAGTCTCGGATGAGATATGAACACTGGTACAGTCGGTGTTCTCTCCATGGAGGGCATGCATTCCGCTTTTCCAGCGGTGTTTGAGTTATCGGCTCGAATCCACTGTAGTATACTCTTTTCAAACTCTGCTTCTTGTAGAGCCATTCAGTGACCTGAAGAAACTGCAAGTCACTGTCACCCGTAGCCCCCACAATCAACTGGGTGTCCACGCCAGCCTTTGCAAACCCAAACCTAGGCCTTGGAGTTCTCTGTCTTGCTCTCTGGACCTCCCTTGTAATCCACACCAAACGCTTCACTATTGATTCCTTAAAGCCTCCTTTATCAGGACAGAGTTCACTGAAAGCATCTTCGCTTGGAGCCTCAAGATTTATCCCAACACGATCAGCAAGCTCTACTGCCTCACGAATATAGTAGAAACTTATGCCCGGCATGATTCGAAGATGAATATATCCAGAATAACCGCCATTTCTAAGAGCGCGAAGAACATCCAACTGCAACTCAGTAACTTGATCAGGATCTTTGCAAACAGAAGAACTGAGAAAAAGCCCTGAGACCTTTCCTTCTCTCCACAACTGCATAGTGAGCTTGGCAAGCTTTCTGGGTTCCCACATGTTTCGAGGACACTGCCGACCTGCTCGAAAAGTGCAATAGGCGCATTCGTTCTTGCAGTTGCTGGTGAGCAACGTCTTTAGAAGCGGCACACATTTGCCACGGGCTGCAGCTTCGTATATAGGTATGACCGTGCGATCCCAATCGGCGCCTAGCCTAAGAAAATGCCACTTGTCTCTTCATCGTATGGATTTAGACACTCACATCAGCCGCTGTCAGCAAGCAAAGAAGTCTTGAAAGCAATACATCTAAAAGTTTTGAAGAAAGGAAAACACAGCACTAGGAGAGAGAACGCTCAAACTATTCCATGTTTCGAATAGTAATCATCTTCCTTTTTTGGTCCAAAACTTCTCACACCCTTCTCTCTAAGTTGCTTTCTCAAGCGTTTCGCATAATCTCGGCGAATCTCTTTCCGTTTCTCTAAGTAACCAATTATCTCTTCAGCTTGCTGACGGCTGTCACAACGGCGAATAAAATCAACCACATCCGGCGTGTAATCAGCAAACCTCTTAGAGGAAGCCTTCTCAGCAGCCTTAACATCGGATCGAAAAGATGAAATCGCTATCCGTTGTTGTTCTCCCTCAATTTCCTTTGCTAAGTTTGGAAACAGCTTCTTGAACTTCTTCTTATCAATCTCCACAGTTCTCGCACCCCTACAGATAGCAGGCTTTAGACAGAGCAATTTCCCTCAGATAGCAAACAAGTATAGTTATGATCCAACAGATATTTAACCCTTGAACTCAGGAAAAAGCAAGCCAGACACGATTAGAGAAAAGACCAGTTGACGCTCATGGAACGAATCTTGCCAAACGATCTTCTCTAAGAACCTTTGCCAGCTGAAAATCTTTCAAACCCATAATCATGTCGCCATAAATCTCACATTTTTCATAACGATTCATCTCTTCAACAGAGCGAACAACAATCTCTGCCTCGTTTCCAGACTGCAGAGCAAGATATATGTGAAAAGACGTCTTCTTTTTACCTTCCTTGGTCACCGACAGCCATTCAGCTTTGGCAATGGAAAAACCGCCTTTCCGAAGCTGAGTCAAAACAGCGTTTGGTTCACAAGCAAAGGCGGCAATGTCAATATCGCTGTCTCTATTGACAGTACCGCGCCAAACGCTCCCAACGAGTCGCGGGTTGAAATCTTCCAGAATCTGCATAATTTCGAGCGCTTCTTTCCGCATTTGAACGAGTCTTTCAAGTCTTGAGGTCCCTTCTCTTTCTTCTGCAATTGCATCAAGTTCTCTTGCCACTTCCGAATTGCTGGGGAGTGCCCTTGCTCCCAGATTCTCTGCCGCTCTCTTTTTGGCTTGTTTATATTCTTTCTCTTGAGCCGTGT
>JASFPO010000047.1:0-15140 GCA_050115935.1 Candidatus Bathyarchaeota archaeon | reverse complement strand
AAAATATATCATTCGAACCGTCACTGGCGCATTACGGCTCGGAATCGCTGACATGACAGTCCTTGACGCATTAGCAATAGCATACGGAGGCGGAAAAGAAGCTCGTGAAGCTTTAGAACGCGCATATAACATCTCCTCAGATCTAGGCAGAGTAGCTAAGACCGTTGTGGAAAAAGGATTAGAAGGCATCAAAGAATTCCAAGTGTCTGTGGGCGAGCCTGTAAGACCAATGCTAGCTGAACGATTAAGCTCACCCCAAGAAATTCTCGAGAAACTTGGAGGAGAATGCATAGCCGAGTTCAAGTATGATGGAGAAAGAATCCAAGCCCACAAAAAAGGAAACAAAATTTCTCTCTTCTCTCGTCGACTTGAAAACATAACAAAACAATTCCCAGACGCCGTTAAGTTGTTCAGCAAACATGTGAAAGCAAAAGACGCCATTGTTGAGGCTGAAGTCGTAGCCATCGATCCAGACACTGGCGAGACGAGACCATTCCAAGAACTGATGCATCGAAGACGAAAGCACGGTATCCAAAAAGCCGTAGAAGAATACCCTGTCTCACTTTTCATGTTTGACGCGTTATACATGGACGGAAAAGACCTAACCCTGAAACCTTATCCGATCAGGCATAAAGCCCTCGAACAGATCATTCAATCTGGTGAACATGTCAGAGTTGCAGAATACCTCATCGTTAAGAATCCTGAACAGCTAGAAAAGTTCTTTGAGAAAGCTGTTGAAAAGGGATCCGAAGGACTGATCTGTAAATCTCTGAATCCAGACGCTGTTTACCAAGCTGGTGCCAGAGGATGGCTTTGGATAAAATACAAACGTGACTATAAGAGCGAAATGACAGATACGGTTGATCTGGTTGTCGTTGGGGCATTTCACGGAAGAGGAAAGAGAGGCGGCACCTATGGCGCCTTGCTTGTGGCTGCTTATGACCTAGACGAAGATGTCTTCAAGACAGTCACCAAATGCGGCACAGGCTTCACAGATGAGAATCTAGCGAAACTTCCAAAAATGATGGAAAAGCACAAGATACCCCACAAAAGCCCCCGTGTCAACTCTACACTAGAAGCTGACATCTGGTTTGAACCTAAGGTCATCATTGAAGTAATCGGCGCTGAAATCACGCTCAGCCCAATTCACACATGCGCGATGAACACTATACGAAAAGGAAGCGGCCTCGCCATTCGATTTCCACGGTTTACTGGAAACTTCAGGCTAGATAAGGCAGCCGAAGACGCCACGACGACAAGGGAGATCATTGAGATGTATAGAGGCCAACTGAAGAGAGTGGCTGAGTAGCATGTATGTTAGGTCATCACTCTGTGTGTTGGTTTTCCTTTCAGCTCTCGGTAACGTCCTGAAACAACAACATAAAGCTGCTCTCGTAAAGCATGCCCAACAATCTTTCTCAACCGTAGATTTTTAATCTGAGCTGCAAGTCCGGAATCCCCTAGGGTTTGGCCTATCCATTTTTCAAAATCCTCGCGGTGAAGATGAAACTCTAAAGATTTAATATCTATCTCTCTGACTTTTTGCCTGAATTCTTCAAGTGAAGCCGCCTTCTGTCCAGTGTAGTTGCCTATTGAAGTGAAGAAATAGAATGCTTCGTCTCTCAACAGGTTTCTTAGAATTCTTGAAGGTGAGGGTGAAACAGACAATTCTAATTCTCCTCTTTTGGATTTCACTTTTATAAGTACTATTTGCTCTTATAAGTTTTCTAACAACCTAAAAACTAGGTTTCCTGCTGAGTTTCTTTGAAGGGTCATAGTTCAAATTGACACCAAAGGCTTCTTCCTTGTATTTTTTTGTGATTATCGAAGTTCGAATTCTGAGAACCCCGGGCAAGGGTGCAATAGATTGCGCGATGAAGGAGTGAAGTTGAATCTGGTCTCTAGCAATTACCTTGGCAATGATGACGAGTTCTTCTGAAAATGAAGTGAATGTCTCCAGAACCTCGCTAAATTTTGCCAATTTGTCGGCTATGTTCTCGCTTTCTTTGGGTTCTGTGTGTATTGTCACAATGGCCGTGATAGATTTTATTCCAGTCTTCTCCAAGTCGAAGACTACTCCATACTTCTTTATGATACCCTGCTTTTCCATCCGTTTTATTCGATCGTAGATCGTTGAATGGGCCACGTCTAAGCGGTGACCAATTTCAGTATATGTCTGCTTTGCATTTTCTTGAAGAAGCTCTAGAATCTGCCAGTCCAAGTCATCTAAGATCGCGAGGTGTCCTTTGATTTTCATGCTCTCGAATCCTTAGCGTATATAAACTCATTTTTAGATGATTTATATGTTGTTGCTGGAGAAATGTAGAAATTTTGGGATTTTTTCGTCATTTTTATGGGATCTCCAAAACAGTACTCTGGAAACTCCCTCAGAAGTGGCTTGGAAATTTGTAGAGTATTTTGGGGATTTTCCTCAATTTTTCAATACTGATATCTTTTCAATGACAAATTTGCGGGAATTCTGTCAAATACCTTTAAGTTTACGAACATGGAGTAGTTTTCTGTAAAATTCTTCTACTTGGGATAGATTATGGAGGACGTTCCTCGAGTGTGGGAGCTTATCGACTGTTTCAAAGAGGAATGTAACTTAAGAGGCTGGAAAACGTCTGCGAATGAAGACTGGATAAAAGTTGATGGTGAATTTCATAATTTTCTTTGGGCTAAGGACATTCACCCTTCTACATTCAATAGAATAGTAACTGCAAGCAAATGCGCCGTTAGACAAGGCATGTCTTATCAAGTTGTACAAGTTGCCTATACTGCTTGGCTGTTTCCAGAGGCTCCTCCGGAAATACTGGTTCATACACTGACGAGAAACCTAGATTTTACACAAAGAATCGCCATATATGATCTCAGTAACGTTTACGCCGGCAAACCTGTATGTCTCAAGTTCAACCAAACTAATAGCCGGGTCTTTCAAGAGTTTGAAAATTTCCTGGAAAAGAAATGGGGCGTAAAATTCAAGCCATCGTTAGGTTTACTTGCAGAAGAAATTCAAGAACAATTTCCAACTTGAAGTTCTTAGCCTTTTCAACAAAGATTCTGACTTTTGAGAATACATCGTGGATGATAGAAACCAGATTTCTTGTGTGCGCTCCGTGAACAAGAGACTAGAAGGTTAATATCTTACATTCGCTTGGCTTCCTTTTCACCTATTCCTTTTTAACCAGAGACAAGATAAGTCTATTCAGTATCACTAGAAAAGACAAGGAGAAGCAAACTTGACAACAGAAGAGGTTAAAGACGGAAAAATGAAGAAGATCGCCGGACTCCGAACCCTCCTAGAAGAGCGGGTAACCAAAATGGAGAGAGAGCTAGAGCAATGGCAGGCACTTTTAGACTTTGTGAATACCGCCTTATTGAAAGAAGGATTTAAAAAAGCGGAAATTGTGAAGCCTCCACCCACTCCAACGACGCCTCAGCCAGCAGAAGAAATCGCTCCATCTGAAGCTCCGGCAATCCAACCGCCTGTTTTGGAGGATGCACAAGCTATTCCCCTAAAAACAGTTACTGGTGACTTGCTTGCCAACCTCTATGTTACCGAAGATTCTATGCGTGTTGTTCTCGCTGAAGACAAACAGTTTGACATCAACACTCCGCCTTTCAGAACTTTTCTACTTGAAAGAGTACTGGCAAAGATGCAGGAAAAGGACCAAGAAGCTGTAAATGAAGGAAAAATCTCATCAGACAAAATTCTGACTTACAACATTGATCGAGAAGGAGATGTACTCCATGAAATCACAATTCGAAATATTGAATCTGACCGCTCCAGAGAGTTGAAGTCCACTATCAAATGGACATTGGAAAAGATGTATGAGAAAACGAAAACAACTGCTGAATAGAAGCCAGTTGGGAGCTAGATTCCATCATTTCAGGTTCTTTCAACAAAATACATCTGAAAATCGACTAGTATAAGATCTTAGCCGCTAGAAGTCGAGTTTTCACACAAATGAGCAAGATTTCTAGAACAATATTATAGAAACTATTTCACGCTCATCATAAAGAATGCCTATTTGTTCAGGTCTTATTATCTCAAGCTTGTTGTAAAGTCTTAAATATACACATATATCTATAACAAATAACACTTCGCGTGTAAACTTCCCTAAAGGTGCTTCCTTTGGTTCAAGTTAGCAAAAGATTGAGCTTACTCCATCGCAGTAGAATGGATATAATCGCAAACATTCTCTACGTATCTGACGGAGGTGCAAAGAAAACTCACGTAATGTACAAATGCAACTTAAGCTTCAGGCAGCTTCATGCATACCTGGACTTGCTCATAGACAGAAGGCTGTTAAGGAAAGTCGAGAAAGGCGAAAACAGCCGCCAAGAACTATACGAAACTACATCCAAAGGAAAAGCATTTCTCAAAGCCTACAAAAACATCAAAGCACTTCTCGCAACTTAACCCGCTTCTGCTTCTCATCCTCTTCTATATGCTTAATTCTCTTTAAAAAATCGATAATAGACTCAGCAAGCCTTACCTTTCGCTTGGACTTGTCTAACTCAACAAAATCATATTCAGCAAGGAAATTCGTGACTATTTCAAGCATGAAATCTTGTGAGCCAGAGCCTTCTGACATCTCAGTCAAGTCATGCCACTCACCATCCCTGAGCAAGTCGAAGATGCCGTTAACCAATTCCAAGCTTAAACCTCTTGACACAAGTAAGTACACTTTGCAGAATAAAGGGTTTCTGAGGAAACGTTTCAGAAAAAAGTTCTAGAAAAAGAGGCAACTCCAACCGCATTTGCATGCAAGTCCACTCTGTTATGAAGCTAAAACAGAAAACTTGACTAAATGTTCTAGTCTAATTCTACACAACGCTAGGGATAGTTCTGTTTTCTTTCTTGTAGCTTCATCCAAGGAGCAGAATATATGCGAAAGGATATTCCTGCTGCGTTGGTTCTGACGATTCCTGCGCTCAGTAGCCTTTCAGAACTGCGCTCAGAAGAATCAAACATGCGTCCTCTAAGATTGAGAAGATTTTCATGGTTTGGGTGACGCAGTCTAGAAAAATGTGGTTGAAGTTCTATAATTAATCTCCTCGTATGTTTATATCTCGCTTCTCACGTAGCGCGCGCACGTGTCTTCAAGGATCAGCTTCTGATAATATCCTTCGAATACATTGAGATGAGAAGAATCGGAGGAAGTTATTTTCTTTTGGCGATTGGCACGCTCACAACCCTCTGCGTGCTTGATACGGTAAAGAGTAGAGAAATCTTCTATAGGTGAGGTTCAGCGTCGCTTATATTCATGAACGCGAGAATTTACCTAAGGTGATTTAATGAAAAAGAAACTGTGGTTTGGCCTTGTGTTGAGTGTTCTCTGGATTTTCACTGCTGTGTCACCGATTGCACAAGCTTGCTACAAGGAAGCAGAATTGATAAGCACTGGAGATGGCGACATGATCATTGAGGTCGGCGAAGATGTTGTCTGGTTGTTCCATATATCGGTCAGCAACTGGTGGGGCACTAACGATTTCACTGATGTCGTGGTCACAGATAAACTTGGAGCTGAACTAGAAATCGATAGCCCTTTCAACATGACCCATGGAACAGTAGAAATCCGTTTGACAGGGAAATCTGAAAAGGTGCATCTAACCTGGTACGTTGGCACTCTTTCTCCAGGAGAGAGAGCACACTTATACTTCTTAGTGTCCACGGATATCAATCCTGGAGGTAAACAAGAGTACACTACACCTGGATGGTATGAACTGAACTCTGGTCCAACCGCGAAGTACAGAGTTCTTGGCGAGCAATACTCCTACGAAGCCAATACCTTGGGGATTTGGGTTGAGCCTTAGGGCAAGACCCACAGAAACTACTCTTCCTTCTTTTTTTGCTTGCACAAATCTGTTCAGGAACAAAGCTTTCATTCTCGCTCGAGCGGAGTTTACGTTCTGAAACTTGTTTCGCTTTTTTCTGAACCGAACTTCATTTCTGGCTTTCTGATTCTGAACACCTGAGGTTTTTCATGTTTTTTCTCACGTGTTCACTCCTTAGTTCAGAACAAGTGCACCAGTGTTCCATGAAAATTATGGAAACCTAACCTGAGAGAATTGCTTTAAAGTGTTGTGCGCGCGCTTATAGTGTGCCGGAAGTCAATGAGGATTGAAAAGGCGAATAGCGCTAGATAGATCACATGTGGAACGACTAGTTCTAAGGGAACCGACAATGGAAAACTGAGAAGTGTGGGCAGCAGAACAGTAAGGATTGGTATAAGCAAGAGCATGTTAGATAGATGATGTTGAAACAGAATCTTCACATCTTTCGTCCAGAACATAATTGCAATGAACATAAGAAACAAGGACCATTCAAAGAAGAAGTTGGCGAAACTCACCAGTTCAATTCCGATCCCCATCGCAAGCCAACGAGCGTCTAGAGGCCAGAGCAATTGTATACCTTCGCCAGAAATATAGTCTCCTGGAATAGAATGCTGAACCACAGCCACGAAATAGGGAGCAACTTTCTTTCGGTAAACCAAGAAGGCAGGGAGAAAGGCAAGGAAGATGAAGACTAAGGAATGAGTCAATCCTCGATGTTCTAAGCCGGGTATTAGCAGATCGATGTCTGATATGACTGAGGCCACAAGTATCAAAGGAATGTTCAAGTTGACATTAAGAGATCTTGAAGTCGCTTTCCCCAATATGTATCCTAAAGCCATGTGTCCAACTGCAAACGTGTGTTGCCCCTCACTAGGCTTTAACCATTACAAAATATAAACTATAACTTTGATGTGTTGAGCAACAATTTTGTGTGCTACTGAAATTCTCTTTCTCACACAATCTAAGATTCACAATTCGTACGTCGGCTACTTATGTAAGATTCATCAACTCTATATGAAGCAAATTCGTTAAGATTTGCTAGTGACATTCATGCTTTCGTTCGAAATTTCAGTTATAGATATAGTTCTAGTAGTTGCCATAATCATACTCTTGTCATTCCATTTGACAAGAACCTCATATGAGCCTAGTGTCAAAAAGAGATTCGGTGCAGAAAGACGAAAATCTGTAAGAAAACCAGAAAATCCAGTTTCAGAAATTTCTTCAAAAAGGCGAAGTTCTGAAGCTAACGAAAAAAACCCTCCAAAGTGTCCTTTTCACTTAGGTTATCTGAACAATATCCGTAAAGAGGAGGGCTCAATTCCTGAAGAATGCTACAAATGCACTCAGATGATGCAATGTTCGTTTTCAACAGAAAAATCAAAATAACCGAATCCTTCTACGAATTTTGGTCTATCTATTGAATCTACCGCATCCGACTGGACTAGCGAAAAGACTAAAATGGAACTTAAGCACAATTCTTGTATATGCGCACGCATATTAACACTGAAGGTTTTGCCTATTTCGAATATTTGAAGTTCTTAATGGTCTTGTTAGTGATTGGTAGCCTAGTCTTGCTTGCTTCCAATGTGATCCCAGGACAGCTATTTTGGTTTACGTCACTGGAGAGCCGGGGATACGTTAAGAAAATTGATGTTGGCGTTTACTGGGATAGAAACTGCGCTAACCCTGTGTCATATATTGAATGGGGCGGCATTGAGCCTGGATCGGTGAAAAATGTTTCTCTATTCATCAGAAATGAGGGAACAATCGCAAGTGATCTGTTCTTAAGAGCGATTAACTGGAGTCCGTCGGATGTATCTGAGTTTATGATGTTTAGCTGGGATTACAAAGGTCAAACATTACATCCATTGAATGTTGTTCCTATTACCTTGACTTTGCAGGTTCTTTCCAGTGTTATGGGGATAGAGAGCTTTAGCTTCGATATAGTAATAGGTGCTACTGCATACGAATGACTCATAGGTTGATTTGGATTCTTGTATATTTGTAGAACAGACAGTCAATAAGATTTATTAAGTCTTACTATATATTATAAGTTCAGTGTTTTGAAATGGTTACTATTAGGAGAAACGAGTTCACAGTTGCTATCGCCACCCTTGTGCTACTTGTATATATTTTCGCTCTTAGTGTCATAAGTCAGGTTGTCTCACCCTTGGTAGCAGACAAGACGATTAGCAACACGGGTTCGATGAGGACTATAGGTGTAGGAGTGTATTGGAATGAAAATTGTACAAATGAAGTTTCCTTTGTTGATTGGGGCATTTTAGACATCAACTCAAGTAAGAACATCAAAGTTTACATAAGAAACGAAGGAAATTCTGGCGCAACTCTAACAATGTATGCGTCCAATTGGAATCCCTCAAATGCCGCAGATTATATAGATTTTAGCTGGGATTACGCGGGACAAGTTATTGATGCAGATGAGGTCCATGAAGTGATATTCACTTTAGAGATTTCGTCTGATGTTCAAGGAATAGCAAGCTTTATTTTCGATACAACCGTAGTAGGAAGTTCCTGAGCTTCACCCAATCATGTAGATCTTCAACAAGTAGCAGATCATGCTTTCAAATTCAGGATAATAGTTGTGACTCCTTCTATGCATAGACATCGTCTTTCTCGGGAATTAATCTCTCGATTTTTTGATAGTTTGAGAACTGAAAAACAGAATTGCTTGCGCTCGACATCGTTGGCCGTCAGATTTCAATACTGACAGAATAACCAATCGATTGTGGGCTTGTTCGTTTATTGCTATATCTAGAGAATTCGCGGAATCTTCAGTGTTTTCTTTTTCTTTAGGGCAAAGAGCGTCAACGCCATTATCATTGCTGCCGCTGCTCCGATCGTTCCAAAGGGTATCTCAGGTATTACGTTGACAGATTCTGCTCTGATTTTTACGACATCTTCTACCCCAGCTCTATCCTTTCCTTCACTGTCTTGGAAAAAGACTTGAATTCCCCAATCACCTATTTCATCAGGAACTTGAGTGTTTTGGGCATACCAAATTGTCGTAGAATTCGCATAATCAATGACCTCTTGAGGAACATTTGGTGGAGGATAGGGACTAATTGAGAGTGGAGAAACTTCAACTTCCCATGCTATGGGTCCATTTCCATCTGGAGGTCTGTGCCATCTGAATGTCACCTTTGTCACGCTGTCATCAGTGGTTCCTGCGGTTGCAGTCACAGGGATGCCCGGAAGAATGTCAATTCCGTGGTAGTTTGTGGCTATAGCATAGCCTGTGCTTATTGTCTGCCACGGCGCATAGACAATGCTGACAAAAACTAGTAGTTGCAAACTTAGCATTATGATCGCTAATGAAAGCTTATGCTTCAGCTTTGTCAATCGTATCAACTCTGCTTTCGTCATTCTGGAATATAAAACCTTATGGTTAGGTTTTCTGGAAAATTGGGTGAATAGTCCTATCTGGACGCTGGCTTGGTTCAGTTTATTCGAATATACTTGCTTTTACTATGTTCTTTAATATCTTAAGACCGTCTCGAAGTGGATTCAAGTGGGAGTTGCCGTCTCTTCGCTTTTCGCATGTTATCGGCTCCTCTTGAAGCAGATAACCATTTCTTAGAGTTTTCATTGTTAATTCTGTTTCAATTTCGTAGCCTTCAGAAGTCATTCTGATTTCTTGTAATACTTTCTTTTTGAACGCCCTGAAGCCTGTTTGGCTGTCTGTGATGCGTTTTCTTGTCAAGAGTAAGATCAGTAGGTTAAATAGATGATTGCCGATAACATTGAGTTTTCTAACGGAATCTTTCTCTCGGTTGCCGAGGAATCTCGACCCAGCTACGATGTCTGCACCGTTTAGTAGGGTCTTTAGTAGTTTAGGTATTTCTTCGGGTTTGTGAGAACCGTCTGCATCTATTGTAATGATTATGTTGCCTGTTGCGTTTTGGAATCCTCTGCGTAGAGCATGTCCCTTTCCAGAATTTCTACCATTGGTTAATACAGTGGCTTTGTTTCTCTCAGCTAGAAGTCTTGTTCTATCCAGAGAGCCATCATCCACTACCGTGATATCGTATGGAAGTCCAATTGTTTCCATTGTCTTGTTGGTGCGGGCAAGTATTTCCTCTATTGTTTTTTCTTCATTGTATGCAGGAATTACTATTGAAACGATTGGAATATCCATTTGCTTGTTTCCTTGTCGTCTACCTGTAATCATCGTCAAGGTTCCCCAAAAGGTGGTATGGAACAAGAGAAGGAATGTTACAGATTACATTTCTAGAGAATTCTGACAGTCTGAAGTTTTGTTCAAACAAAAAACGATCAGACGTGGTTTCTAAGGAGGTACGGCTATCCGCAGTAAAACTGTGACCATGAATGCAACTCCTAAGACCAGTGCTACTAGTCTTAGTCGTGTTTTTTCGATGACAAAATCTCCGAAATGGTCTGAGTAAGGTGCTAGGAGTTCTGAGGTTACGAGCAGAATGATTGCCGTGACCGCAATCCAGAGGCTTATGTCCCAGAGGGAAAGAGGAAAGCCCAATTGATCATGCTTCCAGAGTTTGATACCAAAATTCAATGGTTTTTGAATCTGAAGAGATCAAATCTTTTGCAATAATTATTGGTTTTCCTGTTGTCTTGGCGAGAGCGCAGGCAATGGCACTTGTTAGCGGACAACCTATCGAGAGAATGCTCTTGATGTTTTGCTCAACTGAGTAGAGATCTTGGTATACTGAGTCGATAATCTTGACGTGAATGAGATCATTTTCAGGACCCATTTCGATCTCTTTTGCTAGTTCTAAGCTGTGTGCTATGATAGATGGCAAAGTGCTGTAAAGTTCGTCTAAATTGATTTGTGTAAATTCAGCTTTGAGTTCTCTCTCGAAAAGGCTGACAAGTCCATAACCTGGTGGTGGGATGCATATTCCTTTTGGATTTTTGAGTAGGAATTGTTTTTTGGCCATTTCTTCGATGGTTGGCATGACGATAGCATCTTCAGCTGGGATGAACACTATCATCTCTTTTAGTCCCCTTAGATATTCCGGTAGATATGCTTCTTTTGGATATGGCGGGATATAGATTGGTTTTCCCTTGTAGTTTAGGTCTTGTGTTATTCTATCTATTGTCGTGTAGGATGAGATCGCGGTTGAGTCCAGTAAGCTGCCCCTCACGAATTTGATGGGTCTGGCAAAGAGAAATAGAGCTCCCCAAAACGTGAGCCCCAATCCAATGTAGGCAAGAACCGCGGAAGTAGTTACAACCGATCCTACAAGTGTCAGCGTTCCGATGATAAGCATAATAGATCCGATCTTGCCTGAGGGCTTTCGTTCAGATTTTAATATTTCTCGTTTCAGTATTTCATTCTCTTTCTGTAAATCTTTAAGCGTTTTCATAAGATACTGAACCGTAGCTTGGTCAGGTTGCTTGTCCGTTTTTCCATTGTTCACAGTGTTGTCATTAGATCTCTTTAGCACCATATGTTGTCACTCAACATTTGTGATTTCTTCCATATTAGGTCTTCCAGACGAGTTTGGGCTGATCTTGTATGTTTATGATATCCGTCTGGACTATTCCATTTTTTTCGAGATTGTTCAGCATGCCAATCAATTCATCTAATTTGGTTGCCTTGTCTACAACCTTTTCAAAGGCTGACGTAATCTTTTGAGCGGTGATTTCCTTAGTTTTTTGGCTTAATTCCTTAATGGTTTGGTAAAGCAGTTTTTCTTTTGGTGAGGCCAGTTTCTCAAAAATTCTGAGGTTTGTCTTCCTTCTCCTCCAGTCTTTTGCATATTGAGTAGCTTGTAGGAATATTGCGAATAGTGTGGTCAGTACTAAGAGAATCTGTATTGTTGGAATGCCTAAAGAAATAAGAGATTGTGCTTTTACTGGTTCCCAATAAGCGGCAATTGTCTGTCCTACTCTTAGCAATTTTTGTCCGAGTTGGGGATAGTCATTTGCGTTTCTGGTCAGAATGATTAGACTTATCCGTGTGTATCTTGGTTCTATCGTGATTCCAGTTCGGAACAGAGCCTTTTGGTACCAATACAGAGTAACTTGCGTGTGATTGCTTGGATGTTGAAACGTGAAGTAGCGAGCAGTTATTGGTGGGTTTTGCAAGAGCTGGACGTCTCTCAAATCCTGCACTGTTGCCAGTGGAGCAAGTCCGCGAGACGTTTGCTCAGTAACCAGACACACTTCCCAACTGTGGAGATTTGTTATTGAACCAGCAACTTGGACGAGTACATAAACTGTTGGATCTGAGACGTTCAAGGATATATATGCGTACAGCAACGAGGCATCTTGGTGAGATATTTTTTCAAAGTTTTGGTCTCTGTAAAGAAATTTAAGTTGATATTCAGCAATTTGAGGAAAGGCATCAACGCACATTTCAGGATCAGAGCTTGTTATGGTTATTCCTTGCGCAAGAGCGAAGACAGGCGCTTGAATGCTCATCATTACAAGACAAGAGATAAGCAATAAACATACGGTCTTTATCCAAAATCTGTTAGCAAACTTCAAATGTGGACTTTTTAGCTGTGTTCCACAGTTGAGGCAAAAGGCTTTGCGCTCCATTCTGTTCTGACTGCATTCTGTGCATGAGGAAGCATGGCTTGAGCCTGCAAAAATTCGCAGATGTAGAAGTCTTTCACCGATTACTAGTAGTAGTAATATTCCGAGAAAGATGAGGATCCATCCTGAGAAGACGTGGAATATTGTCATGGCAATTTCTTCGCCAAACCAGTAGGCTATGGAGATGATTAGTGATATTCGAAAGACGTTGAGAATTGATAAAATCATGAAACCGAGAGAGAAGAGAGTGGCTTTCTTAAGCATTGAGCCTTTAATGATGTAGGCTATGAAAGCTGCAAAAGCGACGAACGCAATTAGCGAGTAGATTCCAGAGCACGGGATGTCTATGGCGAACTCGAAATAGTGCGTTGTAGAATCATCAATTGTTAAGATGGGTGGCCCATATTCGTGAGACAGTGTAACAGGTATGCCTATTGTTTTTAATAGGGCATGCGCGGTTTGTGCAGTGAAGTTTCCGAGTAGAGCTCCAGCAGAGAAGGTGAGGTTAGAAGGTATTGGTATCAGAAAGATAAGGAATGAGATGATTGGGATTAAAGTTATCAGAGTTTTCAAGTTGAATAGAACAAGTATCACTCCGACAACGAATGCAATAAGTGAGACAAGATGGTATTCTAAGGTATAAAAAGTGTAGTTGCCATACCAGTATAAGACTAGAGCAAGAAGACAAAGTGAAAGACCAAAGATCTCGTTAATGTGAACATACTGTGCTCTTGTTGAAGAATTGTGACACAAAATTGAAGCTTTGAGCATTCTCCTCCTGCGGTAAATCAAATAGAACACAAAAACTGGTATCAGAAACAAATGGCTCATGGCGTCATTTTCTAAAGCTTCATTTGCAAGCACTGCAAAATCTTGCCAGTAAACTACCGCTGTAGTTAGTGTTATGAGAGAAAATGACATTACAGCAAGAGGCGCATTTCTCGCAATTCCTGAAAATCTCCGGAAAACCCGCATAATTCTGCCCTTCCTACTGTAGGTCACAAGTTCGAGAGCGTATTGCAGTTATTTTTTTTCCTCTCTGAAGACTAAGATCATTCATATTAGAGAATGCAAAAAAAAGAAGATATATGACTTCATTTTCCCTCATGTGATTAGCTTTTGCAACTTTTCTACTAAAACCAAAGGGATGTTCATCAGAGTTGAAATGAACCCCAATCCCGAGGATACAGTTTTGAGATTATCGATATCCTTATGACTTATTGCTCCGATGATGGTTGCCGCAATAATATAGATTGCCAAGAAAATTATTCCTCCTGCTGTGAGTTCAATCCAGTCAGATACATCAACTAAGCTTATGGATAGATACCCTGTTACGGCTGCTATGACCGATGCTATCAATATTCTCGCGGATGATTTAAAGTCTGCCTTGGCTTCATATTGTTTCCATATCCAATGAAGCCCCCAAATCATACTTGGCAAACCTGCAAGGAGATTTCCAAGTATTACACCTACGATGCCCAATATTGGAATTAAAATGAAAGCCAAGGGAAGACCGCAGGACAGCGTTAATATGCTTAGTTTCATTAGCATTTTTGTTTCACCTACACCTCGCAGAAAGCTTACCATACTTAGGCTCCCAAAAACCGCGAACAAATTACCTATAACATATAGTGTGAGGAAAAGAGGAGCGTAAACATATTGTTCTCCAAATAGTGAGTTGATCATAGGTTTTGATAAAACCATAACAGCTATAGTGGCGGGTACCAAAAGCAAGGCAGTATATTTAACAGAGGACGCAAAAACGGTTTTCAAAAGTTCCTGTTCCTTCCTTGAATCTAGTTTTGCGAAAGCTGGGAACAACACAGTCGAAATCGGGAATGTGAAAAACGTCAGGATCACTGCAAAGTTCTTTGCTGCATGATAATTGCCTATCAAAATATTACTGGAGAAGAATGCCATCATAAATCCATAGAACTGCACAAAGAATCCTTCCAGAATGGAGGAAACTGAAAGAGGGGCTCCATAGCGCAACATTTCTCTCAATGTCTCTAATATCCGTAGTTGATGCGAATCTCTTTTCAGATTTCTAAAAAGAAGGAAGTAAAGCACTAACAAACTTATGACACCTGCCACCAAAAATGAGAAAGTATACCCCAAAACTGCTCCTAGGACTCCGAATCCAAGAAAAACTAGCAATGGCGATAACACGCTTTTCACTGTTGCTTGACATATCATCGTAAAACTGTTGAACTCCATTCGTTCAAAACCTATGAAACTTGACAAGGATGCTCTAAGCAACGATCCTGAAAAGATCGCCATTGATGCTATCGATATCAGGGAGGCTGATTCAGGTCTACGAAAGACTGTTGAGGCTATAAAGCCTGCCAGTAGCAATGAAAAGAAGGACATTGCTAATCCTGTTGTGAATTCGAAAACTACACCCGCAGTGATTATGTCACGTATTTTCTCGTCCTTATTTGCAGCTCTAAGATGGGCTATGTATCTTGTCATTGCTGAGTCTACACCCCAGTCCCGGAATAGGCTTATCGTTAGTGATGGAATTAAAACAATGGAGTATAAACCATATTCGTCTGGCATCAAGAGTCTTGCCAGAATTATCGTGCCAACAGCCATTATTACGGTCGATATTGCGGTACCTGTAAACAGCTGGAAACTTCCAGCTGCTGAACTCCTGCCCATTTTCAATGCTTTTTCCAAAAGAGCCTACATCCTACTCGCGGAAGCTCGCTTTTCAGATTGAGTTGCTTTTGACATGAGAATCAATTTTGCGACAAATC
>JASFPO010000046.1:0-15471 GCA_050115935.1 Candidatus Bathyarchaeota archaeon | reverse complement strand
TTTACTGCATGTCTCATCCAAACCATACAAAGCTTCAGAAGTTCTTGAGCTTTGCAGGGCTGAAAACTTCTGTCCTTACGAAGTGGCAAAGTTTGCGATGGAAGACATAGATGTTGTGGCCTTAAGCTACATGTATGTTTTTCACCCAAGGGTTAGAGGAGCCTTTTTACGTCATCTGAGTAAACCTCTAAGCCAGACTATCCTTATCGTGGATGAGGCACATAACCTCCCTGGTACTGCCGTGGAGATAGCTAGCGACACTCTAACCCATTTTGTCATCCGACAAGCTCAACGCGAGGCAGAGAAGTTCAACTATCGAAGCATTGCCACCTTTTCCAGACGGTTTCGACTTATAAAGGAAAAGATGTTGGCTCAGATCAAAAAAGAGAGTCATGTTCCACCTCAATTGCTGGTTGAAATTCTCAAGAGGGACGCCAAAATAGATGAACCTGCTTTCTTCTTTGAACATTTACATGAGACTGGAACTGCCATTCGACAAACTCTATTGAAGCGTGGCAAACATCCCCGGTCTTACATCCACCGAATAGGTGAGTTTCTTCTGAAATGGTTGGAAACAAAAGATGATCCTTCATATACACATGTTTTGAGCAAATACATAACCAAAAGAGGTGCAGTTTCAGGCAAGCTGGAAGTCGTCGCTTTAGATCCGGCAAAAACAACTGAACCCGTTTTCTCCGATGTTTACTCTGCAGTCTGCATATCAGGGACACTCGAACCTCTGCAATCATATGCCCGAATAACTCATCTGCCAGAAACCACCCTTTGCAGAGCTGTTCCTTCCCCCTTTCCAAGAGAGCATATTTTGGCGTTAATATGTTCTGGGGTTACCACAGCCATGCAGCAGAGAACCAAGACCATGTATAGGAAGATGGCTAGACGCATAGCAGAAGTTGCGAGCTACACGCCAGCAAATGTTGGGGTCTTCACGGCATCTTACAAGGTCTTACAGAAAATACTTGAATCGGGGTTGAAAAACGTTGTGAGCAAACCAGTCTTTTCGGAGTACAGAGGCATGTCTTCTCGAGAAAATGACTTTCTAATAAACAAGTTTAAGTCCTACGCCAAACGAGGAGGCGCCGTTCTTCTTGGAGTTCAAGGGGGACGTGCTTCTGAAGGTGCCGACTATCCAGGCGACCAGATGAACTCTGTGGTTGTTGTAGGTGTTCCCTACGCTGAGCCTACACCGCGAATAGAGGCGCAGATTAGATACTATGAGAAACGTTTCCCAGGAAATGGACGCCAGTACGGATATGTTTTGCCAGCCTTGAAAAAAGCTTCACAGACGGCGGGCAGACCTATACGAACCCTAAAAGACAAAGGAGCTATAATCTTCCTAGACCACCGGTTTGCAACAAAATATTGCATACGGTTTCTGCCACTATGGGTTAGAAGAGGAATTAGGTTACTACCAGATGAGGACGATGCGATTGCTGAGGAGCTCATGTTTTTTTATGGACTTGCAAACACGCACTAGATTGAAAGTAATCTCTTGCGAATCAAATAGTTCTTATTCAAACGTACGCCTCAAATGTGGATGCTACGTGGCTTGTGGTATTGAGGAAAGATTTATTGTGGCACTCTGCCAGTTATTGCTAACGCTCTGTGCTTGAGGAGTTGAATGTTTGTTGAAACGGAGGATTCTGAAGGAGTTTGTGGCTAAGAATGGCAAGCCAGTTATTTTGAGGAAGCCTCGATGGGATGACCTCGACGATCTACTTGACTTCATTAATTCTTTAATTGAGGAAGGCGCTGATATTATGCTAGAAACGCCAGTTACAAGAGAAGAAGAAACCGATTGGTTAGGCAAGCGCCTTGCTTCTATAGAAAAGGGAGAAGTAATAGGGATTGTTGCAGAGGTTGATGGGAAAGCTGTGGCTAACTCTGAAGTTGGAAGAAGAAGTGGCTCTATGAGTCACGTTGGGGACCTTGGAATCGCTGTCAGAAAAGATTATCGAAGAATAGGCATAGGCAAGAAGCTTATGAAAACCCTCATAGAAGAGTCAAAGAAGGTTGGAATTAAGGTGCTTGTGTTAGAAGTATTTGGCTCCAACTCAGCTGCAAAAACCCTCTACACAAAAATGGGATTCAAAGATGCCGGTAGACTCCCAAAAGGGGTCTTCAGAAAAGGTAAGTACATTGACCTTTTGAGAATGACCCTAGAGCTCTAGATCCATATGAGTTCTAATAATTAGGAGTCTTGAGAAGAATTATTTCTGAAGATTCGTGATAGTAATTCACCGTTCATAATCCTTATCATTCTCGGGATTTATGTAGTTGCGATCGATATGAATCAAAAAGAGATCCTTTTGGAAGAATTGCTCAAAAAAGTTGGAGATAGAATCAGTGAGGAGACCGTTGACCAGAAAGTAACGCAGTTCATAAAGTATGGCAATGTCTTTCTTCTTTTCGAATTGATGAGTCTTCGGAAGGAGATTGAGGGAATCAAAGAAGAAATCCCGACTGCCTATGCATACGCGCGCGCCCAAAAGTGAAGTACTCTCAAACATGCCAATCTCAGGGCAAAAGAAGTTCGCTTAGGCCCAAAGCTGAGATGCGAGCGTAAATTTCGGAATGTAAGATATTTATGGTGGCAGTGACAAGTTGTATACGGTGAAAACCAGTGAAAGGAACAATTGAAGATAAAGTGCAAGAAGCTATCCAAGAGTTGAGACCGAATCTACAGGCTGACGGCGGAGATATAGAATTCTTGGGAGTAGACAAAGGTGTCGTGAAGGTTAAGTTGAAGGGAGCCTGTGCTGGCTGCCCAATGTCATCCATGACCATTCAATGGGGAGTCGAAAGGTTCCTTAAGAAAAAGATACCCGAAGTAGTCAAGGTTGAAGCAGTTTAACAACTAACAAGCAAGAAGATCTTGAGAATCGATACTCGTGATTTACCGATTTTTGATGTGTTTAAGAAAGACTGTTAGACCGCAGTGAAGTTTACCTTTCAATTGGCAAGAGAAGTTTCGCACAGCCAAACGTTATTGGTTAGGCGACAATTCGCAATCCTTACCATCAACTTGGCAGGCTGAAGCTATATCAGGCTAACCGATAAAACTTTGCAATGGTTCTTCCTTGTAAAAAATGCATATACCTAAATCTTGAAACCAATCATGTATTTCATTTATCTCATGTGTCATATACCTTTTCATACAAATAGAAGATTCTTTCAAAAGTTATAAATCACACGTCTTGCTTATTTTAATACACACAAAGCCCTCTCTTGTTCGTGTTTATATGAAAAACAAGGAGGAAATGCAGAAACAATAAAGGAAGAAGACATGAAATATAGAAAAGTAGCGCCTTTGAGTTTGAATTGCCTTTGCATGTTGCTATCACTTGCTTCCGGCGTGACTGGAGACTTTCCGTGGTCAATTTGGGAATCTCCTGATTCAGTATTTGAGGTTAGCCGCATGCGGACACGAACTAGCCCTTCAACACCTTTCGCAACACATAACTACAAGATCCTGCTCCTTGACACGACATCTGGAACACACTCAGGCTTCAGACATGATCTTCTGCAACTTACACGATACGGCTTTGACGTAACTTATGACAATTTGGGCACAGCCAATCCCAACCTTACAACCTATGATCTGAGCAGCTTTGATGCAGTAATCTTGCAGTCAGCCTTTACCACAGCGTTTCATCCTAACAGAATGAGTGATGTTGAGGTTAAGCACTTCACGACAGATTATGAAGGCGTACTTATTGCCATTGGAGGTTCCATGATGAGAAATGAATTGAGCGGACGATTATGGGGATGGAATAGTCCACCAATGCAAAGAATTGAGAAAAGACTTGGAATTGACTTCACAAGCGTGGTTCCTCATGATGCTGAAAAGCTTTACACCCGAAACGGAACCCTCACCTACAACGGAACGCTCATTAGTAATATGCCTCTATCCTTGACCTACAATTGCCCGAAAAGCGAATGTTTTTGCCATTACAGAGGCACAATTGTTAACGCCTCTTGGCTCTACAAGTTTACATGGGATCATATAGATGAGATCGGCATCACTTATTATGAGAACACAACAGGAGCTATCGGAGTCTTCATTAATGTTCAGTGGGTTTATGGTGCACAAGTTGGACAAGGAGTTGAGTTCGAATATTATTGGTGGGGAGCGGGAAATAACTACACTCAAAGGGATGAGGGGATTAGCACAACCTCAGAGATTATAGCCAAAATTCTTGCCCATTCTTGGAATGTGGACTTTGACACCATAATCCGTCCTCAACCTCTTGCCCATTTCAGGCTGGATGACTGCGGAGATACGGCTGTTTTGCAGAACCCCCCAGGATGGACTCGGGACAACTTTGACGAACGATCAGTTGATTGCCTAACCTATTTGAATCAAACCCTTGTGGACCTCGGCGTCCATTGTTGTTCAATTGCAGGAATGTATGGAAGCACACTGATGCTCTGGGATCACACAAAATGGCAGAACACTCGAGCCTTCATGCTACAGATGCAGGAGACTAACCTATGGGAATTTGCAAACCATTATGATCATTGGAACTCAGGACACTTTCACAATTGGACCGTAGATGAGCACAAGTATTACTTGAACCTCGTACAAGGCAACATGACCTCATGGGGCTTTGAGTATCCCGCTCTACAATATAATCCAAGGGGTGATTGGTCACCCAACCAACCTAAGGCTCTACAGGATCTGGGCTACTACACAATTACGCCTCTGGACAGAAACTTTGATGATATTGGAGGTTGGGACACAACTTGGACTATAACTCATGTTAAACAGCCTGAGGGTATAATAGTGCATCCCAGCGAAAACCTGGGGGGCAGAGGGATTGAAAACTTCACAGAACACAGCAAGAAAGCGATAAGGTTTGAATGGCAGGCTGGATCTGAAGACACTACTTTTCAGGCCTACGTTGGGAGCATTAACGACGTCTTTGTGTATGTTGATCACTACGAATGTTGGCGGACAGGTGAAGTAGGTCCTTGGCGGTTCAAAACTGCCTACTGGAATATAACTTACGACATTCCAGACATCAGATTTGTGAGCTTCAGAGAGGGTATAGGGTATTTTGCCAAACAGAATGCGACTCTGAACAATCCTACTCAGAGTGGCTCAATCATCGAATTTGACCTTAACGTAGACAATGTTGAAACTGCGAATACTATTGGAAAAGGCATGGTATGGTACGTAATCAATTCGACAGGCAACTTAGAAATCCAAAGTGTTGAAATTGATGAATCATCATGGTATTTTTTTGATGACCACACAGTTAGACTTCCTGCAACTAACAGTCATGTCAAGATAACTCTCGGGACTCTTGATCCTTTAATTTCGCTTATGATCCGATCTGATGCAAAGATCACAGACTCGAGTTGTGATGGCGACAAACTCTGTTTCATCGCAGTCTCCAGAACTCTGACAACTAGCAGAACTGAAGTCTGCTGTGGTGGCAACGGCGAACCGAGAGAGATTTACATTGCCGACGGAACCTTAACATGGAGTTACTATGCCTCTCTGAACACGCTACTGAAATTGAATGTTAAGCATACAAGTCCGACAAGAATATTGATCTACTGGAGAATCCCCGGCGACGTAAACGATGACGGCATCGTTGACATATTTGACATCGGCTATATAAGCGCTCATTGGCATCCTGGTCCACCCATCGGTCCTTTGGGTTATGATTCAAGTGCAGATATTAATGGTGACAATGCAGTTGACATGTGTGATATCGGAATTGTGGGTAGCCAGTGGGGGCAGTCTTGCTGAGAAAAGTTGACAATCCATTCATATGATTCACTTTTTTGCTCTGGTTACGGTTGACAGGTGAGTCTCTGAATTGATAAGAACGGACATAAAAATCCAATCTGCCCCTTAGCGAGTAACGTTTTCAAAATACACCATTCTGTTCCTAAATGGTCAGCATAAGGAATTTGACGACTCAAGGAAAGCATATTCTGCGTTGTCCAGCGTGCAGCTTCACCTTCGACATATCATAAGGCAGAGCCTTCGCTTGTGGAGGCTGCCCATCTCTTGTCCAATGTGGAATGACAAAATGCCCAAAATGCAGCCATGAATTCCCATTGCCTAATCAGTACGGAAGCGCCTCTAGAAAATACCAACAGAAATTCTGAACAAACGCAGAGAGTTTTAAGAGTCAGTAATGTAGACTGTTATGTTTTGAGGACACATTTTGAAAACTAAGAATCCCGAGAAACGACAAAAACTCCCGAGGCTCATCGTCTTTGATGTTGAAGGAGTGCTACTACCGAAGAGGCGCTATCTGGCTTTTGAAGCTGCACGAAGACTCAGCTTCTTGAGATTCGTAAAGATTCTTCTGATAGGCTTTCTCTACGAGATTGGGTTAACATCCCTCGAGTCTGCACTCAAAAGAATTTTCAGAATGCTCAAAGGGCTTACATCGGAAAATTTGTTTCAACTTTACCAGAGGATTCCCCTGATACATGGAGTTGAAGAAGTATTCAAAAGATTGAACCAAGCTGGATGCAAAACTGCACTCATAAGCTCCGGTTTGCCTCAAACCATCGTAGAAGCATTAGCCTCTAAACTGAAAGCAGATTATGCATATGGCTTAAACTTGGAGATTTCTGACAACCGCATAACAGGCCAAATCAGTGGAGCGGTCATCAAGCCGGAAGGAAAAGCAGTGGTTCTAAGAGAAATTCTGGACACAAACGGTTTCACTCCAGAAGACTGTGCTGTTGTTGCAGATGACAGAAACAACTTGCCAATGTTTTCACTATGTTCACGGCGAATTGGCTATAACCCCGACTTTGTCTTAAGCGTCAAGTCAGATGTGGTTATAAGAGGTGACCTATCCGAGATTTTGGCACCCTTAAACGTAGAAACCTCGACCACATTCCATTCATCCATCTCTAGAGACATGGCCATACGAGAGTCTATACATGTAAGCGGGGTGCTTATTCCACTTGTCTGCCTCTATCTGCTTCCGTATTTTACCACAGCTTTTCTGATATTCGTTGCAACCATGCTATATATCGGATCGGAATTCGTGAGAATTGAAGGTGTCAATTTTCCAGTTATATCTTCGATAACTCGTCGAGCCGCTACGAAGCCTGAGATCCATGAATTTGTTACGGCTCCTATTTTCTTCGCCGCTGGTATCCTGTTAGCTCTTCTCTTGTTTCCTGAGCCTATTAACTATGCATCCATAGCGATATTTGCACTCGGCGATGGAGCTGCTACTCTGTTTGGGAGAAAGTTGGGAAGAAACGTGTTTCCATTCAACAAGGGCAAAATGATAGAAGGAACGATTTTCGGGTTTATATTCGCCTTTTTGGGGGCTTTCTTCTTTCTTGGAAATCCATTGAATGCAGTAATCGGCGCTGCTGTAGGCATGTTTATTGAGGCTCTTCCCACTCCAATAAGCGACAACCTAACCATACCATTAGTGGCAGGACTTGTGTTAATGATACTATGACCAATCAGAATTCTCTAAATGCTTTCCAAATACTTGGCTTGGCGTATCCTTAAGATAGACATTTAAGATGCAGTAATCACAGATACTAGCTATTGAAGTAGTGTCAAGAAAGAATAGATCATAAGGCAACGCAATTGGGATCACCATGACCAATCAGGAAAATCGTTGGAAACGCCTCATCATCAAATGGACAGCCGCAAAGGGATTTGTAGCGATGCTACTTTTTCTAGCCTCAGCTTTATTGTTGGAATATTTGTTAGTCTACTCTTTTCTGTCTGGCGGACTGACTGATGAGTTTACATGGATGGAGACATTTCAAGTTCCATACGTCAACTGGGCTTTCACATTAGCTGTCAGTCCACTGCTTCACCTCTTACCCCTAAGCGTCATAATTGTCCTCATTTCGAGCTGGATATTCCTCACAAGGCACATAGCCTTCATACCTCATAGAACAGAATCAGCCAGAAAGACAGCAATCAGAAGACGACGACCTCAACGTCGCAGATTCAAATCCCTCAGAAGATTTTTCAAACGAATAAGCAGAAACATTCAAGAAATCGGCAAAGCTCTAAAGAATGCTCTTCTCCGTATTCCAGGTTTCTCCAGATTGTCTCGACGCCTCTTCTTCGCGAGAACGGCCGTTAGAAGTGCAATGATAATTCTTTCAGCTTTCGTCTCCCTTGTTTTTTTGGCATATTCAATAGCATATCCGTGGTGGATTCATGACACAGTGATCAACCTTTACCGTGGAAACCCCTCATTTACCTCATTTGTGATTGGAACCAATGAAAGCTTTCAATTATTGGGAGAAATCTTAGTACCCATTAACAACGCTTTGCTTGCAGCTGCGCCAGGTTTCAGAAGCAGCCTCCAAAATCTTGGAGCCTCCACAGTGTCCATAGCTAATTTGGACATTACCGGAAAATACCTTCTCGTTCAAAACATGGCTGCATGGATCTGCGCCTTAGTTGCACTAGCTTATGGAAAATACGCAGAAACTCGTCGATACAGAAGAAGATAGGTGGAAGAAAGCCAGAGATGGCCGACCGCCCAAGATTTGGTCTTGCTGGAATGCCTAAAGAGTTTAAACTTCTGAAAACTCCTGTGTCAGAAGTTCCTAGGTATCTTCGTGACGAAGGGCTTGACGCCTTTGAATATCAAGCTGTCAGGTGGGGTCCAAAGCCTCAAATGAAAAGAGAAACAGCAAAAGAACTTGGGAAAAGAGCTGTTCAACATGATATATGGTTGACACTTCACGGCTCTTACTTTGTCAATCTCTGTAGCGAAGGTGAAGTTCTTGAAGCGAGTAAAAGGCGCCTCCTTTCATGTGTAACCGCAGCTGACTGGATGGGCGCTCATGCAGTTGCGTTTCATCCAGGCTATTACGGCAAAAAATCGCCAAAAGAAGCACTCACAGCCTGTATCAGCGCGATGAAAGAAATAGTGGAATCCATGCGGACCAACAAAATGACAAAAGTACATCTTGCACCAGAAACCGCAGGCAAGCAATCACAACTTGGAAATCTTGATGAAGTTCTAACTCTGTGTGAGAAGGTTGAACACACCGAGCCCAACATTGACTGGGCTCATTTGCATGCAAGAGGAAAAGGCAAGCTAAAAACAATAGGCGATTTCAGAAAAATCATAGACAAAATTGAGAAACGACTAGGAACAAATGCAGTGAGAAATTTGCAGTGCCACTATTCCCACATAGAGTTTACTGATAAAGGAGAGAGACGTCACCATACTATGGACGCGATTGAGTATGGTCCCAACTTCAAGCCTTTTGCTTCACTTATAATAGATCTGGACCTAAAGCCAGTAATTATCTGTGAAAGCCCTGATCTTGAGGTAGATGCTCAGAAAATGCGAGACATTTTAAGAGGATTGCAGATTCGCAGAAGTTGACGTGCACAATTAGTTTTGCTTAAAAGGCCTCACGTTTCCTACTATTTAAATCTGGGAATCGTTTACAATTTGTCTGGCGTTTGGTGGTGCATTTGGCTAGGCTTAAGGGATTCGAGAAGCTTACAGGTGTTGACGACGCTCTTTCTCTGCTCATTAACAAACTTAGGCCAACTAGGCTTGGAGTTGATTATGTTCCAACTTCTGAAGCATTGAATCGAGTTGTGGCAGAAGATCTTGTCGCAACAAATGATATGCCCTCTTTTGATCGCTCTGCTATGGATGGTTATGCAGTGAGAGCCAATGACACCTTTGGGGCTTCCCAATTCAAGCCTAAACTCTTGAAACTAGTAGAAAGAGAGCGTGTTAACCAAAGAGAGGCAAGGCAGATTTGGACTGGAGGTATGTTGTCCAAGGGTGCTGATGCTGTTGTTATGTTGGAGCATACAAGGAAAGTTGAGGATGGAATCGAAGTCTTAACTGCAGTTACTCCAGGTGAAAATGTTTCCAAAAAAGGTGAAGATATCCAAAAAGGCGAAACTGTTGTAAAAGCTGGAGTTAGACTGCTGCCTCAACATCTAGGCTTACTTGCAGGACTCGGAATACCTCATATTAATGTGGCGCGAAAACCCGAAGTAGCAATCCTGTCAACAGGCAACGAACTTGTTGAGTTGGGTCGAAAACCTCGACCTGGTCAAGTGATCAGTGTAAATCAGCTGACTCTATCCGGAATGTGCCGGCAACTAGGTGCTGAACCTACAAACCTTGGCATCGTGGGAGATGACTTAGACGAGATAATCGGTAAGGTTGCTGAAGGACTAAGAAGCGCTGATGTTGTCTTGACAACCGGTGGAACAAGCGTGGGCTGCGCTGACCTCGTACCCTTAGCTGTGACCAAACTTGGAGAGCCAGGAGTGATTGTACACGGCGTATCCATGCGTCCAGCCATGCCAACAGCATTAGCAATTATACACAAGAAACCTGTTTTCATCTTGTCTGGTTACCCAGTTGCGGCCATATTCGGCTTTGAGGTTTTTGTGCGTCCCACAATTCTCAAACTTTTGGGAATTGAACATGAGCCGAGACCCATGCTTCGAGCGGGATTAACTCGAAGAGTTGCCTCTGTCCTAGGACGCCGAGTCTACCTCAGAGTCCATGTTTTCCAGAAAGAGAGCGAGTTCTTCGCCGAACCTGTTCGAACACGTGGTTCTGGTGTGCTCTCCACGATGACTAAAGCGAATGGTTATGTTGTGATTCCCGAAGATAGAGAAGGGCTTGAAGAAGGAGAAACTGTGACTGTACATTTGTTCGGCAGAATCGGAGGGAATTAGAATGTTTAAGAAACTCATAACTTTAGATGAGGCTAGACAGAGAATTGCAGATAGCTTTCTATCGAAACCTATTGGAAAAGAGAGCTTACATCTTGACCACGCTCACAACAGAATCTTAGCAGAAGATATAGTAGCACCATTTGATGTTCCTCCCTTTAATCGTTCAACTGTAGACGGCTACGCAGTTAAATCTAAAGATACATTTGGCGCTGACGAAGATCGCCCAATCGCTTTGAAACTTTGTGGACAAGCAAGAGTTGGCGAATTGCCTGAGGTGACCATAGAAGAAGGTAAAACCGCTGAAATAGTAACTGGCGCGCCTCTTCCACATGGCGCAAACGCTGTTGTAATGTTTGAAGACATAGTTAAGAAAGAAAACGCTGTTTTTGTTCACACTTCGGTCTCCAAAGGAGAGAACGTAATGAAGGCAGGGTCTGACATTCACAAAGATGAAACTGCTCTGAGACAAGGGCAGATACTCGCGTCATACGAAATCGGAGTTTTGGCAGCTTTAGGCATAACAAACGTTAAAGTGTATAAACGTCCCAAGGTTGCCATACTTTCAACTGGCGCCGAGGTTGTTGAGCCTGGAAAGCCCTTGCCACAAGGGAAGATTTATGACATCAACGCATATGCTCTAAGTGCAGCAGTGATTGAATGTGGTGGTGAGCCGATTAATCTGGGAATAGTTGAGGATGAAAGCCAAAAGATGGAAACGACTTTGAAGAAGGCATTAAGCGTGGCTGATTCGGTCATAACTTCTGGCGGAGTTTCTGTGGGACCCACAGATATCATTCCAAAAGTTTTAGATACAATGGGCAAGCCAGGTGTAATGGTTTACGGCATAGCTATAAAACCTGGAAAGCCAACCACCGTCGCAGCAATTAACGGTAAACCTGTCTTTTCTTTGCCTGGTCATCCAACATCAGCTCTTATGATTTTCCAATTGCTTGTACGACCAATTATTGCAGACATGGCAAGGCGCCCGGTAGAAAAGCCCAGAACATTGAAGGCGGTAACTGCGACAAGAATGTTTGCCGCTAGAGGGCGCCGAACGTTTGTGACTGTACATTTAACAAGAGACAAAGCTGGCAACGTTGTGGCTTCACCCGTTCCTTTGGGCTTGTCAGGTGCCATAACAACACTTTCAAAAGCCGACGGATTCATAGAAATACATGAAAGCCAGCAGTTCATTAATGAAGGAGAAGAAGTCGTCGTGCATCTGCTTAAGTCTGACCTAAACCAAGAGATAACCAAGGAGTTATAGCATTGAAGGTAGGCGTAGTTGGCTGTGGAAGGATAGCAACACTTGTCCATATGCCTTGTCTTCAAAATATTGAAACCTGTGAAATTGCTGCCATTGTCGACACTCATCCAAGTCGTCTGGAAGAAACTAAGGAAAAATTTGGCGCTAACGAGAGTTACACCAACCACAAAGACATGCTGGAAAAGGGAGACATCGACGCCGTTGTCATCTGCACCCCACCAGAACATCACTTCCAAGTCGCTCTGGACTCTATACAACACGGAAAACATGTGCTATGTGAAAAGCCTATCGCCATGACGGTCAAAGAGGCTATGTCCATAAAGAAAACCTTGCAGAAAAGACAAAGTGAAATCCGACATCGTCTCATCTTCATGCCTGCCCATAATTTCCTTTTCACTCCATGCTTCACGGAAGCACAAAAATGGATTCAAAACGGCGA
Organism: Candidatus Bathyarchaeota archaeon; assembly: GCA_050115935.1. GTDB lineage: Archaea > Thermoproteota > Bathyarchaeia > Bathyarchaeales > Bathyarchaeaceae. The sequence goes on along the minus strand of JASFPO010000046.1, from coordinate 3,057 downwards.
AATCGGTGAGATTCAGGAAATTCGGGGATCTGCATTCTCCAATCTGATGTTCTATAAACCCAAAACTGATTTCCGGGCGCAAGCAAAAGGCGGAGTTATCGAAGACCAGTTACCCCATCTGTTATACCTTGTCCACGAGATCGGCGGTTCTTTGAAAGAGGTTTCGCGTGTTGAGCCTCAGTCAAAAGGTGGAGTAATAAATGAGGTGCACATAAATGGCAAGCTAGATCATGGCATAGAGGCAAATATGTCGGCTGGTTGGGCTGGATTTCTACCCAAGCTTAAGTTGGATGTCATTGGAGAGCAAGGTGAAATGAGAATGGATCTACTTCGAACACCTTACAACTTGAGAGTGATTAACAATGGCAAGATCAAATCCATAAATATGGGCCGAAAAGTCCGTCAATATCTTGACGTGTTACGCTCTAAGCATCCCTCCTATCACCTGGAACATCTACACTTTCTTGACTGTGTGGAAAATGAAAGACAACTTCAAGTAAGCATAGACGACGGCATCAAGCTTGTCAAAGCCATGAGCGAAGTTATGACCCATTTCGAAAGCAGAAAGCCAGTTTCGGAAACTGAAAAGGTTGCTGTGTTGCGAGCAGGAGGAAACATCACAGAAACCGTTCAGAAGTCCATTTCTATGCTTGGAGATCTGACAATAGAAAAGGACGACTTAGTGGTGGTTAAGCCCAATGTCTGCTACCCGAAGAATATTGAAAACATGATTATAACCGACACAAGAGTGCTCGAAGCAGCTCTCAACCTTCTAAAACGTAGAACAAAAAACGTTGTAGTTGTAGAATCTGACAGCCACTCAGGCACTGCCGAGAAGCGAATGACAAAAACTGGCATGATGGACATTGTTAAGAAATGCGATGTAGATTTTCTGAATTTGAGCAAAGATGATGTTGAAGAGCACAAAGTCGCGAGCTTTGCTCTTGAAATTCCCAAAACTATGTTGAAAGCTGATTTTTCAGTGAACCTTCCCAAATTCAAAACCAATGACATGGTGTATCTTTCCATAGCTATGAAGAACATGTTCGGCATTGTAGCAAACAAGAAGAGGTCCCGACTTCACAAGAACCTTACAGAGGTCTTAGTCTATCTAAACCAGCTTCTTCGTCAAGACTTGATTGTGGTTGACGGCATTGTGGCAATGGAAGGTATTGGACCAATCAGGGGCAGTCCAGTTCAGTTAGGCCTAATTATATCAGGGTCAAATCCGGTAACCGTAGATGCAGTCTGCTGTAACATTATGGGGATTAACCCATACGCGGTGCAACCATTGTGGAAAGCCTATAAGGCGGGAGTTGGCGAGATCAACATCGAAAATATTGAAGTTACTGGCGAAGCAATTGATAACGTAAAGATGAGGTTTCGTATACCCTCGCTGACACCTCAAAACATCCTCACAGCATTGAAAACAAGCGTTAAGGTTTACCTAAAAGGATAGACTAGGCGTGTGGATATGGTAGAAATTTCCATAATAGTGCCTGCTTATAACGAGGCAAATTACATCCATAGAATGCTAATTTCTTTACAGAACCAGATCTTCAGAGATTTTGAAATAATTGTCAAAGATGGCGGAAGTTCAGACAGAACAGTTGAAGTAGCAAAGAGATATGCTAACACAGTGGTCTCCTCAAAAGATATCTCGGTGTCTGATGCTCGAAATCAAGGGGCCAAATATGCGAAGAGTGATGTTCTCGTATTTGTAGATGCAGATACGGTGTTGCCGCCAGATATGCTTCAGAAGATTTCCGACTTGCTGGAAGACGAAAGCGTAGTTGGCGGGAGTTGCCGTAAAATTCCGGAAAGTAATAGCGTGTTGGACAGGATGGTTTACGAGTTCGTTAACTTATCCACTTATCTCAGTGCCTACCTTCACATTGGAGGAGCACATGGCAACTGTATGTTCGTTAGAAAAGATGTCTTCGAAAAAACAGGCGGTTTTAACCCTCTAATACACATCGCAGAGGAGCAGGAGCTTGTGAGAAAAGCAATGAGATTTGGCAAATTTGTTTTTCTCTTGGACCAGTGTGTATTGGAAAATCCGAGGAGAATACAGGAGTGGGGCAGGTTTAAACTTCATACAACGTGGTTCAATGGAACTTTAAGAAGTTTCAAAGTTCAGGAAAAGCAGGCATACGAGAAGGTGAGATGATGTTTCTCCCGGTTCTTGACAGTAGATGTTAGGAGCTAGCAATGACCAAAATTTCAATCATCATACCGACTTTCAAGGAAGCAAATTACATAAGTCAAACATTAAACAGCATTGAGAAGCTGAAAGGTAACATCGAAGTTATTCTAGTTGAAACCGTCAGCGACGAAACTGAAGCTCTAGAGAACGTTGTCAGCAAATTTGAGCGTGTTCGATTATACAAGATTAAGAAAAGGGGCATAGCTAAAGCAAGGAACCATGGTGCTCTCAAGGCGAAGGGTAACCTGCTTCTATTCCTAGACGCTGACGTTTTTGTCACAAAAGACGTTGTGAAACAAGTTCATCATGTTTTCAAGAACCCTTTCGTGATAGGTGCGACATGCAACAACTATCCGGTTAAGCCAAAACTTGGTGAACTGCTCTTTTTCAAATTTTACAATACATTGATAAGATTGGTGCTAAGTTTGCCGCCGGTCAAATTGAAACACTCAAGGGGTGAGTTCATTGCTGTAAGACGAGCGTCTTTTGAGGAGATAGGCGGCTTTAATGAAGATCTGGTGTGCATGGAAGATGCAGACCTTGCCCATCGACTAAGCATATTGGGCAAGTTTGTTTTCATCAAAGATTTAACTGTTTATGAATCGATGCGGAGGATTAGAAGGCTGGGCCTATTTAGGACTTTTATGATGTGGTTCAGAAACTGGCTGTTTTACATTATCAGGAGTGATGTTGTTGCGAAAGAGTGGAAACCCGTGCGGTGACGTTGCTATTTAATTCTTCTTCTCTTTGCAATAACATAGACAAATGAGATGAAGCAGAGAACCACATAAGTTATGAGTGATAAGTTGAAAACAGCAATTTCCCAAGTTGATGGCAACGTCCACATCGTA
>JASFPO010000045.1:0-15514 GCA_050115935.1 Candidatus Bathyarchaeota archaeon | reverse complement strand
CATGGCATACGTACATCTGGCATTGAATCTGCATCCTGGCGGAGGGTTAATTGCGCTAGGGACTTCGCCCTTTATAGTGACTTTGATACGTCTAGCCGTTGGGTCGGGGACTGGCACTGCCGCGATTAGTGCTTCGGTGTAGGGGTGCAGTGGTTTGTGTACGACTTCTTCGGTAGGTCCTTTTTCGACAATTTTGCCTAGATACATGACTGCAATGCGATCGCACATGTGTCTGGCCAGCGCTATGTCGTGAGTTATGTAGAGAAATGATGTGTGGAGCTTCTTCTGCATTGACAACAGTAGCTTTAATACTTCACTTCTGATTGAGGCGTCCAGCATTGATACTGGTTCGTCTGCCACGATAAACTCTGGTTCCAGAATGAAGGCTCTGGCAATGGCTACTCGTTGTCTTTGACCGCCGCTTAATTCGTGGGGGAATCTGTACATGTATTCTTCTGCGGGGACTAGGTCAAATTCTTCCAAAACTTTTCTAACTTTTTCGCCTACTTCACCTTCATTCTTGGCGGCTTTCTGAATTCGCACTGGTTCCGCAATTATGTCGTAGATGCTCATTCTTGGGTCTAGAGATTCGTAAGGATCTTGGAATATTATTTGTATTCTTCGCCTTAGCTTTCGTAGTTCTTTATCTGAGAGTGATATTAGATCGACATCTTTGAAGAGCACTTGTCCTTCAGTGGCTTCAAGCAATCTGACTAGTAGTCTTCCTGTGGTGGTTTTTCCGCAACCGCTTTCGCCTACAAGTCCGAAGACTTCGCCTCTCTGTATGTTGAAGCTTGCGCCGTCAACTGCGTGGACTACTGGAAGCTGTTTAGTCGTTAGGGTTTTGAAAAATCCTAACTTTATCGGGAAATGTTTTACCAAGTCTCGTGCTTCGATTGTTATGTCTTTCAAGTTTTTTCTCCTCCGTGAAGGTGACATGCTACAAAATGATCTTTGCTTTCGACTTCCACGAGCGGTGGTTCTTTTCTGCGGCAGATCTCCATAGCGTATGCACATCTTGGGTGAAATCTGCATCCTGGTGGGGGTCTCAACAAGTCTGGCGGGAATCCTGGGATAGATGAGAGTTCAGTCTTGGGTCCTATGACACTTGGGAACGCCGTAATCAGTTTTTCTGTATATGGGTGCAAGGGCTCTTTGTAGATGTGCACTACGTCTCCGTATTCAGCTATTTTGCCTGCGTACATGATGGCGGACTTGTTGCAGATTTCTGAAATTAGTGACAGGTCGTGTGAAATTACTATCATGGAGATGTCTAGTCGGCTTCGCAGTTCTTTCATAACCTTTAGCACTTGGGCTTGCACAATTACGTCTAGTGCTGTGGTGGGTTCATCCGCAATAACTAGGTCTGGATTGCACGCCAAGGCCATTGCTGTAACTGCTCGTTGTTTCATTCCTCCGCTGAGTTCGTGGGGATATCGTTTGACTCTTTCTGATTCCATTCCAACGAGTTCTATGAGTTTGGTTGCTCTCTCCATGGCTTCTTTTTTGTTGATGGCTTCATGTTTGAGTATGGCCTCGGTTATTTGGTGGCCGACCGTGTATGTTGGATGTAGCGCGTTCATGGCGCCTTGGAATATCATGGAGACTTTCTTCCAGCGGATTTTGTTTCGAAACTCTGAATCCTTCATTTGTGTTATGTCTTCTCCACCTAGCCTGATGCTTCCATCAACTATTTTGCCGTTCCATGGCAGCAACTTCAAAATAGAGAGGGCTGCGCTTGTTTTTCCACATCCGGATTCGCCGGCTAGGCCTAATGACTCCTTTTTTTCCACATGAAACGTAACGTTATCGACTGCTTTGACTTGTCCTCTCAGTATCTCGTAGTACATTCTAAGGTTTTCTACATCTAGCAATGCCATTTATCGTCGTCTCCTCAGCCTCGGGTTCACAATCTCGTCGAAGGCATATCCAATGAACACGAAGGCTAGGCATATGCCTATGATCGCCAGTCCTGGAGGAAGTATCCACCACCAAGATAGGTTCACAAAGCCTCCAAACCCGAAGGCGTGTTGAAGCATCATTCCCCATGTTGGTACTCTGGGGTCGCCGAAGCCGAGAAAGCTTAGGGCTGCCTCAAAGAGGATGGCGCTTGGAACTGCAAGAACCATGGATGCGAAGGCAACTGGAATGATGTTTGGAACTATGTGTCTCAGCATTATGTAGAAGCCGCTGGCGCCTGAGGCTCTGGCGGTTTCGATGTATGCGGTTTCTCTGATTGACAGGGTTTGAGATCTGATTACTCGTGCTAGCCCTTGCCAGCCGAAGATTGCGATGAATAGAACTATGTAATATACGTTTCTTCCGTAGAGGTGAACAAGTGCCAGCAGTAGGGGTAGTAATGGTAAGCATAGGAGTACATCCACTATACGCATTGAGACCTCATCGACTGCACCACCAATGTATCCTGATACCACTCCCACTAGTATGCCTATGGAGGTTCCCACAACAGCTGCAAGCAAGCCGACTGCCAAAGAGAGTCGGGCACCGTATACAATTTGTGCGAAGATGTCCTTGGCCAAGTAGTCTGTTCCTAAGACTCCGTGTACGTGGCCAAGCAAGACAGTTTCGCTGTCCTCTAGGTTGAGTCTGATTTCTCCATTTTCTGTTAAAGGCCTGAATTGCGTTTCCAGATTGAAGACGTAGTCTCCTTTTTGGGAGAAAATTATGTTGGCGACGTTTTCTTGAAGTTCGAATCCAATCAGATCAATAAAGATTGGGTCTTTCGAGTCTATAGTGACGTCTTGCGACTTCACAATGCTTGTGGCAGGCAATCGCCACAGCAAGTAGGAGTCTCCTTCTGGCGTGAAGATTGTTAGTGACAAGGAGTATTGTGTGTCCACAAGAGTTTCTACGCCAAAGGTGAAGCTTATGAAGAACTCGTTTGGGGGGCTCTCCATGCGCAAGAAACCGCTACTCAACACTATTGTGGCAGTTTGCATCTGTTCCGATTCATATTGCAATCCTACAGTATCTCCCCATCCCTTGACAAATTGGGAGCCTTCTTCCACGTTCCAGCTGAGAGTTTCTCTTTGGGTTTTCGCAAGGTCTTGGTATTGTGGGAAGATAGTTACCCACTCGGGCATTGCGAAGGCCTGAGCTAGCCGTGGTTGAGAAATTGGATCGTATGGTGTCAGATAAGGGGCGAGAAACGCTACCAATACATAGGTTGTGAGTAGCGCAAGACCTATCATTCCGATTTTCTTGCTCCTGTATTCAAACCAGAATTGGCGGATTCTTCTTACCCAGATGATTCTTTTGTCTTTGGAGAACATTGAGGCCATTTTACATCCTCCTTATCTTCTCATGCCCACTCGTATTCGCGGATCTAAGATTCCGTATAGGAGATCTGCGATCAGGTTGCAGAGTATCGTTAGAATGGCAAAAACGAAAAGTACTGCTTGGAGTACTGGATAGTTTGAACCTTGCAGGGCGGCCAAGTACCATCTTCCGATTCCTGGTAGTGTAAAAATGTATTCTGTTATCATTGCTCCAGTGATTATTCCAGGAATTGACAGGGCTATTATGGTTACTATCGGTGGGAGTGTGCTTCTGAATGCGTGTCTATACAGTACTGTTCTTTCGCTGAGTCCTTTTGCTCTGGCAGTGACTATGTAGTCTTGTGTGAGAGCGTCAAGTAGGATGTTTCTTGTGTATAATGCCCAAGATCCGAAGCCGCCTACCACCAAGGTTAGAACTGGCAATGCTAGGTGCCATGCTACGTCACCCATGAATGCAAAGGGATTGCTTGGAGGAGGAATGCTGTAGAGTCCTCTAACCGGGAAGAGAGAGACGCCGAAGCTTACTAGGAAGTAGTAAGATAAGAAGAGCATGGCTAGGAGTTGGATGTAGAATGTGGGGACGCCCCATGTGAAGAGCCCTGAGCCAATTGTGAGTACGTCAAGTTTAGATCCTCTCCTTGAAGCTGCAAGTATACCTATAGGAGTGCCTACGAGGATGGTTGCCACCATTGCGGAACCGAGAAGTAGGATTGTTGCTGGAAGAAACGCAGCCATCTCTTCAGCTACAGGGGCCCTGCTCTCGAATGATATGCCGAACTGAAACGTGAACATGTTTCGTATATACTTGAGGTATCGTATATGCAGGTCTTCGTTTAGACCATAGATATTTCTAAGAAGCTCCAAAGTTTCCGGTGCAATGTCAAGTATTTGAGGTGCATACGTATCTACTGGGTCGATTGGAGAAATAACTTGGAATATGACGAAGTTTAAGCTGGCTACGATCCATAAGATGAAGATTGACACTACAATTCTCTTTATTAAGTATTCTCGCATCTGTTCACATCCTTGCTGAAGCTGTCTACTCCACGGGTTGTTAACCTCAAAATCCATTTAAAGTTATTGCTTTTGGGTAGAATTGACTTCTGTATATATGTTATATAGGTGTCAATGAGTAAATCTTATATTTCTCAACGACAGTCTTTCTTTTGCTGATAAATAAAGAGAAAGGAGAAAGAAGTGAAAAACATGAAATATAAGACTATACTGGCTATAACACTACTTGCAATGCTTACACTAATTCCAATGGTTCCGATGACTTTTGCTACTCCCACACCAGGCGATATTGATGTACTTCGCCACACGGTGATCCGATCACCAGACGCGGCACTACTTGCCATGATGACTGGTGTAGCTGACTTTTCACCTGATCAGATCAGGACAACTGACATTGAGACACAAGCTGACGCTGGCATGCTTGTAACAGAAAACCTCGGTTTTCACATGGGATTCATCGCCTACAACCTCAGAGCAGACCAGTCCTACCGACGAGAAGACGTGACCTACTGGCCTCTTAAGGATGCTGAGTTCAGGCACGCACTTGTCCACTGCTATGACCAGTTGGGGATTATTCCTCCAATCTATGGTTATATCGTGACTCCTGTGCGTTCGCTTGTTCCACCTGCCCAAAGCAGGTATTTCAACACTGCAATTCCAGAGCATCCTTACAATCCAGGTGATCCGTTCACGTCACCCGCAGGCGAACACTCGTCAGTGGGCATACTCAAACAGGCTGGCTACACGTTCGTGGACGACGACAGCAGCGGAACAGTCACGGACGCAGACTACTGGATGACTCCTGCTCCTGACCCCGTTCCATTGCCATCAATGGAAATATGGACGCCTCTCATGGAAGTTGCGCCAACATCCTTCCAGCATGGTCAAGAGTTCGGCTCAGACCTAGCTGCAATCGGTTTGGGTGCAACGGTGACAAACGGAATGAAAGGCATACACTGCGATGGCGAAGACTTCAACTGGTACCTGGCGCAGGTGTACGATCATGCCAATTTCGACGGCTACATGGTCTTCTACAGCCTCGGAAGAATACCCGACCAACTGTTTTCATTGCTACACACCAGCCAAGACTGTAAGAATTTCCCAGGCAGAAGAAATGCACCTGGAGTCAACGATCCAACTATTGACGCACTCTGTGAAACAGTTAAGGGTAGTCTAATCTTGAACGATATTCGAGACGCTGCCAAGACAGTTCAAGAGATGCTGTATACGCCAAGCTTGCCGAATGCCGACAACTTTGCCTTGGTGTACATGACCTTGTATTCAAGGTCTTACTTCAACGTGTTCGCTGAGCATGTTCAAGGCATCGTTAGGTCACCAGGCTACGGCTCTGACAACAGCTGGACGTTCTTCAACATGCATTGGGAAGACGGCTTCCAAAGAGTGGAAGACGGAAAGAACGTCATGATCTACATCAACGGTGAACACCCAAGTTCATTCAACCCGCTCTATGCTACCACAGTGTACGAATGGAACATCATCGGCCAAACCCTAGATGGCTTGACGGCAGTCAACCCGTACAACCACGGAGACATACCTTGGCAAGCCACAGACTGGACGATCACGGAGACTGTAGCTGGAATGGATATAGACTTCGTGCTTGACCCCACAGTCGAATGGCAAGACGGCAAACCAATGACAGCATCCGACGTTGAATTCTGCTTAGAATTCCTCAGAGACTACCAAGTACCCAGATACGCTGAGACCTGGCAGACTCTGATAGACGTCGTTGTTACAGATGCTACACACGTTACCATACAAGCGAATCTAGCGGGCATCGGCCTGTTCTACGACTACTCAGGTCTCGCCCTAACGATTCCAGAGCACATCTATGACCGATTCGACCCCCCTGATCCAGCTTCAATGCAAGCGGTTCTAGACTATGATCCAAACGTGGCTTACAACGTGGCTCCTGGCTACATACCTGGACCACACCCAGTACCAACAAACCTGTTCGGAACAGGTCCGTGGATATTCCAATTCTACGACGACGTGAACTTCTACGACGACATGGAGAGAAACCCGAACTACTTCATGACAATTGGCGGTGAAATACGCGCTTTGCTGGAGACGATGTTCCACGAAGTTGGCGACACGAACGAAGACGGCATCGTTGACGTTCTCGACCAATATGACATGAGCGTCTGCTACGGATACTTCCATTGGGAGATTCCACCAGGTGGCGTCTACGATGGAGAGCAGGACATAGTCGAAAAACCATACATTGTTGACATCAAAGACTTGGCAATGCACGGATTCCACTTGGGCTGGAAGAGATCATATCCATAGAACTAGAAGGTGAATAGAGTGAGAGGAAAAAACATAATCTGGCTATGCTTTGCAACAATGTTGCTTAGCGTGCTAGTAGTGAACATCGGCGTAAGCCCAGAAAACACAAAGCTATACTTGGACCCCACAATCATTCCAGATCCTGGATTGCTTGGCCATCCAGGCGACGAGTACACTATGAGCCTCAAGGTTGACAACGTCAACAATCTATGGTCATGGGGATGCGAGATACACCTTGCACCCTACGCTTCTGTACTGAATCCCTCCAACTTCGTTGAAGGCTCCTTCCTTGTAGAAGGATGGGAGTGGGATCCATGGTATGGCGGCGGCACCTACATGGCCTACAATGTCGACGCAGTGCACGGTATCATCTACCTCGCCAATTCAAGGCTTGCAAAGAAAGACCCATTTGATCCAACTAACATCATTCCAAGAGAAGGAGCAACCGGCAGTGGAACGTTAGTAACATTCAAGCTAACAGTTCTGGAAGCTGGAGACTCGCCCATAGAGCTAGTCAACACCTACCTCTTGGACACCGATGGAAACCCAATGTCTCACAAGACAACCGGCAGCGAATACAATGGAGCAATCGCAAGGGTGATCAGAGTTGAGATGCCTGACGGTCGACACTACACATGTGGCGACACCTTCACATTCAACACCAAGGTGAAGAACGAAGGTGACGTACCTCTAAGCGTTACGGTACGCTACGACATAACCCGTGCAGAAGACGCTCGAATAATCGTGATACGACCTGGTCAAACCTACACTGGTGGCGGCTTAGGCGAACCATTGCCATACGAATACCTATACGTTGACGAGTTCAACGAATGGTATTACGAATTCAATGGCGACCCAACCAACCTACTCGGAACACCAGACGGAAGCTACATTGAAGGAGACGCCAACGCACAATGGGCAAGCTTGTACAGCTTCGAAGACATTACCCTAGGTGATAGGGTAATTGCAAACGTCTGGGTTGAAGGCTACTGCCGATATCCAAACGGCTACAACGAAGCAGTGGATATCGACGTGTACAACGTAGCGACAGGCTTCAACTGGTGGGGATCCCTGTGGGCAACCTCTAGCTGGGGTTGGTACGGAACCAGATGGGCTGATGCAAGTGCTCTTGAACAAGACCCTACTTTGAACCAAGAAGCAGTCCTCAACGACATACAGATGCTCGTGTACAACTACCACGGCGACGCTCCTGACGTCATACAGGTGGACAGCATGCGATTGATGGTTGAATTCGCATCTATAGTGCCTGTAGACCCAGTGATATACACAATTCCACCATACACTGAAATGGAACTTGACCCAGTCACATGGACTTCAACCACGGGACACAACGGCACATATGGACTCTCCGCAACAATCGAATACACAGAAGTCGGCTATCACATGAACTCTTGGGGTTCTGCCCCGAAGACATCCTGGTTCACAATCGAGCCTTAAAACCACGCCAAAAAGAATCCAATCTCCCCCCTTTTTTATATTTTAAGAATTCTCGTCATCATCAGAGGTTAAGTTAACATGCATCGAAAAGCCTTCACACAAGCCTCACGAATCTTACTCATTTTCATGATGATTATGCTCCTTTTCATGCAAGCCAAAGCCATCACATGGTCAGTCAATAGAACACGACTCACCAACCACACTTTTTTTGATGGTTATCCCGCCATCGCACAGACGAATGATGGAAAAATCTGGCTTCTCTGGGCAAAAGAAGCAATGGGAAACCTCACACTACACTACATGACTTCAAATGACCTTGGACAAACCTGGTCCAGCGACATGAATCTAACAAATCTCTTAGCACCTGGACACAATCAAAACCCATCAATCATGCAAGCCCAAAACAACACAATATGGGTTGCTTGGACATCCGACAGACCCCCACCACCCTCACCTCCAACACCCGATTTCAACCTAACCGCTTCACCCCAAAACCTAACCATACCACAAGGAGAATCCCAGAACTCCACAATAATCGTTACATCACTCTACGACTTCAACGACCCCGTAAACCTCACAATTCTAACAGAACCAACCGGCGTAAACACAACCTTTAGCCCACCCCAAGTCGCCCCCCCACCAAACGAAGCAGCAAATTCAACGCTGATAATATCCGTGAATTCCACAGCAACACCTGGAAACTACACCTTAACCGTGTTAGGAAAAGGCGACCATCTCATGCACACCACGAACTTATACTTAGAGATTATACTTGCTGGCTCCTCAAGCCAAACTCACATAGAAGAACTTGCCCCCTCTTTTGGACCAGCAAGGTCTACGAGCATTCCGCTAATCGACAAAAAGATTGACAATCGACGCCTTTCAAGTCCAGCCAACATAGGCGAAGATAAGCTTCCATCTGAATCAGCGCCAGATGCACCTTTTGTAACGGACTATGAAATCTACTACAAGACCTCAAACGACTACGGAACAACATGGTCCAAGGACATCCAACTCACAGACAACAGCATAGACGATCTACGCCCATCAATCCTGCAGCTCACAAACGGCACAATCATGATCTTCTGGCAAACCTACATATCAGGAAACCACAACATCGTATACACAACCACCACAGACGGAACATCCTGGTCAACCATCACACAGTTAACCACAGACCCCTATCACGACAAAGGACCAGCTGCAACACAAACGAAAGACGGGAAAATCTGGACCGTATGGGCTTCAACCAGAACTGGAAACTACGACATCTACTACAAAAACTACAATGGAACCACATGGACAGACGACACCCAGTTAACCACTAGCCCAGGTTCCGATGTCGCCCCAGTAATCCTTCAATCCCTACGCCAAGAGATATTCATATTCTGGGCAGCCGGCAACGCAACAGGCTCATACGACATCTACTACAAGAGATCACTAGACAACGGCCTCTCATGGTCCTCAGGCATCGAGTTCATTGCAACCGCCTACCAAGACCAATGGCCTGCAATCACACAAACGAACGACGCAAAAATCTGGCTAGCATGGATGTCAAATGAAGCCGACCAGCCAGACGGCAACTGGGAAATATACTGCAGAACTTCCCTATCCGGAGACGTGAATGAAGACCACATAGTAGACAGTTTAGACTTAGACATAATTTCAACGTCAATTGGCTATTTCCAACACGAACCAGAATATGACACCGATGCAGACATAACCCAAGACGGAATCGTAGACGTACGAGACTTGGCAATAGTTATCCGTTACCTCAACGAAACCTAATTTCCATCATTTCTAACCATCCAAAAACAAGAAATAGATAACTTTAAATGCTGCTTTTCATCAAAACTGATAGCAAACTTACGCCCCACAAGAGAGTAGATAGCTATGAGACTTCATAAAAAAAATTTGCTACCCCTTTTTCTGGCAGTCATTTTAACGGCCACTTTATCAAATGTTAGACCCGTCTCTTCGACCACAACCACAATGTCTGTTGATCCCAGGATTTTACATGCGAATGTTGGCGAATCTATTCACTTCAATCTATCAGTCACCAACGTTGAGTATCTATATGCATGGCAAGTGAACATGAGCTTCAACCCAGACGTGTTAAGATTTGTCGATGTTACAGAAGGAGATTTTCTGGAAGACATGCCCCAAGGAACTTCTGGGTTTTCCAGACTGGACCACATTGAAGATGGTTGGCTGCTTTTTGGTTGGACATCACAAGGCGAATTCCCAGGAGAATCCGGTGCTGGAGATCTGGCCGCAATGGAATTCGAAGTTTTAGATGTTGGCGAATCGCCTCTTAGATTTGAAGGAATTGGCAACGTGACTTACCTTTGGGCTCAAACCGCTCATGTAGCACCTCCTATCTTCTACGACATTGAATTCACTCCCGAGCATGGACTCTTCACCAACGTCGTAGCTCCTCCAGTAGCTGACTTCACATATTCTCCCGAAATACCTACAATAGGCGGAACCATTACCTTCGACGCTTCTGCAAGCTCCGCTGATTCTTCCTTAGTGATTAACGAGTACTTTTGGGAATTCGGTGATGGAACAAACGCCACTGTCACCACTCCAACTATTCAACACGCCTTCACAACGGGAGGACTCTACAGAGTCTCTCTCACGGTCTTCGACAACGCAACAGCTTCCCAACTCGTAAAGGACTTTCTAAACACCACTGCAATGCCGCGAATTTGGTATGAGCTCTATAGCACAAAACAAATATCCATAGGCATCGCTTTTTCGCACGACGTAGCAGTAACCAATGTCGCCCTATCAACAACAAATGTTGCTGCCGGAGAAACCGTTTCAATTGACGTAACAGTCTTGAACAAAGGTGTTGAACCAGAAGACTTCGAAGTAACAGCGTACTACGACACAAACGAGATAGACACTGAACAAGTGGATGCTCTGGAGCCTGAGCAAGAGGAAACAATTAGTTTTAGTTGGGATACAACAGGTGTAGCCGCAGGAAGCTATAAGATAAAAGCGCGCGCGAGCGAAGTTGAAGGTGAAGGTAACACTGAAGACAACGAATTCATTGATGGAACAATTGTGATAACTGAGGCTTCCACATCATTTCCAACAACCTTGGTCATCGGTGGAGCAATAGGTGGAGTCGTTGTGCTGGTTGTGATCTACCTCATTTACTCAAGAAGAAAAGGTGCGGCATCCGCTTAGCAACAATCAGACCTCAACCAGTGTGTGCGCATGACTATTTCTCCACTGTAGTATGCTTTGTATTACTCTGATAAGTGAAAGCTCTTTATAGAGAAACTTTTTAATTGCCAAACGTATTAGTCTATTGAGAGTTAGGAGAGAGACATATGAGATTACGCAATTTACGTCCTGTTAGACGATTCAGTTTGTCATTCCTCTTGATATCAACTGTCTTTTTGACTGTTCTGAGTGGATTACTTCCCCTCAATCTGCTTACCTTCGCTCAAGGAACCGAGGTTGTGGTAAGCCCTCAAGTCAACGTGGCGAATCCTGGTGAAAACTTCACTGTTTCCATTATTGTTCAAGACGTTGTCGACCTCCATTCATGGCAGATCACACTAGAATTCGATGGAGATGTTCTTGACGCAACAATAGCAACAGAGGGGCCTTTTATAGTAGAAAACACTACGTCTCCTCAGGGAACTTACTTCAACGGTCTTACCTTCCGTACACGTGTAGAAGCGTCTTGTTCCACTTTAGGAGTAGATCCTTGGACATTGGAACCATATCCTGGAGTTCCTCCTCCCGGAGATCCAGCCGCCTCTGGAACAATCTTATATGTGAACTTCACAGTGAAATCTGCTGGGGAATCCGCACTGGATCTCTCTGCGACGACTCTTCTCGACCACGACGGCTCCTCGATTATACACAGCGCCTCTGATGGGTCCTTTTACACAACAGCTCCTGCAGCCACTTTCACCTTTTCGCCTGATTCATATGGGCGTCCCATAGTCGGCGAGAATGTAACCTTTGATGCGTCAGCTAGCTTCGACCCATCCCCTGGAGGCTTCATTACTGAATATCTCTGGGATTTCGATGATGGGACGAATGGAACGGGTGTTGTCATTAATCACACTTTTAATGAACCCAGCTCCTTGCTTAATGCTTACAACGTAACACTGACCGTCACTGACAACGACAACGAAAACACCACCTTTTTTATCGAGACCGCCGAGGAACAAGTTCACATCTATTTCCATAACCTACGCATCTTGGAATTCAATGCACCAGATGAAATTCACACACATGAAGTCGCGGAAATTGAAGTGATGGTTCTCAACAACGGCAGCCACGTCGACAGCTTCAACGTAACCACCTATATCAACTTTCAACCCGTAAGTGCTGAAATGGTAGAAGGTCTGTTGCCAGGAGACAACGAGACCGTTACATTCTACTGGAACACATTTGTCAACCAAACAATGGAGAGTCCCTCTGACTTCAATATTGGACTCTGGACTTATCCCCTTAACGCCTCTGCTTCAGACGATGTCTACGCTGAAACCAGCACCAACGCTTCATATGTTAGCTACATAGGCTACGACTTTGACCCCGTGGGATGGACAGGTGTATCCAAAGTGGAAGTCGGAATAGAAGCAAGAACCGAGGCGGGAGGAGATGACCAAGTAAAGATCAAAGCCTACAACAGTAAGGAATGGGGCGAAGAACACATCTACAACATCACTTCCACTACTGACACATTCTTCTGGGTAGATGTCACCGGCAACCTTACATGGGAACCAGGCTTGATGAACCGAACCCGAGTCATCATAGAGTACAACCAGATCGGAGGCGTAGCAACACCGATCTACCTCGATTGGCTTCCAGTAAGGATTACTCCCCTCAATCCAGCTGACATTCCCGTAGGCACCTACGCTTTATGGGTAAACACATACCTGGTTGACCCCTACACTCGTCAATACCGAGCTGGTGAGGAACAGAACCTGACTGATAACATGGTGCTCGGTGAGTCGATAACTGTCACCCAGATTCCAGTCCACGACATAGCCGTCACGACAATTGAAGTTGAGCCAACCGAACTAGCTTTCGGAAGAACTACAACTGTTACAGTTGAAGTTGAAAACAATGGCAACCTAGAGGAAACCTTTGGAGTCTTTTTGTATGCTAACTCAACCCAGCCTATAAGCAATCAGACAGGAATAAGACTAGCAGCAGGCGCTACGAGAGAACTGACCTTCGAGTGGATTCAAGCAACAAACACCACGGCTGAAGGCACATACAATATTACCTTAGTGTGTGGCCTCTATAACGGAACTAGTGGCAACATAGACCTCCTTACCGATGAAACAAACACAACCAACAACAAGCAAAGCTTGTTTAAACTGATACAGTTACTCCCCGTGTCACATTTCACCCACTCACCCAGCCAACCAGACATAGACGAAGAAGTAACCTTCAACGCATCCGCCAGCTACTGCCCTGGACAACCTGGAGGAACAATCACCAGCTACATCTGGGATTTCGGTGATGGAGAAAGTGCCACAGGAGTGACTGCAACCCACACCTATTCTAGTCCTGGCTCCTACAGTGTAAGCCTAATCGTTGTTGACGATGAGGATTTGAACAGTACCCGGGTAACCAGTGTTACGGTGCCGAAGTTGAGCAGCACCATTACAATATCAGCCTCCTCCGTGACTGTTCCCCTGAGCCTCAACACAACCATCAGCGGATCCATTTCACCAGTTCGAAATAACATGACCGTAACCATTAATTTCACACGTGTTGGCCAGAATGGCTGGCTAAGTCTTGCAAACATCTCAACAGATGAGAGCAGCCAGTATTCCTTTGCTTGGGAGCCGGAACAAGACGGATCCTACCAGTTTATCGCCTTCTGGCAAGGCGATGACCTAACAGCGCAAGCGGAAAGCTCTTTGTTGAATGTGACAGTAACGATTCAAGACATAGCAGTTGTTGAACTTGTCCTATCCAAAATCAAAGTAGTAACAGGAGAAAGCTTGACGATTGATGTGACTGCATCCAATAAAGGCACCGCAACAGAAACATTCAATGTAGCAGTCTACTATAACGACACCTTGCTTGAAACGCAGACATCTACCAATTTGGCTGCAGGCTCTAGTGAAACCTTAACCTTCAGTTGGGATACACAAGAACTGGAAGAAGGTGTCTACATGGTCCAGGCAATGGCGGAATCTCTGCCGGGTGAAACCTATACTGCAGACAATTCGATGACTGGCGGAGTTGTCTTGGGAGAATTCGCCGAAGCTGCGGCGCCATTGGATATTTTTCTCTACACGACTATCGGACTGGCAGTCGTAATCGCAGTAATGGCATTCTTTCTTCTAAGGATGATGCGATCCAAACCGAAGTAATAGGGTTTTTTCTCTTCCTCATTTTTTTGTTCATGATTAGTTTACCCTAGAATCCATCAAGTTGGGAAGGTCACGAATTTTTCTCCACCACAAAAATGATAGCCTTGGACTGTGCTTCCTTACTATCTTACTTCACTTTCTTATAGAGGATAATACCAAAAGAATAAAATATTAATATGTGCCTAACTCAAAGTAAAAGATGAGAGAGTGAGAGAATGAAAGGAGTGAGTATAAGACAGATTCGACCGATCGTTCTTGCAGTTTTGCTCGTCAATATTGCAGCTATTCCCTTGCTTGCTAAACCAAATGCAACATATACTCCAAGTGTGGTATATGCTCCTCCCGTACCAAACATATTTACGGTTCCTGAAAACCTAAGTGACTTAGCGTTGCAGTCCGGCAGCCAATTTTCAATTGACATCAACATTTCATATGTTGAAGACTGCTATGCCTACCAAGTAATGCTGAACTGGACCCCATCGATGTTAGATATCCACTACGCATCGTTTGCAGGTTTTCTTCCAGGCGCTGCTCCATTTATGAGACCCAATAATGTTGAGGGTTACATAATTCTAGGTGAAACTCTACAAGGCGGAGGCTATGGTGTGGATGGCGAAGGGAGACTGGCTACACTGAATTTCACTGTGCAAGATTACGGGAGCACTGAATTTCCCTTTGACATGAGGACTAGTCCCGCTGTCACCTACGTATTGGACCACTGGTTGATCGAACAGGACATCACTACAACAGACGGCTACTTCAGAAACATGGGACCTGGAGACGCCAACGCTGACAACACAGTGGACATCTTTGACATCGGCAAAATCAGTTCTCACTGGTACCCTGGTCCACCGGCCGGACCTGCAGGCTACAACAAAGATGCTGACATGAACCTCGACGGCAGCGTTGACATATTCGACATCGGTATAACCAGCGCAAACTGGGGAAACCCCTACCCATAATAACAAACCCAATAACAACCCCCCTATTTTCCTTCTAGGCATTTACATTTGGTATTAGGTTTTTTCATAGTATATCGTTCAACATGCAATGGACGAAAAAGGGTGGTCC
>JASFPO010000044.1:0-15744 GCA_050115935.1 Candidatus Bathyarchaeota archaeon | reverse complement strand
CCACTTCGTAAGGACAGAAGTTTTCAGCCCTGCAAAGCTCAAGAATTTCTGAAGCTTTGTATGGTTTGGATGAGACATGCAGTAAAATGTCGGCGTACCGGTCGGATTTTCTCTCCATGTTCAGATGATAAGAACATTGCTCTCTGTTTTTGAGCAGTTCACAAATCTCCATAGCAGCTCTAGCATCCGCCGTGTGCCGAGTGATAAGTGGGTTAAGACACATGTTACAGCGACCACGCAGAGAGAGTCCAGAAACATTCATTCGCTTGGATATGGCATCCAATTCTTCAATTACGCGGTCATGTTGCCGATGGGTTTTAGCCACATAAAGAACCCGCAAATCATGTTCCTTGGCAATTGGCAGACAAGCAGACAGGGCTGCAACTGTTTTCCCTAAACCGTTGCTTCCTTCTAGGAGCACGTGATTGCCACTTTCTAGCGCTTCGTAAATTGTGTTGATGAACTCGTCTTGAGAGGGTCGCACAGCCGAATAAGGGAAGTACTCCTCAACGCTTTTAGGAAGTTTCAGCAAATCTGCGCTAGTTGTCGCCACGTTTTTGTCTCCTTAGTTTAGCCGATTGACACAACATATTCACTGGACAGAACTTATGCAAAGGATTTCTAGCCTTACAAAATTTTCGCCCCAACGTTATCAGCAACAAATGCACAGCCAAATAGTTCTCAGGAGAATAAAGAGATTGAAGCGTCAGTCTGGTGTGTTCATAGTCCGCATTGGACTCAACAAGTCCAAGCCGTTTTGAAACTCTATTCACGTGAGTATCCACGGGAAGAACTGGCTTATTGGCAGAAAATAGGAGAACAACGTCCGCAGTTTTAGGACCAACTCCTGGAAGATCCATAAGAAGTCTACGTGCATCTTCAAATGGCAAGGAATGGACAAAATCAAGGGCGCCATCGAATTTTCCAACAATTATACGAGAGAGAGCTCTAATAACACGAGATTTGCTGCGATGGAGACCGCCAGTTCTAATCGTTTTCTCAATTTCCTTTACGTCTGCTTCTGCCAACGCTTCGGCGGTTATCTTGAACTTTTCGCTGAGATTTCTGAAGGCTTCATCCCGGTTTCTGTCGTTGGTGGCTTGAGAAAGCACAGTGCGAATCAATGTTGAAAACGGTTCCTCATGTGTATCTGTCCACTCGGGAAAGGGAAACTCCCTCCGCAGAATCTGTAAGATCTCCTGAGCTCTCTCCTTCTCTCTCATGGTTAATCGTCAACCTTTCAGAAGACTAATTAGATAACACGTAGGCAATAAATAAGCGTGGACGACTGTAGCGTGCAAAGAGCAGAAGTCATCAAAGAGAAAATAAAACACAACGGCAAGCTCTTCTTAGCCCTTCACCTAGAAACCACAAATGCCAACCTCATTCTGCTAAGTGAAGGAGAAGACAAACTAGGCACCCTAGCAGTGGCCTTACCCCAAAATCAAAAGATGCTAGGACCACCTCTCTCATCCATCCTACTAGGAGAGAAGAACACTATAGTTGCCCGTCTAATCGCTGAACATCTCGCCAAAAAAACAGAGAAGATTGCTTTGGTTTCAGTTTTCGCCAAAACACTGACTGAGAAAGAAGCTGGTACAGTATTTCTTAAGCTTCTTGAAAAGACTCTAGAGAAGAGGACGTCGTGAGCAACGAGTTTAGAAGGAGATCTTTGCTGATGAGGGAATCCCACCTAGAAGTTTAGAGGATACCTCACCGACCTTTTCTCGGTTTTCTGCGTTAGTGTATACACGAAGTATGTTGATGAAACCTCTTAGCACGTCAAATATGCCAGATGTGTCGCTAAGCCTTTGCGGCACTTTCTTTCCATCCTTGGTTCGGTGAAAAACTGGGATTTCCATGGGCTCTAGCAATACAGAATGACTATAGGGCACCGAGGGCAAGGTTGGTACATCAATCACTACCAATTCGGGGTCAATCTTGGCTTGGGAGGCTATCTGATCGCGTATTTGGTTTCGAAATTTCTCTACAGTAAAGATGCTTGACACCATTTTGTTTTTTACATAGAAAGTTTGTTCGTAGGCGCATTTGAGCAGTTTACGCTTCTCTAGGTTTTCTATGATTCTCCGGGATTTCTCGCATTGCTTAAGCATTGTCCACACGGTATAGTCGTTGAGGGCTAAATACTCCTCCGGCGTTTTGAATTCCACCAAACCCAGTTCATCTTTTGCCTTTTCCATCGCGGTAGCCAGCATGAGTTGAGCCGCTCTTCCAACTCGGTGGAAATATATGCTTTTGAAAGATTCAATCCTTGCTATAATAAAGGATTCAAGGGCTGATAGAGCGCCCAAATCAACGGCTAAGTTTTCATCTAGAACATCTATCATGTGAATGAGGCGGAAGATATCTACGTATCCGTATTGTGCTCCAGTGTGAAAGGTGTCTCGCACAACAAAGTCTAGTTTGTCTACGTCCACTGCGCTGCGGATGATTTGGTCCATAAACGCCTTTTCAGGCTTGTGAAGCCATCCAACTGAAAGCTTTGCGATCATGTTGGGGTCGTATCCCAACTTGCCGAGAGTGTCCTTCAGCTCGGATTTTTGAACGATCCAAACATTCAAGTCTTCATGGGTTTTCTCGAGAAACTTGTCGAGCAGATGCTCAAAAATGTGAGAGAAAGGTCCATGACCAACATCATGAAGTAAGGCTGCAATGCGAATAGTCTGGTAGTCTTCTTCGGAGAAATAGGATGACAGATAGGGATTTTCAGCTAGTAGTCCAGCTAGGTACATCACGCCGACAGAATGCTCAAACCTTGTGTGGTTGGCACCTGGATAGACATACTCGGAGCCAGCAAGTTGCCTTAATCGTCTCAGCCTTTGCACTGGAAAAGAATCAATTATCTCCTTTTCAGCTTCAGTTATGTACACGTAGCCAAAAACCGGGTCTTTGATTTCACCCCAATAGCGCCTCATCAAACATTCTCCTCTATTTCATTCTCATGTCTAAAACATCATTTATTAAACAATCGATTAGTCGCAGCAAGCTCTAGTCATGGACATTTCTTTCTATATATCCGTCCAAAGCTGATTTGACTTCTTTCCACGACACCATTCGTTTAATGACTGGCTCACCATTAATGCATATTCCCCTTGACATTCCATGCTCTTCAATAAGATCCCTTCTATCAGTGTTAATCACATTAACCGTCACACTAGAGTATTTTCTGGTGAAACGCCTCACATTTCTTTGGATTTTGTCTGCCATCCATCCACACCAAGGACATTGACTGTTGCAGAAAACATCTAGCACCATTCTGCCTTCCCCGCTTATCATTTGCTTCTTAGGAGGAAGAAGCATTGGCAATTTATGCATCCCTAGGTCAAGGTGAAGAAGCACACGAGCCCCATCTCTTGAAACCTCTTCAAACCCAAATCTCTTGAAGAAACTTGTGGGCATATAATCGAAAAAGCCGAAGAAAGAAATGGGGTCACCTTCATATGCCAGAACAGTAGCACCACCATACTTCTTCGCTTCCACAAGAAATCTTTGCATGAGCTCTCTCGCTAAGCCAGTCTTCCAAAATGGTGGCAGAATCCAGATACAATTGATAAACAACGAGCTTTCTCCCTTTACAGGTTCAGGAGCAAAATCAATTGGGATATATTCAAGTAGTCCCTTCTTGCCCTTTCTGGGGCCTAAGGCTATTATTATTTCAAGTCCTTGCGGCATCATCTTTTCAAGCCATCTAAGCCTATTTTCCATGTGCTCTTTCATAGCTTCTCTTCGGTTACGGTTCACACCCCAGAGACAGAGACTCGGGATATAGTAAAGCTCGTCCATAGTAATTCTACGAAACTCCAAGGGTTATATACTCCTTTGGCGTTTGGAGGCTCTTTGCAGGGCGTCGACCACATTATCTCTTCCCATTGCAACTATGTATGGACCAAGTCTTGGTCCCTCGGAAACTCCGAGCAAAATCGTGTAGAGGATCTTGAAAAAATGGCGAGGCTTGACGCCGTGTTCTCGGGCTAGATTAAAGATGGCGGTTTGAATCTGGTCTTCATCAGCGTCTGTTTGGAGAACAACCACGAGCTTGTTGATTGCAGAGATCTCTTGTGTGCCCAGTTTCATTGTGGTTTCCTTTATTTCCTTGAAGTCTCTTGTCCAGTTACGCGCATATTTGATTCTTTGGCGAAGGCTCTCTGGTAGCTTTTCTTCTTCAAGGTAGCCATATTCCCGCAGCTTCTGAGTCATGTAGTTGATTTCTGAGCCCTTTGGGGCCACTCTTGTCAAGTAAACCAGAAGATTATAGGGAACGTGAAGGCTTAGTTTGCTGGGTGGATTGAGCCACCAGCAATATTTGTAGAGACCAGTCAGCTTGGCATGCTCCTTCTTTTCAGAAATTGGCTTCTTTCCAAAGTATATGTCTTCAAGTTCGTCGAGTTCATTCATATATTGAGGAATGTCAACCACGGAAAGCGAACGCGTCCCCACAAAACGTTTTAACATCAACAGAATGAGCGACTGAGGCGACCCATAACGGAACCAAACTTGCGGAGTGAAAACGTTGCCAGCCGATTTAGAGATCTTTCTGCCACCTTTGTCGAGGAACATCTCATATTGCACATGGCTAGGCGGAGGCCAGCCTAAGATTTCTTGGCATATTCTATCATTGACTCTAACCGAATCTGCGATGTCTTTCCCATAAGCCTCAAAACGAATGTCGAGGGCTTTCCATCTTGCAGCAAACTCTACTTTCCAAGAGAGTTTGCCCTCGCCCTTTGTGAAGTTGGCTTCACCTTTGTGTCTGCATCCTTCAAACTGTTGTCCCTTGACTTCCATTCCTTCGCAAGTGTAGAGGATCTTGTCTTCTTTTGGTAGAAACTCATGTGTTTTAGTTGTGTAAATCCGACCACAGTTGCCACAAACTGCAAAGTATGGCAGCACCTCTTCATATTTTTCTTGTCCAACCTCTTCTCTAATAATCTCGCCTACACGTTTAGCATTCATCAAAATTGCCTTAATCTCACTATTAAACAGCCCCTTTTCATACATTTCTGCGCCTGAAACAAGCTTATACTGAATCCCACACTTGTCAAAAGCTTCAACTAAAAGCAACGTCATATGCTCAGCAAAGCTTTCGTGACACTTGTAAGGGTCGGGAATCTCCCTCACAGGATGTCCTAAGTACTTTTTCAATGCACTGGGAAACCCAACTGGAACTTTGCGTAAGCCATCCTTGTCATCTGCAAAAGCTATCAACTCAGAGGTGTAACCTTGAGCTTCAAGAGCCAAGGCAACAGCATACGAGCGAGAAGAATCACCGATGTGTCCTATATGAGGAAGGCCGGAAATCCCGATGCCCATTTCGGTTCGTATCAGATCGAGGCTTCTGCCTAATTTGTGCTCTCTCTTGACAATTCGAAGTGCTGTTTTGTCGTACCAAGTGCCATGTCCAATTATCTTTTCGGTCATGGAAACAACCTATCTACTATACGTGTTTTGAACCCAGCTAAGTAAATAGTTTCTGAATGATTTATATAAGGAAAAGGCTCAGTATGCTAGCTATTCTGGCAAGACAGATTACCCCTTGATGTGGTAGTCTCTGAAAACAGGGTGTATGCCAATCTCTTTGCCAAGTTTGTCGAGTTTGACTTGACCTATATGAATAGAGGAAACACTAGTTGTCACTGGAGTGTAGACGTGAAGCATGCGTCGTTCATAATCGATTTTGTCGAGAATGCCTATTCCCAGAAACTTCTCTTTTTCATCATGTAGTCCAACAAGCAAACCTTGCTCGTCACCTTCTCGAATCAACCTCACCTTTTTTTCCAATTCCTCCTCCAGAGCTGTAATCTGCGCCTCGTTGACCCAATGATTCTTGTCCACAATTGCCACAATCATGTTTGGGGTTTCTTCACAATAGAGGGGATCGACTCCTAGTTTCATCTTCATCTTCTCAAGTTTCCCTTTACTTGGAGTCAAGTATGTCCCAAAAGGGATACCTTCAACTTTAACCCAGCTTAGAGGAAAAGGCTGCATTATTGCCTCTTTCAGATACTTTCTATAGCCTAGTTCTCGCAGGATTTTCCGTTTCTCTCGGTCCCTCTTCTTGATGGCTTGCGGAGATTCTATTGATATCACTTTGATGCCGCTTAGAGCAGTAAGTATAGGAGCTAGCTCGTCTTGCTGCTGTATTCCTATGACCACATTTGGGGTCGTGCGTTTTACCAAGCGAAGCTTATATTGCACAGCCTCTTCGCCCCGAACCCAACCATCTGTGTTGATGACTAGGAACCCCACGGCTTTTTTTAGAATATCGCCTTTCATTTCAGCTAATTTATCAATGACTTCATCTATCACTCCACTCGGAGTAGTGGTTCCAACAAAATATGCACTTTCAGCCTTCAAAAGAAAAAGATCGCTTATTGGCAACGTCAGCTGAGAGAGTCCGATTGTTGAGGGAGGACCGATATCGGATTGCCCAAGGTCAGCGTCTATAATTGCAACTCTGCGCTTTTCTTTTGTCGCCTTATTAACGAGGTAGGTGCAAAAGCTTGTTTTCCCAGAATCCACTTCGCCCATAACCACGACGACAACTGGCTTTTCATCAACAGCCATGGTGATATTGCATGCCTGTTCCCATGAAGCTGGAATCGTGCTTCCTTCAAACTCTTCCATAGAAGCGTCTTCACCTAGCATTAGATCAAAATCAGCCTTCCGTTTGACCGCAAAGGCAACACGCTTGCCTTGTCTAATCACAGTCTTAACGCCAGTTTCTAATGGGGCACCAAAAACCTCTACTCCGCCATCAAGTAAGTTTACGCAGGCTGGCCCGTCAACAAGCAATGTACGTCCTTTTATTATCGTTCGCTTCATTGTTGTTTTCTCTTTCCTCTTTGGAAAGGTCGCCCTCTTCGCTCTGCAATCTTTTGAGCTGACACTGCGTCTTTTGAGCCTCGTCTGTGAACTGCCTTCTTGGTGAAGCGACTTGTTCCGGCTTCGCTTACAATTTCTATTGCGACATCTTTGGGTAACGCCTCATCCAGTTGGGATAAGAGCGCTACGGTGTATTCAGGGGCGCCGTCACCTATTTTGATTATATAGGTAGTTGCTGGGTTCTTGTTTAAGACTTCTAAGACGGCGTTTACAGTCTCCTCTACACTTGAGCAAGCCATTGTTTCTAAAACGTTTCCGTTGCTTAGCACAGCCATTCCAGAAGTTTTGCCAGGGTCTACTCCAACTGTAATTGTATCACTGTTTCGTTTGCTTTTAACGCTTCTAAAGGCTTCATTTACAATTTCTGTAGGGTCGATTGTTTCTTTGAGAACCAAAACGTTTGGATGCTTGATCAGATGGCGTTCTTTGGGTGTTGTTATGACAACTTTGATGTCGACTGGAATTGTATCGTAGGGCGTTAAACTCAGGAAGGGCAAGTCTCTGGCTTTGAGTTCATTCACCAGTTGGTAATAGGCCTTCCCAGAGACCGTAACAACAGCAATCTTTGCTCTCATAATGCTTTCCTTAACGCTCACTATTACAACACAAAATTATTAACTTTCACCCTTAGTATCGCTTTACTGTGAATCTCCTTGCAGAAAAGTATTCCAACTGGGTGCCATGTCTTCGACAAAATATTAAAGGGAGGCTTGACTCTTGGAGATGTCACGCTTGTTTATGGAGAGGCAGAAACAGGAAAAACATCCTTAGCAATTCAATGCGCAATCAACACGGCCAGAATAGACTACAAGATTATTTACGTTGACTCCGACGACGCATTTTCCCCTGTTCGATTATCTCAAATAGCGTACGAAGACACAGATGAGGTTGCTCCCTCAATAACTCTGGTGAAGCCAACGACTTTTCAGGAGCAGGCTTCAGCCATAGACCGCCTAGACGAGTATCTCACAAAAAATGTTGGGCTTGTGGTTGTTGACACAGTTACTTCTCTCTATCGTGTGGAGTTGGGCGAACCTAAGACAACGTTTGCACTTAACAGAGAGCTAGGAAGACAAATGGCTTGTTTAGCTCAAATTGCAAAAACCCGCAAGGTGGCAGTTCTCATTAACAGTCAGGTTCGAAATGTTTTCTTAGAAGGTGTAGTCACAGTGGAACCTGTTGCCACCCGCGTTTTGAGATTTTGGGCTGATATTGTACTTAACCTCAAGCACACCAATCAGCCGCACATGATGAAGGCAGTTCTTGAAAAGCATCCAGAGCGAAAGCGGTCTACTAGCTGTTATTTCACGATAGGCGAAACGGGAATTCGCGATTTTGGACGTTAGCTTTATCTTCTTTTGGACAAATATTAGGCGAGAATCATGCAGACAATCATCAACGACATCATCTATGCTTTCTACTTCATATTGCCAGCCTATGTCGCCAATGCCGTACCAGTCATATTCGGAGGCGGCTATCCTATCGATGCTGGCAAGCTTTTCTTGGATGGGAAACCTATCCTTGGCTCGAACAAAACTGTACGAGGCTTCATCGCTGGATTGCTCGTTGGGACTTTTTTGGGCTTTGTCTTGAGTAATCTATACCAGCTTGACGGATTTCCCCAAAATTTTTTGTTTGAATATAGCATCTCGCTTGGTTTTATGCTCTCCTTGGGGGCTCTAACAGGCGACTTGCTTCATTCTTTCATTAAAAGACGGTTAGATATTGCTCCGGGTTCTCCTCTTCCAGTAGCAGACCAGTCCGACTTTGTTATAGGAGCTCTTCTCTTTTCAGTGTTGGTTTATCCGCCCCCTTGGCATATTGCCGTTATCATTCTGCTTGTGACTCCGCCGATTCATCTTTTGACGAATTTCGTTGCGTATCTTTTGGGTATTAAGAAGACTCCATGGTGAGAACAGCGTTCTATGGCTGTCTAGACATGGTGTGTAGTCCTAAATGCTGAGCTTTGCCCACAGAAGACTCTCAATCCAGAGATACGCGATAAGGAGAAGGACAATGCCGCATAGCAGCAGTATGTAGGCTTGGCGAGGTTTGTAAGCATATTTTGTGCTTTGATACATTAGGAAGACGCCTAGAAATCCCATGAAATAGTTGGTCATAACTAAGAAGCTTTCAAGAACGGCTTGTTCATGCACTGAATATGGGTAGAAAAAGAGGATCTGTCTGCCTGCGGGAAAGGCTATTGTCGGTTCTGCCAAGAGGTCGTAGATTCCGCCTCCAAGGAAAAAGACAGTTGAAGCAACTATCACAGAAGCAACAACAAAGATAGACGGTTTAGCGGTCACTACTTTTCTTACAGTCCTTTGCAGTCGAAACCCGAAAGACGAAAACCTTGTTTTAATTCTTCTTGTCAAGTTCTTGTTCACTCCTTGTTCTTTAGCAGCTGCTCAGCCACTTCCTTTGCCCAGATGCCTGTAAAAGGATTTTTCACAAGCTCATTTAAGTATTGTTCCCAAGACAGGCCAGCAGCGCTTTTCCACATCTCAAATTTCTGCTGTATATCAGTATAAGCTTTCTCATGCCACTCGCAGTACCTATTCTTAGCTTCTCTTTTGCACAGCTTGCATTTCAAAACGCTTCCTCCTCTCTTCCTTTTTTGGGCATTTCTCATTGAAACAAAGAGTCCAAGGTCTACGTCCCTTTGCTTTCACAAATAGTGTGGGCCAGCCGCAACCCTTGCAGGATTTGTGTAACGGCTTTACTGTGCCCCGTTGGGGAAGTGGAAACGATGTTTTGCAAGCGTTTTTGAAGTAGTTTGTGCAGCCAATGAATCGCTTTCTTGTTTTTCTCGAATATAGTATCATCAATTTGCCAGTTTTGCAGGTGGGGCAATCTCCTACTATTCTCTCTTGAAGTCGTGACTGTTTGATTGCGTTGCTCAAGATTTCACCTATGGTGGCTTCATTGTGTTTTAGCTCTTCCAGCATGGGTTTTAGTCCTTCGACGGCTTCAAAGAGGACGTTTTCCCTTTTTTCATTGTTTGTTTGAATTCGTTCCATTTTTTCCTCGAGTTCATGGGTGAGCTTGGTTGAGATTACTCCTGAAGAGTATTTTTGAAGGACGTCAATTATGTCAAAGCCTAGGTCTGTGGCCACCATTCTTTCTTCGGTTATGTACTTTCTGCTGTACAATGTTTCGATTATATCGGCTCTTGTGGCTTTTGTTCCTATTCCAACCTCTTCCATTTTCTTTAACAAGCTGCTGGGATTATATCTCGGTGGCGGTTTGGTGAACTTATCTTCACGCAATATCTCTTTGAACTGCACAGTTTCTCCTTCCTTCAAAGGAGGTAGCATCACCTCTTCTGTTCTTACATAAGGTTTGTAGAACTTCATCCAACCATCCTTTAGGATACGCCTACCTCGCAAGAAAAAGCGATATCCGTTCACGTTTATGGTAACTTTCACGCTCTGCTTAACTGCTGGTTCACCGAAAACTGCCATAAAACGTCTGGCAATGAGGTCCCATATTCTTCTTTCCGATTCATGGAGAGCTTTCTCTGGAATATTTCCAGTTGGATAGACCGCTGGATGTGCAGGGTCTTCTTTTGCTCCTTCTCTTGGTTTTAGTTCATCTTTTCGGAGAAGTTCGGAAGCAAGGCGTTTGTAGGCTCGTTCTCTGCTTAGCCCCTTCAAGATTGTTTTGTAGCCTATCACTGATGGCAGTTTTTGGCTGCTTGTTCTCGGGTATGAAATCAGGGCTTCAAGGTATAAGCGCTCAGCAATGCTGGAGGTTCTTCTAGGAGTATATCCAAATAAACCGTAGGCTTCGGTCTGCAGAGTGCCAAGATCAAATGGAATTGGAGGCTTCTGTTGTGTTCTTTTCTTTTCGATCTTCTCGATTTTGCCCGCTTTTCCCTTACAGGCTTTTACCACAGCATCTGCATCCGCTTTTTTCTCAAAGGTTTTTGTTTCATATTCCACTTCGTAGGTGGTATCATCTATGTTGATTGAAGCATTTATGGTCCAGTAAGGTGTAGGTACAAAACTGTGAATGCTTCTTTCTCTGTCAACCAAGAATTCTAGAGTTGGTCCCTGAACCCTGCCTGTGCTGAGTGTGGCATATCTTCCGCTCCAACGTTTTGCAGCAAGGGTTAGGGCTCTGGAGATGTTTACGCCGTAGAGCCAGTCGACTTCATGTCTTGTTTTTCCAGCTTCGATTAAGGCGAAATCTAGTTTGGGTAGAGGTTCGCTGTATGCTTTTTCCAATTCCTTTTTGGTTAGAGTGGAAAACTTCATTCTCTTCGCTACTTTTTCTTTGTTTTCACAGGCATATTTGAGTAGGCAATAGCCGATTAGGCTTCCTTCTATGTCATAGTCGCAGGCGTCAATGAATTCGTCAGCGTTTTTTGCCAGTTTAGAGATGACTTCTATCCATGTGCGTAGTTGTTTTGCGCCTCTTTCAGCCATGTGGCGTGGCGCCCATCTAAAATTGAAGACCGGGTAGTAGTTTCTTCCTTTCCCAGTGTGCATAACGGTGTAGAGGTGTCCGAGAGCTGAAACAATAGCTAGCGGTTTGTCGCGTTTGGCTAGAAAATAGGGTACATTTTCTTCTTCTACTTTTTCTGGTTTGCCTTTCTGGTCGAGTGCTTGTGCTATACGTCGAGCTGCACTAGGTTTTTCGGTTATGATGAGTGTGTATTTGTCCATGTGTTGCGCCTTTTCTTCATTCTGAGATGTGTGGAAGTTATAAATAGTTTTGTATCTCGCGAACGGCGTGTTCAACTGCTGAAAAACAATCTGGTTGCTAACTACTTAATGCGAAAGTTTTCCCTGCCATCTTGACCTGATTTGGGTATGGTTATGGTGAAATGGGCTCCTTTGCCTTGCTTGCCTGTTTCTCGAATGGTCCAGCCGTAGACGTCGCACATTTTGCTTATCAGATAAAGCCCGTATCCTGTGCCTTTTCCGTAGCCCTCCTTGAAAATCTTCTTCTTCTCTGCTTTTGGTATGCCAGCGCCGTCGTCTCCATAGACAAGTTTCAACTGATCCTTGCCCGCTTCTTTGCAGTATAATCTTATCTGGTTGATTTTCTCGCCGTGCTTCAATGAGTTGTCGATAAGGTTGTAGAAGAGTTGTCTCAGCAGTGAATCGGCAAGTACTGTCAATCCCTTGCAGTCATTCACCACTTTCATGGCTTGTAGATCTGGAAATAGCATGACCGCCTCAACAAGAGTTTTCTCTACATTCATGTAGGCTAGTTCTTCCATGCCTATCTTCTCGTAAACCTTTGCGAAATCAAAGATTCTTTCAACCTGTTTGCAGGCTGATTCGATTTCGTTCAAATGCTTCAAGGCTTCAGGATCGTCAACCAGCCTCTGCTTCATCAAGAAGGTGTTCATCTTGACAGTGGAAAGCTTGTTTCGCGCATCATGCCTTGTCAACTCGCCAACAACACCGAGCTTTTCGTTCACTTCTTCCAGTTTAACGTCTGCTTTCTTTCGTTCAGTAATGTCCCTGACGATTGCTTGAACACCTACAGTCTTACCTCTCGATTTCAAAAGACCAGCCTGAGCTTCAGCCCAACCTAAGGTTCCATCTTTCCGATGATAGGAAAAATCAACTGGAGAAGATATCTTTCCTCTTAGAATCGTAGTAAAAATTCTGATATATTTTGGAATCTCTCTCATTCGTACAGTTCCTAACTTTGTGAAGTGTTTGCCAACGAGTTCATCTTCAGCGAATCCTGTCAGCTTTGAAAAAGCAGAGTTGACTGATGTGACTACCCCTCTTGTGCTCACGGTAATTATTCCATCAGGAGCCAGCTCAACAATACTTCGATATTTTTCCTCAGATTCTCTCACTGATTCCTCTGCGTGTTTGTGTTGGGTGACATCTCTGAAGATGCCTTCTGTTCGCAGGATATTGCCTTCTTCATCCCTGTGGAGCGTAAAGGTACCAATGCTAGTGAATGCGCTACCATCCTTTCTTCTTCCAACAACTTCAAAATCCTTTAGGTACCCGTTCTTCTTCAGCTTCTCGAACAGCTTCTTTCTTTGCTTTGACTCTTTGTAAAATTGGACCACAGGCGTTCCCAAAAGCTCTTCTGGCTCTTCGTAACCTAGCATTTCAGCAGCTGCAGAGTTTACAGACATGATTTTACCATCAGGACCAGAGACTATTATTCCGTCTTTAGTAGATTTGAAGAGTTTTCTGTATCTCCGCTCAGACTCATTCAATGCTTCTTCTGCTTTCTTGCGTTCTGTGATGTCAATAACATTTACTGCTGCAAATATAGGCTCTCCTTTTTCATCAGTCACTGGATTTACTACAATCATTCCACAAAAAGTGCTATTGTCTTTTCTTTTGTATTCAAGCTCTTCACCCTGCACTTTTCCTTTTTTGAAAAAAGTCTCTCTGATACGTGCTGCATTTTTCATTTGCTCTTTAGAATGAAGTGTTGTATAATTCCTGCCAGTCAGCTCACCTGCATTATAACCCAACATATTGTTTAACTCATTATTAGTGTAAACTAGATTGTCTGTTTTTACATCAACTAACCCAACACCATAGTTTGCAGTCTCTATTATAACTTTGAATTTCTTTAGTTCTTCTTCCGCTTTCTTGCGTTCAGTGATATCCCTGACCACAGCTACGAAGCCCGTAGGGTTGCCAGAGGGTTCTTTGATTAGACTTGCTGAAAGCTCTCCTATGAATTCCTCTCCATTCTTTTTTAGGAGAATATATTCCGTGTTTCTCGTTGTTCCCTGCTCCAATGTCTTTTCAAGGTTTTCTAAGGCTCTTTTACGGTCCTTCTCTGCAATTAACTCGAAGGCACTCTTGCCAAGCATTTCCTCTTCTGATGAATACCCTGACAGTCTCCAAGCTGCTTCGTTACAGTCAACTATGTTTGCTTGCAGGTCACTTACTATGATAGCATCTGGAGAAGAAGCAAATATTGCACTAAGCCTCTGTTCTCTCTTCCATATCCCAGCAGATGCTCTTGCTATCTCTACTGCTTGAAGTATGCCATGAGCCAACTCGTAGTAGACCGTTTCTGTTTTGCCAATCTTGTTGATGTAATGATCAGCCCCAAGATTCAACGCTTGGATCGCTACTTCTTCTCTGCCTTTCCCTGTGAAAATAATGAATGGAATGTTGTCACCACTGTCTCTAAGCTCCTTCAGAAAATCAAGGCCAGTCTTTCCAGGCATGACATAATCGGACACAATCACATCAAACGATTTCTTCTCTAAGATTTCAGTTGCTTCTTCAACAGAAGAGGCAGTTTCAACTCGAAAATTACCTTGCATCTCCAAGATCGGCTTCGCAGCCTTCAAGAAACTAGCATCATCATCCACATGCAGAACCTGTATCAGTGCTTCCTTGGTTATGTCTGTAAAATCTCTTTGATAGTCTACACTAGATTGAGTCATCTAACCCAACTCACCTTGCCAGTTCATACATGAACCTTGAACCTTTGCTCCAATTTCCGCCTACAAGGCTTTAATAGTTGTGAAACCCTGAGCTTGATTTCCAATCTCTCAATTCAGATTCTGAATACAGAAATTAACAGTTATGTATTGTTCGGAATCCGAACCAGAACAAATCGGTCATCACTTCATTGATCCAATAAGTTTCTATTCCTTGAGCCATTAACCCAAAACTCATTGACCAAAGTTACATTGGCTCTCAGTTTTGCCAATTCGTTCTATTAGCGCAAACTTTAGTGTAAGTGTATCTAACTTCTAGAAGTCAGTTCCTTGTCCGCTTATAAGATATGCTAACTTAGTGAATCTTGATTGCTCGCAGTTTTGAGGAGTTAAGTGTCTCTGTGGTAGCCAAAAGAAAAATGTCAGATGTATGTGCAGTCAAGAACGGCACAGATTGCCTGCAGTGCTCCTCTCGCGAAGCACGATTGGGCATCAAGATACTGGAAGATTACGGGGGCGGCGGTGGATTCAACTTTTTCATCTGTGAGAAGTGTTTGCGCGACCTCTTGACAAGAATCGAAGAGAGAGAAATATGAGGACATTCTGAGTTCATCGTTGCCTCCCTGAAGCAAACTCACATTTCTCAAATGTGCACACTTACTAAACTGTTTGAGAACACAGGAACTCCAACATTTCTGGGCTTAAGCTTAAATTGCTAAGGCAACTTGAAATTAGATAATAGTGTAGAAAGTAGAATGTGGTTAAGCTGGCAATTAGTGAGCGGATTTTTGAAGCTTTAGGATGGATAGGCTTAGCCGCCATTGTTCTGACAATCGTGGGAGTGATAGCAACAATTGCCACCGCAACACTTCTAGACTGGGAGTTTGGAGTATCTCTTCTCCTTGCTTCAATTATCATAATATCATTTGGAGTTTTCGAAGCATTGTACTTTTTCTTACATCCACATTATCTTCCCGCGCCATCTGCCAAATTCGTAAGATGCCATTACTGCAACATGAAAAACCCAGCAGAAGCTACATTCTGCATGAAATGCGAAAAGCCATTAACAAAAGACAGCTGAGACACGAATTTATAAATAGCCTGCGCCCTTCTATTTCTGATATATGTGGAAGTGACTTGATGCCCCAACGTATTCTTTGTGAAAAGTGTGGAGCAGTCCTTTACGAAGGCATGGAGCTAACGCCACCAGACGAAATTGTCCAACGTTATGATGGCAAATGCCCAAAATGCGGGAACAAGCTGTCTTTTAGTCCCATAAACGTCGGCATCAAGAGCATAAAATAGCTAAATTCTAGAATAACAACAACATAATAGAGGAGGAATAAAGCTGACGAAGCCCTCACAGCAAACACACCTCTATGAATTCCACAAGCAAAATGGCAAAATAACTCTCTTCGCTGGATTTAACATGCCCATCTGGTACAAAG
>JASFPO010000043.1:0-15939 GCA_050115935.1 Candidatus Bathyarchaeota archaeon | reverse complement strand
ACAAGCGAGTAAGATGAGCATTGTGGCTTTTGCTATTTTTTTAGATTTCTTGTTCAATCCTCTTATCTCCTAACATGTTGCATGGATTGATTCTGCGATCTAGGTTTGTAGAAAGAATTCGGCATTGCATGTCTTAAGCTTTACCATTAAGACGGAGAGCGGATGTATTCCTGCAAGTCATTGATCTACAAATCTGCAAATTACTAGATACTCCGCGCGCACGAGTGGTGGGGTTTTATATCAAACTACATTAATATGAAGAATGATAGGAGATTATTTAACCGCAAACAAAATGTTGGGATGGCGCATGAAACACAACATCCTCATCACAGGCGGCTTGGGATTCATAGGATCCCACATAGTCAGTGCTTTAGCTGGTAAGAAAGATTGTGAAGTCACTGTTCTTGATATTCGTGCTCCAAAATCGGCTGAAAACCAGGATGTTTCCCTTGTGAAAGGAGATATCCATGACTTAAATGCACTGAAAGAGATTTTCCATGACCGAGAGATTTCCACCGTGATTCACATGATAGGACTAGTATCTATTCCCAGCTGCAATGAAAGTCCTGACACAAGCTTTAGGCTAAACGTATCAAGTGTTCACAATATCTTAGAGGTTATGAGACTTTGTGATGTTGCACGTTTAGTCTTTCCATCTACGGCGGCGGTTTATGGGGGTATAAATGGTCCTAAAGTGAATGAAAAGATGGTTCCAAGACCTGCAAATGTGTATGGTTTCCACAAACTTGCGGCAGAATCACTCATTGACTGTTACGCCCAAAATTACGGCCTTAACCCAACAATTCTGCGCATTTTTAATGTTTATGGCGATGTGAACAAGGAGCAAGGCGTAATTTCCAGTTTCATCCGTAAAGCAGTCGCAGGTGAACCATTAGCTATAAGAGGTGGCAATCAACTGAGAGACTTTGTGCTGTTGAGCGATGTTGTTGAAACGTTTATCAAATCACTAGATAGTGCATCAAGTCATCGAAGAACAATAAACGTGGGTTCCGGAGTCGGGGTCTCGATAAAAGAGATTGCTCAGATGATAAAGCAGAGCTTTCCAAATGCAAGAATCAAATATGAACCGAAGCCCAAAAGAGAATATAGCATTTATGCGGACGTTGCACTGATGAGAAACCTTTTGGGACGTGTTGCGACATCTCCAACAATAGGAATCCCGAAATTTATAAACAAATGTAAGCATGAAGAGCAACTTATTGTAGGCTAATCGAGTTCCGTCTTGCAAGCAAAGCAGGAAACAGCTAATCATAAATCTGGAAACGACAATAATCTGAAGGGATGTTCAATGAGCGAAAAACCAGCCGTCCTTGGCGGAAAGCCTGAGTTTAGAGAGATTCTGCCAATTGTTAGGCCTCCGATTAAAGCTGTTATCGAGCAAACATTGTTGGATTACGGACAAATCTTTGAAAGCGGAATGTTAACGAATTTCCGGTATGTACGTGAGTTAGAGGAGAGAACAGCTAGTTATACAGGTGCAAAATATTGTGTAGCTACGGCGAATTGCACGTCTGCCTTAATGCTCACCCTTAAAGCCTTCGACATCCACGACGGCGAGGTTTTAGTGCCTAGTTTCACTTTTCCAGCAACTGCTCACGCTGTCCGATGGAATAATCTTAGAGTAAAGCTAGTGGATAGTGATCCTTACACATTTAACGTAGATGCTCAAAGTCTTCAAGAGAAGGTGACAGATGATTCCAAGGTGATTATGCCAGTTCATGTTTTCGGCAATCCTTGTGACATAAAGGCGATCTTGGAAATCGCTGATGACCACGACTTGAAAGTTGTGTTTGATGCGGCCCACGCCTTTGGGGCTAAGTATGAGGATGTCAATATAGGACAATTCGGGGACGCGGAAGTGTTCAGTGGTTCACCAACAAAAGTGTTTACCACCGTAGAAGGAGGCTTAGTCACAACTAATCTTGCAGAAATAGCGGATAAAGTCACTATTGGCAGAAATTATGGCCATAAAGGTGGATATGATTGCGAGATACCGGGTCTCAGTGCGCGAATGTCTGAATTACACGCTGCTCTAGGATTGAATCTTTTGCCTCGGGTTAATCTGGGAATTGATAGGAGAAATCATCTTGCAAAGAAGTACAAGGAGGGGCTGAGCAGGCTGCCAGGTATCAAATTCCAGGAAATAACGAAAAATTGCAGATCTTCATATAAGGACTTCTCATTGCTGGTAAACAAAGAAGAATTCGGGTTGACCAGAGACGAACTTGTTGTCTGTTTAGAAAGAGAAAACATCATGACAAGAACTTATTTTTATCCTACGCTTCATATGCAAACATGTTATCCGGAATTGAGGACCAACGACACAGCTTTTCCAAAAGCTTCGTACATAGCTCGAAACATAATCTGTCTACCTATGTTTTCAGACATGATTGAAGAGCAGGTCGAAGGTGTAATTAGAGCTTTCGTGAATATTCACGAATATGCCGAGGAAATCAAATTTGTATTACTTGGCGAAAAAAGCTAGTCTGGGCAAGAATGTGAATATAGGTTTTAATGCTTACATCGGAGAAGGAGCAAGAATAGGCGATAACGTCAGAATCGATCAATTTGCCACGATTCTCCAGGGGTCTATAAGTAGAGGACTTTGTTAGAATTGGTGGAGGAACAAAAGTGTTGCCGGGCATAACTATTGGAAAACATGTGTTGATTGGTGCTGGGTCGGTTGTGACAAAGGACATTCCCCCAAGAGCAGTTGCTTATGGTATTCCGGCAGAGGTCAAAAGGATGCAGAGAGAGAAATCAGAGAGTACGCGGACACGATCGTGCAATGGCAATAGTAGATAGGACTCGCGTTAGCGTCTATCAAATCCCAAATTCGCAAATCCATAGGAATCAATATCAAGCGAATCCTTAAGTCTCCGAGAATTCATACTAGGGCAAATAGGAAGAAGATGAGTGAGTATGCATGAGCCGAAACTTGGGAGAGCAGTAATTGTAGGCAAGAATGTGCGCTTTGGGAAAAGCGTGGCTATTTGGAACTATGTGGTGATAGGAGACAACACAAAGATCGGAGACAACACACGTATAGGCAGTTTCTGCGATATCGGTAGAGACGTAACAATAGGCAAAGACTGTTCAATTCAAGCTCATGTGACAATCTCAAACGGGTGTATAGTGGGTAACAACGTCTTCATAGGTCCAAACACAAGCGTGCTGAACGACAAATTTCCTCATAGCAGATGCTTGACGCCATCGGCCATTCAGGACAACGTTGTAATAGGTGGATGCGTCTCGATATTGCCAAACATCACGATAGAAGAAGATGCTGTGGTTGCTGCTGGCAGCGTTGTCACTAAGGATGTGCTGCGCAAAACTGTGGTTAAGGGGCTTCCAGCAAGAATGATGATGACAAGAGAAGAATATGAAGGTAAAAGGAAAGATTTCATTCAAGCTAGGCAGAAGTGAATTAGCATTAAAAGTGCGCGCGGAAGTTACGTTTGATCAAGAAGGTGTTTCTTGCATGCCAACTTGCAGAGGTTGTTTGTATTATCTGAGTCAGTCAAAGCAGTGCTCTGTGCGTTGCAAGACAGTTGACCCAACGCAGGAGAGATGCGATGAGTTTAAGTTTGATGTGTGGTCAGTCGAGTAACAGAAGCAAGCGCGCAAAGCAATTTGCAGCAACTATAACGTTGACTTAATGAAGAAACATCTTCAAAAGGTGTAACAAGAAGGGAAAGTGAAACCGAGTTAGGGTAGTCTAAGTATTTTTCTTGAGTATTGTTTACTCTTCCAGGAAACTGCCGCGTGACACAGGTATAGCCCGCTCTCACTGAGGAGAATCCTGGTAGAGCAAAAGTAGAATAAACAGTGCTTACAGGGTCGTTGTTGCGGTTCTAGGCTGCCACAGCTCTGTTAGCACAGGTTCTTGCCCAGCGCTACAAACAATGTTCTCCCAGTGTACGTCGCATTCCGGTACGTCGAATCTGCGACGTAGAAGCCATGGCCGCAACTGCGTGTGTGTATATCTCCCAACAGATGCTCTCTGGCGTTCTCGCATGGTTTAAATCTTCCCGAACGAATTATCGATATGAGATAACGAGGAAGAAGCCCCCTTTGAATAGGCTCACTGCTATATTCCGGAATAGAGTTGATACCTTTCTCTTACTTGCCTTTCTGCCTCTGCTCTTCATAGGATACTACAGATATGCTTTCTTCGACGATGCTCTCGGCGTCTTTGTTCCGCTGTATGGTTTTCTTCTCCTTCTGATGAAAAAAGATCAGCTTTCCGAATGCACGTCAGGACTCACCAATTTGCAAAGGCTTTTCGGCATTGCAGTAATTCTAGGAAGTTTTTTCATATATTACGTGATAGTTCCTTTCATTCCATGGGTGGGTTTCTATGGAATCATAAACTATACGGTGTATTTGCTTGGTCTCTTTCTAGTGTTTTTCACGATCTCAGCGCTTAAACAAGCCTTTACGACTTTCTTTTTAATTGTTGCCACCGGTTTGATTGGTCTTTCGTTTCGATGGATTGAAACTATGATTGCGCCGACGGTTCCGTACTATGTCAGTTTCTTCTCTTCGGTGATTGGGGCTCTTGGGATAGAACACATACTGCCAAGCCCGACACAAATCTACATGAGGACGCCGAACGGTAACCTCCTGGTGGGGTTTGCGGCAGGTTGCATAGGAGTATATAGCTTGTTGATTTTCTCGATTCTCATTGTTGTCACGATGGTGGAAACATCCGCCAGTAAACGGACAAAGCTAGCGTGGTCTCTGATAGGCTTAATAGGCGTGTTTGTGTTGAATGTCATTCGCCTTCTCATAGTGGTCCTATCCATGTACTTCTATGGATGGAACACTGGACAGAGAGTGCACCAAGTTATCGGCTACATTCTCTTTCTCTCATGGCTGGCCGTCTTTCTGCTTCTCTTCAGCAAGAGACAAACTATCGCAGGAAAGGTTAGACTGGTTCGAGAAAAGATCTCACCCTAAGCTTCAAGACAATTGCTCATTCTTTCACATAACATCTGCAGAAGTCATCAATGGAAATGCTGGCATCGAATTGTGAGATGAAACTATATTTGTAGGTCCAGCGGTCAGGAGTCTCCCCAGTGAGCGCTAGCTACTCCTACGTCGAATATGTCGACTGCTCCATCGTTGTTGATGTCAGCATTCGAATCATAGCCCAAGGGTCCGACAGGCGGACCTGGATACCAGTGAGAGCTGATCACGCCAATATCAAGTATGTTAACAGCTCTGTCACCGTTCACGTCTCCAGGAACAGTCACAAAGACTGCACCATCTGATAGTGTGTTGTCATCTGTGTCTATTTCACCTTGAATTGGGACCGCATAGGCGCTCATCGTATAATTACCCTTTTCAAAACCTGTTGTATCCCACGTGAAGACGGTGAATGTTGAACCCTTGTATGCCAATGTAACTTCCTTTGTCCCGATTATTGTCGAGTTTGCATAGAGTGCAATGTTGAAGGTTTCGAGGTGGAATCCTTCATTCTTGGTGGTGGCGTTGATAGTTAGTGGATATCCTGTTCCCACTATTGCTTTTGATGAGGCGAGGCTTGTTACGCCAATGTCGAAATATGACGAAAAGGGATTGCACACTGGATAGCGATCAGTGTTTTCGGCGTCTATGACATAGGGGTGATCCCATATTCCGTCGCTACCTGGTTGGTCCTGATTTGGACCGCTGAACATGTCAGTGTCGGTATATTCACTCCAAAAGTTTCCACCTGAGGGGTACCCATCGTCCCAGACGTTCCAAGACGGAGATACATGAGCGGCCATCGCCTGCTGGGTGTTATCAATGAAGTTGTTATGATAGAATTTGTTGTCCATCATATCTGAAACAATTATTCCGTAGTTGTTATCTGTCACGTTGTTTGCATTTATGATGTTGCCACTCGTAGACGATGTGACCCAAATGCCATAGTTGCTTGCTGTTATAATGTTTCCGTCGACTATGTTATAGTCGCACCACAGTCCCACGTGTACACCGGTGTTGGTGTTTCCTGTGACGTTGTTCTTGTCTAAAATGCAGCCACCAACATTCAAAGCCAATTCAATACCATAAGTATTTCCTATGATGTTGTTTCTAGTAATCCTGCTGTTGGAACAGAAGTCAGCTAGTTCTATGCCATCGCCGTTTCCTGTTATGTTGTTTTGAGAAATGACATTTCCCGAACCCGCTACATAGAAATAGATACCTCGATTATTTGCTGTGATGTTGTTTTCCGTTATGACGTTATAGCTTGCGAAATCGGTCAGATAGATGCCGTTGAGGTTTTCCGTTATAATGTTTCCGCTTATTTTGTTGGACGAAGCGTGGAAGATATAGATCGCGTTGTTGAAACTCTTGATTGACATATTTCTGATTGACATATTACTTAGAAACTGCCACAGCGTAATTCCGTTTCCACTTCCTGATCCCTGAAGTGTATAACCCACGCCATCAACAATGATGTTACCCCTCTCCACAATAATCGAATCGTAGATGTTATCGGTAAAACTGTATACACTTCCGTCTCGCTGAATCGGCGCGGTCGGAGGGTCGATAGTACCATCAGCCCTAATGTAAATGGCTCCGTCCGCTCCAATTGGCTGAATGTTATACGCAGAAGCCAAAATGCCTGTGAGAAGCAGAATTGGCAGAATTCCAGATGCTGCCTTCCTCATGCTCTTCTCTCCAACTAGTTAAAACTACTCAAATAATCATTATTATAATTTTCGGAACAATCATTGATACTGCAAAAAGTGATTCGTACGTGGATTAAACCGCCTAGAACTTAGTTATATAAAATTCGAAAGTAAGACTTATAGCAACCCAGTCGTTTCAGATATTGAGTGAGAGGCAAAGAGAGGAAGGACTGTTGCTGACAAGGCAGGGTCTTATGAGAATCAGGTCCAAAGCCCTTAGAAATGGGGCTTGGTACAAGACATTGTCAAGAGCCGAAAGAGCCATAGTAGACCTAACGATAAGATGTGTAGAGAAAGTTCGAAGCCCAATTCTCGCCAAGACCGTTTCGCAGATCATAGGTAGAATCAAAAAGACCCTGAGCGAAGGCTTCCTCGATGTAGCCGAGAAAGTCGGCTACGATATTGCCGAGAGGCTTCACAGGATTGGTGAAGCATGGGGCAACAAGAATGCCCAAAAATGGAAGCATGATGAAGTTTTCATTAAATTTCTGGGAATAATGGCGCTCAATACATAGTTCCCCTGTTGAGGAAGGACAAGGTTGATAATCGCAGGAATACCGGCCTACAACGAGGAGAAAACAATCGCCAGAGTCATCTTGCTTACTAAGAAGCATGTAGACATGATAGTTGTTTGTGATGATGGATCCACGGACTTAACTGCTGAGATAGCCCAAGGATTAGGTGCAACAGTGATACATCACAAGAAAAATAGAGGTTATGGGGCAGCGATAAGAACGCTCTTCAAGAAAGCTCAGGAGATGAACGCAGACGTCTTGCTCACGCTAGACGCAGACGGCCAACATAATGGCGATGAAATTCCTTCCCTGACTCAGCTCATAACTGAGGACAAGGCCGATATTGTCATCGGATCCAGATTCATGAGTTCGAATAACAACATTCCTTCGTACAGACGTTTTGGTATTAAGTTTCTGACCAAACTAAGTAATGGGCGTACACCTGAGCTTTCTGATGCCCAAAGCGGCTTTAGAGCTTACAACAAAAAAGCCATTCGAGAACTCAAACCTATCGAGAATGGAATGGGCATCAGTGCAGAGATTCTTCTGAAAGCAAGGGAAAGAGGGTTAAGAGTGGCTGAGGTTCCAGCACAAGTAGAATATCAGGGCTTGGAATCATCCACTCACAATCCTATGAGACATGGTTTGAGCGTTCTCTCAACAATCATAAGGTTAGTCGTTGAAGAAAGACCTTTGTTCTACCTAGGTTTACCCGGAACTGCATTTCTCTTCGTAGGCATGTTCTTCTTCTTATGGACCTTGCAGTTGTACACTATAGAAGGGCGCATAGTGACTAATGTTGCATTGGCGTCTTTAGCATTCACAATCATTGGAATGTTCATTTTGTTCACCGCTATAACCCTCTACGCCATTCTAAGGCTTAGTCAAAAGCAACGTGGAGAAGAAACCTAGTAACCTAGCAGGAAAACCAAGAGCCCAAGAATCAACACTACTCGTGAAGCTCTTGCTTAACATATTGACAATAGACTTCGAAGAATGGCATAATCCTCAATACGTCAAAGATAGATGTCCTGAGAACAGAAGAAGCAATGCAACTCAAGATATCCACCTAACCCTTGATTTACTGGAAAAATACAGAACAGAAGCCACAATCTTCGTAGTAGGGGAAATAGCACAGGACCACCCAGAACTGATAGAGCAAATAAGAGATAGTGGACATGAACTTGGCTTTCATGGATACGATCATGAACCGCTCTGGGAGAAAACGGACCGGGAATTCCAGTCGGAAGTGAAGTTGTTTAACTCTACTATTGGAGGCAAATGTGTAGGCTTTCGAGCACCATCATTCTCTATCGATGATAAAACTAAATGGGCACTCAAGGTTCTGGAAGAGAGTGG
This sequence comes from Candidatus Bathyarchaeota archaeon, assembly GCA_050115935.1. GTDB lineage: Archaea > Thermoproteota > Bathyarchaeia > Bathyarchaeales > Bathyarchaeaceae. Next base: position 7,361 of record JASFPO010000043.1, on the reverse strand, counting down.
ATACAAATATGACTCCAGCATTTTCCCTGTGAAGACATCTCTATATGGAATTAAAGATGCTCCACTGAACCCATATAAGCCGTCATTCAATGATTTGACAAAGCAAGATCCCAATCGAAAACTGTGGGAATTCCCACTGCTGGTGTACCCGCTGTTAAGATTCAGAATTCCTGCAGCTGGTGGTTTCTACCTGCGTCTTTTCCCTCTCAGCCTGATAATAAATGCCATTAAGAAAGCAAACAGAAATGGATATCCAGCTATTCTTTACATCCATACATGGGAGTTAAATCCAGAAACACCCAGGCTCAAACTTGGATTCTATAGGACATTTGTGACTTACCACAATTTGGATGGGACTTGTGCCAAGTTTGGAAGGATACTTTCGCTCTATGAATTTACTGGCATCAGAGACTTCATGGAGAGAGAAGGATATGACTAACTTCTTTGTTTTGAATGCTTCCTTCTGGGAGATTCCATGAAAGAGTACTGGGACACTGCGGCAACGGAATTTGACACCTATTACAGGAGAGAAAAAGATGCCTTAAGAAGAATAGTAGATAAGGTCTTCAGGAAGAACATGGCCGAAAGGGTCAGGTTGACGCTGCAAGAGTGTAAGAACGTAGATGGAAAGCGGATTCTGGACGTTGGCTGTGGATCTGGACGAATAGCTATTGAGCTGGCAAGAAGAGGAGCATATGTCACTGGGATAGATTTCTCGAAAAGTATGCTTCATATGGCAAGTGCGACGGCCAAGAAATTCGATGTGGAAAACAGCTGTGAATTCGTTAATGATGACTTTTTAAACTACAGTTTTGCGGGCAAATTTGACACTTTAATAGCACTGGGTTTCTTTGATTATACGAAAGACCCAACTCCTTACTTAAAGAAGATGAAATCCCTGATGAAAGAGAAATGCATTTTCTCCTTTCCTTCCAAATTTGCCTTTCAGGTTCCTCTGCGGATGATATGGTTGAAAACAAGAAAGCTCCCTGTCTACTTTTACACAAAAAAACAAATGAAGAGATTCCTGTCACCGATCTTCCCACGCTTCAAGATAAAGAACATTAGTGCTGGATATTTTGTTGTTGCTCTAGCCTCTGCCAAGCGGTGAAATCTTGTTTAACGTTTTATTTGCAGCTGAATACTTTTACGCCAATCCAGATTTTGTTCGTCTTTCGGAAGAACTGGCCAGAAGAGACCACCGGTTGAGTGTTGCCACTTCTATGAGAGTGGTTGACCAACCCGAACACAAAAGCGGCTTGACCATATTCAACATGGAGCCGCTAGCTACAATCTACAGCATTCCTCATACATTATCCTTTCCAATTTTCAAGATTTCTGACATAGTCAAAACGCATGGAATCAATGTGATTCATGCAATTAATGATCACTCCACCAATGTGGCTTCTGCTTCGCTACTTTCCAGAGCAACAGACATACCTTTTGTTTACACCATACAAGGGCCAGGAACAAGAACAGGGCATCCATTAGTGGACACTATTGTTTCCTTGTATGACTTGACGTTCGAACGTTGGATTGCAAAAGCTGCTCGAAAGGTAATTCTGCTTTCCAAAAGCCTCATTTCCACTGCGGAAAAACTGAGGATTGATAAGGAAAAGATTTCAGTTATTCCTTCGGGCGTTGACAATAATTATTTCGATCCAGGAAACCGTGAGGTCAAAAGGAAAACTGAGCGACTTCGAGACAGATTTGATGTTGATGACAAGATGATCGTAGGTTTTGTCGGCAGACTTGTCCCAGCGAAAGGCTTGGGTTACTTGTTCTCTGCTATCAAGACTATCCAGAAAGAGAATTCTAACATTGTGCTATTGATTGTCGGCGATGGCGCTCAGAGAAGGGATTTGGAGATTATGGCTAAGAATCTGAAAGTGAAAGCAATATTTGCTGGATGGCAACATGATTTGCGACCTTATTATTCATTAATGGATATATTTGTGCTGCCTTCACTGTTTGAGGGGCTTCCCAATGTCATATTGGAGGCCATGGCGATGAGAATCCCAGTTGTTGCAACAAGCGTTGGTGGGAATCCCGATGTTGTGTCTAATGATGAAAATGGCTTTTTGGTGCCACCTAGAAACTTTGTGAAGCTCGCTGCCGTGTTGGAGCGGCTTGTAGAGGACAAGCAATTGAGGATTAGGATGGGGAAGCTAAGCAGAATGATAATCCAGAAAGACTTTCAGTGGAGCACTGCGGTTGATAAAGTCGAAAAGGTTTATAGAGAGCTTGCATAATGCATTCAAAACAAGAATGATGTTTGAAGAGGTTCTATGACATGAGTTTTAAGCAGATTCCACCAGTCAAACCTTACTTCCCCGAAGAAGACGTTGAACTGATTCAGGGAGAAGTCAAGAAAATACTGAATTCTGGGATGTTGACCCTCTGGGAATACACTCGACAATTTGAGACCGCGTTTGCCAAACTCTGTGGTGTAAAACATGCAGTGGCTGTGAACTCTGGGACATCAGCTCTGGAAATAGCCTTGCGCACAACTGGCTTGAAACCGAGCGACGAAGTCTTGATTCCAACCAACACATTTAGTGCTACTGCTGCCGTCGTTGTCCTAGTTGGGGCTAAACCCGTCTTCACCGACATTGACAAAGAATCGCTATGCTTAGATTCCGGAAACGTGAAAAAAAACCTGTCGAACAAGACAAAAGGTGTAATCGCAGTTCATATAGGTGGATTAGTCTGTCCAGAGATAAACGAGATAAGAGAATTATGTAATGATCACAGTTTGTTTCTAATCGAGGATGCAGCCCACGCGCAAGGAAGTACCTTGAACCAAAAATCTGCTGGCTCATTTGGTGATGCTGGTTGTTTCAGTTTCTACCCAACAAAAGTTATTACTACAGGCGAAGGGGGCATGATAACTACAAGCAGAGATGAGATTGCTGAGAGAGCAAAGGTTCTGAGGGATCAGGGAAAGGAGAGCTTCAACAGCAATACTATAATCGAAGTTGGGTATAACTGGCGAATAGATGAGATTAGCGCTGCAATAGGATTAACGCAGGTCCGAAGATTACCCGAATTCATCAAAAACAGAAAGAAGATAGCAGACTTCTACAACAAAGAGATTTCCAAGATAGGTGGCATCAAATCGCAAGAGATACCGAAAAGCGCGGTGACGAATTACTACAAGTATATCGCGTTTCTGCTTCCTGAGATTTCGCGTGACCGCTTCAAGGAGGAATTACGTGAGAGAGGCGTCCGACCTAGCGGCGAGGTCTACTGGCCTCCACTCCACATGCAGCCTGTGTACAAACGCTTACTAGGAGCAAAAGAAGGTGACTTCCCTGCGGCCGAAGATGTTTGTCAAAGAATGCTCTGTCTGCCAATCTATAGTCAGATGTCAATGGAAGAAGCCAAATATGTAATTGAGAAGGTTGAAGAGGTATCTGAGTTGCTTCTGGAGGTTAAGGATTGAAGGTACTTGTGACTGGCGGATCGGGCTTCATCGGAAGCCATGTTGTTGACAAACTTGTCGAGCACAACTATGAAGTGCGAGTCTTTGACAAAACAAAACCCATTAGAGAAGATGTGGAATGGTTTAAGGGAGACTTGCTCAGTGAGAACTATGTTCTTGAGGCATGTAGAGATGTGGAAGCAGTATTCCATTTGGCAGCAATTGCCGACGTAAATGTTGCTCTTTCCCACTTTGCTACTTGTCTCATGATCAATGAGATGGGGACAATGAACATTTTGAAGTCTGCCACTGCTCAGGAGGTTGAACGTGTGATTCTCGCGTCCACTACATGGATATATGGCAAGACCAAGGGAAAAGTTTACGAGGATACGCCTATTCCGTTTCCTGACCACATCTATACTAAGACTAAGATCGGGCAGGAGCAGTTGATGTATGCGTGGAATCAACACCATGGTTTACCCTTTACGATTCTCAGATATGATATTCCCTATGGACCAAGAATGAGATCCAACATGGCTATCTCAATTTTCGTAAGGAAAGCCCTAAGACAGGAACCAATCACCATCTTTGGAGACGGCAGTCAAGGTAGATGTTTCATCTACATCGAAGATCTAGCAGAAGGAAACGTTGCCTCTCTGACCGAAAATGCCAAGAATGAGGTAGTCAATCTGGCCGGACAGGAGTTTGTGACCTTGAATCAGATAGTCAAAAACCTGCAAGAGATCTTCGGTCACATACCGATCAAACATGAACCTGCCAGGCCGCATGACTTTCGAGGAGCAGTCACTAGTATAGAGAAAGCTAAGAGATTACTTAAGTGGAAACCTGATACAACCTTCAAGTCTGGTCTTCGCAGATACATTGAATATGTTAAAGAAACTACTTCAGAAAAAACCTGATTAGTATCTTGTTTCACGCCAACGCCAAGACTTGCAAAATGTCAACTTTGAGATGCAATTGCTGTCATTCCAACCAGATCCTTCATATGGAACGGTTCAGTTATCCGCAGGCGTAATTAGCTGGGAGCATAGTAAATCTTACAAGAACACAAGATGTTTTGCTCGATAAATCGATATGAAGAAGTAAATTCTTCCAATAAAATCATCGTGCGTCGTATTAAGACTACAGATTTCACTCGTCTATTGCAGATCTTGAATACTGCCTTCCAGAGAGAAATACCGTTGGTCGGTTTAGATTCTGATCGAATTCTGAGATTCAGAAAGTACCATTACTTCATCGAGTTTCTATATCATATTTTTGATTTGATCAACAAGGACTACCCGACTATCTTGGTCGCTACGCTAGAAGATGAAGTCGTTGGACAAGTGCACATTGTTCCTCTTGGGAAGGGAATATGGACCATCGACTCTCTCGCAGTCGACCCTAGTTACATCAAACGTGGGGTTGGAGGACACTTGATTGAGGGTTCCACTGAATACATAAAGATGAAACGTGGAAAAAAGGCGATAAGTTCTATTCGAACCGATAATGCACCGGCTCTAAGGATAGCAGAGAAATTAGGCTTTTCACCATTTCAAACAACTAGCTCATATTTCTGCGAAATAGATCCTCAATCAACTAAGATTCCTGAGAACGTTGTGATTGAAGGATTTGCACCAAACGATTCAGAAGGCGTGTTCGAGATCTGTAGAGTTGTTGACCCAACGAAAACGAAGGCATACCACGTGTCGCCTAGAGACTTTCTGACTTCACCACTAGAATGGATCTCAAACAAAATGCTGCACTTGCGCTCTGAGAAAGTGGTCCTAAGAGTTGATGACAGAATTGTCGGATACGCACATGTCATTTACACGACCCCGCATGAAGCAGCAAAAATCAAATCCTTTTGCTTCACTCCAAACCCAGACTTAAAACGGCTAGAAGATGCACTGCTAGCTTATGTGTTGAATCTTCTTCTAAAGAGAAACATCCGAAGAGTCATCTTAAACCTAAACAGAGAACGCGAAAGGATGATAGAAACCATCAAACAACGGGGATTTCGGCATCTCGCATCCTTCTACGAAATATCCAAAAACCTGAACTGAAAGAAATATGTCTGCAATCGCTTGCGTTCTTGAAAGAAATCGCCGATGAGTTGCTTACAATGCCTTCACGTAAGAAGACTTTGCTGATATTGACCACAACCTCGCCAGAATCTTACAGTCCAGCGTGGGAAAGAATACGCTTCATAGCCTTAGCTTCCACCGGTCTGTTCCAAGCAGTAGCTGTTCTTGCCTTAACATCTTCGAAAAGGAGAAAGACAAAAGCAAATGTGTGCAATCTAAAGACTCGACTTCGTGTAATAAATTTCTCAAGATCTATGCCGTATCCGCTTTTAGCCCTGTTTGATCCTGTTCGTTTTCTTGTTTTGTTGGTTCACGGTCTCTTGGAAAGTAGACATGTCAAACCATCTTTTGTCTTGGCATCAATGCCTCCATTGGAAACTGGTTTATGCGCGTGGTTTTTGTCTAAGATATGTCATGCTAAGTTAGTTGTTGACCTAAGAGATGACTGGGAATCTGCTGTTGAAAATCAATTGCGGAACTATTTCCCAATAGCGTTCATTCGAGTATTGTCAACAATTGCCAGCAAAGTCTATTCCTCTGCCTATGTCATATTCGTGGTGACTCAAACTATTCTTGACACGATTCGAAGACGAGGTGTCCATAAGCCAATGCTTTTAGTTCCTAATGGTGCAGATACGGAAATTTTCAAACCAGAATCACAAAGCATTCGACTTAAAACACGAATAGATTATTGCATTCCAACGGACAAATTCGTGACGATTTATTGTGGTAGCGGGATAAACCCTTACTATCGCCTAGACTTGGTTCTGTCTTCAATTAGTCTTCTGCCAAGGAAAGTTTCCGAGAGAATGTTCTTTCTATTCTATGTTTACAGTGGGTCTAGCAATCTCAAAAGACTCGTGCGACTACTGAAAATCTCTTCTGACTTAGTAGAAATCCGAAGTCCCTTGCCGCGAAGCAAATTGGCTAAAGTCATGGCTGCCTGTGATACTGGCCTGGTGCCTTTTGATTCCAAACAGTATCTCTTGTGTGCAAGATCAACGAAAATTTATGAATATCTGAGCGCAGGATTGTATACCATCAGCAGTGGACCGTCTGGCGGTGAACTGGATCTGTTTCTTTCAAAGAATCCGGAACTAGGTTCTTTTACCACTTTACGTGTTTCCGACTTTGCAAGATCTCTTTCTAAAGTGGCTGAACGAGGTGAAGTTTTGTTCAAAGACGTTCTCAGGGAATCCCGATATAGGTTTATTAAAGAGAACTATGATAGAAAAAACACTATGGAGAATGCCCTGAACTCCACTTCAAACCTGCTAAATGACAGTGAAAGGCGAAACGTTCAATGAGGAAAATTAACTGGCTAGTTTTGCTGTTATCTGTTTCGTCACCCACCATCTTGCTGGTGAATTTTCTTTCAGTACAGATTCCTTTGATTCAAGCCGTAGCATCCGTACTGTTTATTGGTGCGAGTTCGGTCATGGTTGGTCAGATATTCTTCAGACAAGAAAGCTCTTCCCTCAAAGCTGTCCTTGGTTTTGCCGCTCTGCTGGTGTTGTTATCATTGATTGGCGCAGTCTTCATAATGTTGGGCAGGTTTTCTGAAGTATCTTCTTTCGTCATGCTCATTGCAGTCGGTGTGTTCTTGGATATTGCCTTTATCCGGCGCATCGGTGAGTCAAGTAAAGAAGTTGCTGAGCGATCTTCAAAAGGAGACCATGGAAAGATCGATGTTGACTCTATACTTTTGAGTTTAGCCTATTTGATTGTAGTTGCTTTGGCATTCAGGTTATTGTGGGTGTCCCGAACCGGAGAGGGTGGTTTTTCAGTTTGGCTGAGAATTCCTGACGCCTTCACCGTTTTATTCTTGGCATCTTCTCTCGCTCTGTCTT
>JASFPO010000042.1:0-15966 GCA_050115935.1 Candidatus Bathyarchaeota archaeon | reverse complement strand
CAGTCTCTCCGCGTACATTGGGTGCCCTAGAAACAGTCTAAATTGGTTGTGAAGAATCTCTGGCCATAGTTTTCCGCGAATGTTGCATCTGCTAGTGGTTTGAACATCAGCGCGTCATAACTGTCTTCAATGATCATGAATCCATCTGACCGGTAGGTTCTCAGCAAATCGCTATCGAGAACTACTTCCGCCATTACAGTTTTTGTGGCTGTACGCTCTGATTGACTGATGAGTTTGCTGATCTCGTCTTTCGTTGAAGCCATGATTTCTTGTATAGCTACGTTACCTTCGTTTTCCCGCAAGAGAGCGTAGCCCCTGTCCGTTACCACGCACTTCTCTGGTTCAATTTTCTTGCGAATCTCCAGCATCTTTCCGTATTGTGAGTCTCTGACGACAAACCCCGTCTTGCTTTGTGTAGCTTGATCATATATATCAAGGATCTTACTCCAATCTAACTTAGCCTTCTTGTCACTCTCTTTCTTGGTTGTCTTCCTTGTTTCTTTGATGACTTTGTACGCGCTTGGGTAGACCGTTACGTCTCTGTAACCAAGTTTCTTGTAGAGAGCATAAGCTATGAGAGATTTACTCGTGTTGAGTAGAGAGAATTTGTATCCTTTTTCAGTGAAATATTCATGGCTTCTTTGCATCAGAGCGGTGAAGACTCCCTTTCTCGCGTGACCCGGATGGGTAACCACTCCCCAGATTCCACCGACCTTTTCCTCTGAGCCTTCGATTGTACGCGTGGGAATATCCATGACGCCCACGAAACCAACCAAATGGTTATTCTGTATTCCAATATAGCCAACTGGACTGTTCCTCAATCTTGGGTCTGCTTCAATTGCTTTCTCGAATTCTTTTGGGTTAAAAGGGATCCATCCTAGAAATAGTGGAAGAAGCTCATCTTTCGATTGTAGCTCTTTATAAGTTGTAATTTTCATTTTGAACCCTTACGCACTAAGAGAGTACTGCTAGATTAGATTTCCCGTAAACGCGCGCGAGAGAGAACCTCTTGAGGAGATTTCGGTCAATTGGTAAGGGGCATTGCTCATTGTGATCACGCACATGCCATATGATTGATTTAGAGGAAAGTGTGTTCTATCTTTAGTACAGAACGTTCTAATACCTAGTTCTAAATATCCTTTAGCACAAGAATAAGACGTAAGTTAGCTGTCCTAATGGTGCAAACTGTGGATACGAACCTTAAGAAAGTGATAACTTCGCTTGTCCTAGGAGCCATGGTTATCGTAGGAGGGTCCATTATGCTTTCGATGATTCCAAACACGCCAAACACGCTTGGCAAACCGATAACAGAAGAACAAGCAATAGAAATAAGCAAAAAATCCGAGCTTTTGAAAAGAGGTTTGGCAACTGCGCAAGGCTTCGCGATCGAAGCAAACTACTATAATTCTTCAAGGCTAGAACAATTGAAGGAATGGCATTCTTCTTCTCTATTTAGAGATCATTCAGACGAGTACTTCTGGGAAGAAAAAGTCCCAGAAGGACATACGCTTGGCAAGTAATATGGTGGCTTGAGTATCCGATGGTGCGCGGTGGAGGGCGTGCCAGCTACAACGTCATAATCATATTGGACGCAGAAAAAGCGGAAATAATCCAAGAGAGAATTGGGATAGCGATGGCATAAAAGCCAGAGCGAGCGTCCAGAAAGAAAACGATTTCTAAGCAGTCAGATGCGCGTGAGATTGGAATTGCTAATCTGAAGCTTATCTTTCCCGTAAACGCCAGAATCTAGAAGGAGTTGTAAATGCTCTTCCACAACCTTCTTCCGCAGACCAGACTGCAGAGCTAGCGCTGTTTGAGAGTGAGTTTGCGTGAAAAGACACACGCCAGAAACTATCATCAGATTGCGGTTTCTTATCATAACAGCCGGAATGTTCAAATCACGCGAGTTTCATCATCTGAACATGCGTGAGTTCTCTTATAGCAACTGACCAAAAGTTGAAGTATATTTACGCTTGTTCAGATTTTTGAAGATAATTTTAGATGTACAACTTTCGGTTAAAAGTTTTTCTCTTTCAGAGAGTCCGTTGGATTCTCAACATTTGACTCATATGTTTTAGCCTTGGATTATTCTCAACTAATTTGCAGACGTTTCTATGATTAATGGCTTCAATTTCTTCAGGAGTGAGATTCTTGAGTTCTGCGACAGCTCTCAACATTTTTGGAAAGATTTCGGAAGGTACTTGAAAATTAGATTTCTGGATAACATCTATTTCCAAAACCAATAGATCGTCAGGGATAAGTTGTAACCTTTCTGTCAACTGTTCTCTCCTCGGATTACCTCTCCCTTCAAAGTTAGCTGCACCAAATGAGTAATAATAGCCTTGATCGTTGATTTCCTTGATCATATCACGAGGACCAGAATAAGAATGAAAGATCGCTTTCCTAATATCATAACTCTTCAGATACTCAAACCCTTCTCTTTCTAAACCTCCTCGAAAATGAAGGTTCAGGATTAAATTGTGCTTTTCAGATGCTTCAAGAAATACTTCAAAAAGGGGTCGTTGATGAGGAACACTAGCCTTATTTCGCGCATATTTTTCGTCCAAGCCTATTTCTCCAAGCATAAGAGCATCTTCACACAGTTTTGCAACCTCACCAAGTCTAACAGCATATTCATGGGCATACCAGGGAAGTATCCCAAAAGAAGGAAAAATATACTCAGATTGTCTAGAATACTCTAGCGTTTTCTCAAAAGAAGGAATATCACAAGACTGAGCCCAAGTGGCAATCCTGTTTTCTGTTATGTCAGCAATAACTTTCTGACGATTCTCTTCAGTCATTTTCTCTTTGTCGCTTAACCAAGGTTCACACAGATGTAAATGAGTATCAACATACATTCGATATCATCCCGCAATGCTTCTTACTCATTCACTCAAAAATACTTCTCGTCTTCTTTCTACATGTGGCATTTTCTCAGGCAATCCGGACACCTAATAAACAACAGCTCCTTTCCCCATAAATGCTTATCATTCTGGCTTTTACAAGATCTTTGCGTGCGCATGAGATGACCATTGTGTAGAAGCTGTCTTAATTGAGAGCATTAAGGAGTTATTGAATTCCAACTATTTATTCTTCTACGACTTCGGACAGTTTTCTAGCCCTTTTGATATTACTAACCAAATCCTTTGGATTTGGAACCATACCCTTCCAACCCGATTCCTTGACGAATTTGACAAAGAATGCATGAAGTCGTTTTGGCTCAAACTCCGCAATCTTAGCTGGGGAGTCTAGTCCCGCATCATAGTACAGTCGTGAAAGCTTCTTCTTAACATAGCCAATACGAGTTATGTCAGAAAGCTTAACCAATTCCAGTATCGCATCTTCTGGTATGTCCAACTGTTTGGACAGTTGTTCGCGTTGCTTCTTTGTTTTTCCCTTTTCAAGCATTTGTTCAACGTTCTTGATTCCGATAGCTGCAAGTTTCTTAACATGATCTCGATTGATATTCAGAAACTCCTTAATCGGAAAAATTCTTCTCGCCCTTTTGGTTCTCTCTTCCCTAAGGGTTTTGGCATGATTCAGCAGATCCCTATTGCCTAGGAAATGAAAATAGTTCATTAAAGCATACAAATATCCTTTTGCGGATTGTTTTCTACTCTCAATTTCCATAACAAAAGCATCTATATCATCAATCGTCACACTATCAAGATCTTCCTCTCTTTTCTCGTGTAAATAGGAGACGAAATCCTTCAAAACACCCACATTTCTATCTACTACAGCTGGTCTTTTTCCTCTCCGTCTCAAATATTTCCTGAATTCGACTTCATCCATTTCCTTCACACACAAAACCTTATTTTTCATTTCGCACTCTTCCATCTTGTTCTTTCTCGCGCGCGTGTTTTTTGCCATATAAGCACACGCGTGTAATTTGCTTGATTGATCAGGTTATTTCACCAAACAGAGAAGCTATTTTGGTTCTGGATTCAAAGCCAAGTTTATCATAGAAAGAAATAGCAGCAGAGTTTGCAGTGCTCACAAAGAAACTGATTGTTTGACAGTTTAACTCCTTTAATTTCAGCATGCTCATTTTTAGAAGTTCTCGTGCTAATCCTTTCCTTCTATATTCGGGTAGGATGCCTATTCCTGACAAACAGCCATCTGTAGGTTCATAGAGAGGTAGAATGCGAATGAAACCAATCAACTTGTCTTTATAGAATAACGTTAACGAAGCTTCCTTTATCAATGATTTCTCTCTACTCCACCTATCAAAGAAGAAATCTCTTCTACCTTCAGCATCTAAACTCAAGAAGAATTTATCTCTGCTAGAAGAAAATGTCTCTACCCAACAATTGAATAAATCCTCCAAATCTGTTTCCGAAATATAACCTAGAGAATATTCATCAGGGATAGATATCTCGAAATTTTCCTCAGTTATGTTTTTCTTATAGAATTTCTCTTCAAAAATCTCAGCTATTCCATTTTGTGAATACCAGTCTAAGTATTTGTTGAAGTAAGATTGAGTATTCCTATTCACTTGAGGAAAATCAATTGTGACTTTATGTAAGCCTATCTCTTTGAGATGCGAGAATGCTTTATGGATCAAATCAACTGCTATTTCATTCTCATTTGGGAATACTACTGGGTGCCAATTCCAGATATGAGCGATTTCCGGCATCCACGCCTGCATTTCATAGAATGCTAACCAGCCAACAGTCTTCCCACTGTTTTCAGCGACGAATATCAAATCATAGCAATGATTGGCTATTCTTTCAGAAATATTACGTAGAATTGTCTCTTCAGTAACGTCTTCTGCAAGTAAACTGCCTCTCTCCATTGCGATATAAGTAAGCTCTGCCAATTTCTGGGAATCGGCATCTGATTTCTTCAGTACTTTAACATCCAAGAATCTTACTCCATATTTTTTGTACTTAATTCTATAGTTCAAAAATCATAGATAAATGCATGCGAAGAATTGTGTGCGTATTCTGTTGAAGAAATAGTTTGCTGTGATTTCAAGACTGTCATTTATAGTTCGGCTTTCAGCATAAAGTGCGCGTGCCGCGAGAAGGAATTCCTGATCTGTTGCTTGTCCGTGTGGAATCTGACTAATGCGATTTCCATGTGCGTTACTTTTCTTGCAACCCCCAAAACTCTCTTGAAGAGACGCTGGCTTTTCTTACCGATGCAACATTGTACGGACAAACTTTTATGCACGTCGAGCAGTCTATGCCGTTTTCGCACCAGTAGAGGTAGCAGCGTTCAACATTAACATACCATTTCAATGCTCCCAGATTATTAGACCGGCATGCTATCTCGAAACTTGGCTCATCATCCATAGAAATCGCATCTGTCTCGCATTCTTCTGCACATAACTTACACTTCTTGCAGAATTCTTCTACGCCAAACTCGATAGGTTTATCTGGTTCAAGTGGGAGATCTGTCAGAATTTTGCAAAGTCTTACTCTTGGACCGTATTGAGGTGTTATCAGTAAGCCATGGCGACCTAGCTCTCCAAGCCCAGCGTCAATCGCAAGTGGAATGCTCAGAGCAGTATCGTTTCCACACTGTATTGCTTCGTATCCAAGATTCCGAATAAATTCACCCATGCCAGCAAGAATGAAAGCCATTTTTGAATATCCCACTCCAGTAGAAGCAGCAGCTGGAACTGCCGGAGAAGTTGCAATCCCGTCAGCATCCATTTCAACCGCTATGACAACAGTGTTTTTCAATTTCTTCGGAACTTCCGCATCTGCGTATAACCAATCTCTGTTAAGCTTGGAGATTCCAACCAGCGATGCACCGAAAAGCCTTGCAGCTCGTTTGATTAGAATGCTCATCTTACGCAGATCATCAACCTTATATTTCGTTTTTGTCCAATCAATCCCAGCGGTGCAAACTGAATTTCTTTGAAGTTCCACTTTTCTCTTTGAGAAACCACCCTTGAAAGCGTCATGCACTATCCAGGAGGCATAGGCTAATGCAAAGTCAACTCTTGAGTAGCCTGATTTCTCCTCTGCAATGATGTTAAAAACATTCTCATCGTACATTCGCATATAGCCTTCCCATGACGAATCCCACATCACTCTATCGAAAATTATGTTCTTGCTGTTGAAGCGGCGAAGTCTAGATCGATCAACAACATAAGGTGGTTTTTCAACTACTCTTGCTCTAGCCTTGGGAGTTTCGGCAGTTTCAGTTGAGTTCATAACCTTGCACCTGAAGTCATAACGAATAAAGAAGTATCGCGCAAGCGTAAAAAGCTACTCTTTGACGGCTCTACAGAAAACACTGGATTCGTCCACTTCAATCACAGATGCTTTCAGTCCGAATCTATCGAACAATTCCATGAACTGTTCACCGCTTACAGTAGTGGCTCTGAAACCGTCCTTGCACACGATTGATCCATCACAGCTCTTCTCTTCATCTATTTCTCCTACGAGGCCAAACTGCGACTGCCTTCTAAACCACTCTAAACGAGCTTCCCATATTTTCGGTGAATAACTCGAAAAAAGAATAGTCCCGTTGTCTTTTGTAACTCTTATGGCTTCAGCAATGAGAAGTTTCTCGTCAACCCCAAACGCGGAAATGCCATTTTGGATACAAAACACTGCGTCGAAAACACCCGAATGAAACGACATCTGAGAAGCATCCATCAGAAACACAGCGTAGTTTCTGCAATTTTCCATGTATGGCCTCGCAAATTCCAAACTTTCTTTCGAAATGTCATTTCCAACAATCCATGAAACAAACCGTGATACTGCTTTCATTACCCTGCCGTAACCGCATCCAAGTTCGAGAACTAAACCTGTTTTGTCAAGGTTAGAAGTGACGAACTGGATCTCAGCATCAAGATACTGCTTAATCCTTGGAGGAGCTATTTCATAGCATCTAAGAAGTCTAACAGCGGAAAGCTTCTCTTTGTAATAAGAACCTTCGTTCATAAAACACATTAAACGAATGCCGATTTAAATTCATTTACGCATGCTTCAAACGCTAGAGCGACAAGATCAGGTGGGTGCCCAAAAAACGGGTTGGTCCGACCCCTTCTAGAAGTCCTTAAACCGATATTTATATCTCTTTGAACTGTCAACAGTTTAAAAGATATGATTCCTTGGAAAAAGGGAAAGTAGGAAATAACCATTTATCCTCGGTTGGACCTCTAGTGTATCCCTTTGGAAAAGGGGAGACAGATGAACATGAAGTTAAGAGGTGATGAAATAAGGCGCAGATTTCCTCGGTTGACCATGAGCTTATTTATAGCTATCATTTTTTGGATAGTGAGCATCTTTGTTCCGCCAACAATGGGAGACATTATTGTTCCAGGTCTTGATTTGAAGGCCGAATTTTTGGTGTGGATTGTGACTGTTGTCATTACCGCTGTTTTTTTGATTCGGGCTCTGTCCGATGCCTTGATACTCGGAGACATCATCACTGATGTGTTTGTGAAACGTTTAGGTATAAAGCAAGAGGTGTCTCCAAAAAGAGCCTTTAGAGATCTAATGTACATCATCATTGTTATTCTGCTGGCAGCTGCCATTTCTCCTATCCTCGGTGCGATAGACAATCTCGGAACCACGTTAAGAAACATCATCACCTATATCGCCCTCGGAATAATTCTCGTCCTAATTTATGACATCGGACGCATTCTCTACAGAATAATTGAGCAAAGAGCAGAATCCGTGGCTGACCGCCTCGCCAAGATGGCAGAGAAAACCAAGGAAAGCAAGTGACATGGAACCAACAACAATAATCTTCATTCTTGTCTACCTGCTTACCGTTTTTCTTGCAGCATCTAAAGTTGTTCCAATGTCGGTTGCCGCGCTTATTGGAGCATTATTGACAGGCTGGTTTGGTCTTCAGTACGGTGTATTCACCTATGAACAGGCAGGTGCTTTCATAGACATGAAGCTTATCTTTCTACTAGTTGGCACAATGATTGTAGTGGAAGTGGCTGAAAGAAGTGGTTTATTCCGTTTCGGTGCATTGCACGCCATTAAACTCTCCAAAGGAAGTCCCGTCAGGCTTTTCGTTTTTCTAAGCATCATTTCTGCAGCAGTTTCCATGTTTCTCAGCGACTCAACTGCAATGCTGCTTATGGCTGCGGCCACTGTGACAATAACCAAGCTTCTCAGATATGATCCTGTGCCCTATTTTCTCTCTTCTATCATAATGATAAATCTAGGGGGTACAAGTACGCTCATCGGATCAACCAGCAACATGGTAATTGGTGTACAAGCTGGTATGAGCTTCAACGAATTCGTTAATTATCTGGTCGTAGGTGAAGTTGCTCTTTGGGGATTAACTATTCTGGTGTTATACATAATCTTCAAATCGAGGCTTGGAGAAAAAAGGACTTTGCCTGAGTACAACCCTTGGGAGAGTATAGAAAACAAGAAGTTTTTCTTTCGTTCAATTTTCATTTTGACTCTGTTAATGCTTATGTTTCTAACACTAGAGAATTATGGAGTTGGACCCGAGGCTATTGCTCTAGGTTGCGCTATCCTTGCGCTAGTTTTGAGTGGTTTAGACCCGACAGATATTTTCAGAAAACTGGATTGGGAAGCAGTTTTCTTCATTGCGGCCTTCATGTTCGTTGTCGGCGGCTTGGAGCAGACAGGAATTTTGAATGATATTTCGACGCAAATCGTTCAACTTGCTGGAAATAGCTCGTTAAGAGCCACTGTTTTGACCTTATGGTTCAGTGGACTTGCAAGCACTATTGTAAGCAACGCCGCCGTTGCCCTAACATTTACACCTATGCTCACCAGATTTTCTGGCCTAAACGACGCAGCCATAAAGTCAGGGCTTGTTTTTGGCACAAATCTTGGGGGGGCTACAACACCGTTAAGTGGGTCTGTCGCCATAGTTGCTTTGGGTACTATGAAACGTGAGGGAATTTCAATGAGTTTCAAAGATTTCACTAAGATAGGTTTGACAACAAGCGTTCTCCAATTGGTTTTTGCGAGTTTCTATCTCACTGTTAGATTCGGGTTGGGAGGTTGAATAATCTGGTCAAAGTCAAGAAGTGGCTTGGGTTCGCGCGCTCGCGCGCAAAGACTAAACCTGAATCCGAAGAATACGACGAAACCAAGAGAGAATTTGAAATGGCCATAGGCAAACCCTTCATCAACATAAGAATAGAGATCCCCGAAGGCTTCGAGGATTTCCGCACACGATTTCTAAGCCTAGAGAAAGACGAGCAGTTCAAAGAAGAAGTAAAAGACCTCATCAAAAAGCGGCTTACGTTTGAAGAGCGCTACGGAAAACCTGAATCTTAAGGCGAGATTACACCAGCGACTTTTGGAAAGGCTACAGCTTCCCATATGTTCTCTGTTCCACAGACATATCGCGTTAATCTCTCAACGCCAATTCCAAAACCTGCTGAAGACGGAATTCCCTTCTTAAGCATTTCCAAGTACCAATCGTATCTTGTTGGGTCTTCGCCGTCTTGCTTCATCCTTTCCACAACTCTTTCATATCTGTGTTCTCTTTCTCCTCCAGATATCGCTTCACCATAGCCTTCTGGATATAGTAGGTCAAAATCTCTCAAGAATCCTGGCTTTTTTGGATGCTCCGGATAATAGAAACCTCGAGCAGTAATGGGATAGTCGGTTACCCAAAAGGGCTCCTTATGAACAGCGGAAATCTCTTCCTCTGCGTCCCATGGAATTTCCTCTTCATATCTGAGCTTGAATCCTAGGGATTTTAGGATGTCAATTGCTTCCCTATGTGTATACCTTGTGAATGGCTTTTTAGGGACCTTTAACTCTCTTTTGAGTTTCCGCAACTCCTCTTGAAATTTTTCCTTTATATCTCTAATTACGTGGCATAGCATTTCTTCACCTAGTCTCATCATTTCTTCGTATGTGGCATAAGCTGCCTCTATGTCAACTTGCCTGAACTCTGTTAGATGTCTTCGTGTTTTGACAGTCTCTAATGGTTCAATCCTAATGTTGGGTGAAATGGAGAAAACCTTTCTGAGCGAAGAAACCGCCATCTGCTTATAAAGAATCATGCTGCTCATCAGTTTGAATTCTGTCCCATAATAGTCTATGGAAACTTGTTTGGCCCCTCTTATGCCTGGGTCAGTTACTGGACCAATTATTGGAGCAAGGATTTCGATGAACTCTTTCTCTCGTAGATATTCTCTCATAGCAGCTATTATTCCGTCTTGTATCTTTAGAACGCAAATTGACTTCGGTTCTCTTATAGTGAGATATCGTTGCTTGATGGAGTCCATGTCGCCACCTGTATATGGAAAGAGGAGTTCTAGATTATAAATTTTTTACAGAAATTTACGTAAAATACTCCGAAAAGGCAAGATTTTTATGCGCATTATTGTAATAATTACAATTATGCAGCCTAAGCTTGACGAGAGAGATTCAAAGATACTCGCTTTGCTTCAGAGAAACTGTAGAATTACAGCAAGGGAAATTGCGAGGAAAATAGATTCGCCAATTACAACGGTCTTTGCCAAAATAAAGAGAATGGAAAAGCAGGGGATAATCCAAGATTACAAGGCTGTCTTGGACGCCAAAAAACTGCATATGGGAACAGCCGCGTTCATATTGGCTTCATTTTCCTATAGGTTGGAGGGAGATGAGATGTTGTCTCAAAGGCAAATCGTTAGACAGATTGCAGGGTTTCCTGAGGTACAGGAGGTTCACATAATAACCGGAGACTGGGACATTCTAATGAAAGTTAGAGAGAGGGATGTCGACGCAATCGGGAATCTTGTGATTGATAGATTGAGAACTGTGAAGGGAATAGAGAAGACTCTGACTTGCATGGTTTTTGAAACAGAGAAGGAAACCACGGACATCAAGCTTGAACTTCCGTAAAGACATAGATGCAGCTTTTGTGTGCGCAAAAGGCGAATTCAGAGCATTGGCTAATCCGCAAAAGTGGGTGCTATCTCATCCTCTTAAGCTCTCGGGTGAGATATAGTCGCCAAAGCTCCCTCTAGCCTCAAGTAGACGCTCCCGTTGCTGATTCAGTATCCGAAACAGTTCTGCTGGCGTATCAACGACCCTTTCCTTGTAGAACCTTTCCACTCGCTCAATCTTGGCCAAGTTTTCGGGAACACGAATAGTGAATTGCTGAATGTAATCCTCCTTTCTGTATTCTCTACTCAATACTTGCTTGAAGAGTCTACACAGATCCCTATATTTGGGAATATTGCCAGTAGGCGACTTAATCGCTCCAGCATCTTTATGGACTCGTAGCTCCATCCATTTTATCCACACATGTTTGTCTAAGGGTGTGTTTAGGAACTTGCCTTCCTCATCCTGAAGGAAGTAGTTAACTCCAAAGACAACAGGTGGCTTCTCTAGCTTCTTTCCAAACTTCAGGTTGTTTCGAACATTCCTTCCTAAAGGAATAGAGATGAAATCCTGGATACTCATCAGATTGATCTCAGGTACACCTTCTTCACCAATTGTAGCAAAAGTTGTTTTTGTCTCCAAAGATGCCCCATAAGCTATAATACCGTGCTCCCAATTGAAACTCTGTTGGACAGGCACGTAGGCCTTGGCGTCTCGCCCCCCATACATTATGCCACTTAGCTCTACACCTGAAGGGTTTTCCAGTTCAGGATCGCAATTTTTCAATGCTTTAAGGGATACTGTGTAACGAGCGTTCTTATGAGCAGGTGGAATCTTATTGCCAGATGCGTCTGTCTTTCCTTCATACCATGCTCCAGAGAAGTTATTTCCCTCTTGAGGAATCTCAGAGCCCATGCCCAACCAGAAGGGCTTGCCATCATTGACCAAAACATTAGAGAAGATAATCTCGCAAGGGTTGCTAAGTACTTTGAAGATTGAGACGTCGTATATAGGGTTGACATCTTTAATGATGCCGAAAATTCCAGCTTCGACATTCACTGCACGAGCAACTGAATCGATTTCGCGAATGTAGGCGATATCATCGCCCAATATTGTCTCCCCTGGAAGCATAGCGGTGGAAGTCTTGCCACAGGCACTAGGAAAAGCACCAGCAAAATAGGTCTTGCGACCTTCCGGCCCATGCACCCCCATGAGCATCATATGCTCAGCAAGCCATCCTTCAGTGTTTGCCTTGCGGATGGCAAGGCGAAAAGCAAGTTTCTTAAAACCTATTGAGTTACCTGCGTACTGAGTATTGACACTGTAGATAGTGTTATCCATGTAGTCAATGTAGATGCGTTTCTTCTTATGTTCCATGCTAACCATACTTTCATTCATTTTCCCTGCTGAATGTAGGACACGCATAAACTCCCTGTACGGGCCTGATTGGCGGAATATATCGTAGCCTGGTCGATAGAGGAGATCTTCAGAGTGAGCTACATACCATGAATCAGTGCACTGCATTCCTAGAATGGTGAATATCGAGTTGGGAGGTCCCAAGGAAAGAAAGCGGGTAATCATTGTGCGGCCCTTCATTGAATCCATGAGCAAACCTTTTACTTCTGCCAGTCCTTCTTGCCGATCAATCTGGTTGAGGGCTTTGCTGAGGGTGATCCTCTTGGGCACGAGGTATTTGGTAGCTTGTCGATCTCGACCTTGGTCATATATACCATCAAAGTGGACAGTATGCCCTGGGAGCTTTAATTTAGCTTCTTCACCAGTGGCGATTGCTTGTTGTCGGACATGGGCTATATCCTCAGCAGAATCGTTACAGATGAAGACTCGTTCAGCGTTACAGAGATCAGCAGACTTTGCTATGAATTCGTGGACTTTAGGGATGGCTATGGCACACAGCTTCTGGTAATCAAGTGTGCTGAGTTTTGGTCGAAGAGCTTCAATATATGGGTTCATACTGTAACCTCAAGAGTCATATCAAACGGCCTATTTGCAGCCAAGTTTTCCGTAGGACAGATATATCCAGCATGTCCACCACATTTACTGCAAAGCTTTGTTGGATTTTGTAATTGTGTGCCATAGTTATTACGGTTTTCCTTTGTGGTGTTCTTCTTAACCTCTCTCTGCTTTTGTAGTCTAGCGCGCACGTGTGTTGATTCGAGAACTAGTCCAACTACGGCTACTTCGAGGTGTAGTTTGAAGTGGAGCCACTGCTAGAATAGTATAACAAAGGCAGTGCAAGCAGCACCGTGCTTTTTCCTCTTGATGTTAGAGAATATTTCACTCTGAGGGGTGGGCCTTGTTCTACCGTTCTTTTGATGTATCCGTGTTGTTTTAGACTTTTCAGCTTGTCTGATAATGTGCGCGAGTTCACGCCAAGGATCTTCTTTAGTTCGCTGAATCCTGTGGTGTCTTTTAGAAATAGCGTGTAGAGTATTTCGAGATTCCATTTTTGTGAGAGTAGGTTGAAGCTTCCTTCGAGGCCTTTTATGGCTTTCTTTAGGTCTTTCGAGCTTGTCTTTTGGGTTTCTAGTATGCGTCGAAGCGTGTCCTCTATTCCTTTAAGAGTATGTTCCATCCGTGCCTCTACAAGTTTGCGAAGTTCATCAGTTAATGTTAGTTGCGAATCCATCCGTTTACACCTGGTGTGGAGCAACTTACTTCACAATTTATAAAGGTTTACATATACAACAAGGTATAAAAAATACATCAAGACAACCCAGTGGAGAGGAACCATCTGAAGAAGTTTGACGTGATTGTAGTTGGCGCTGGAACAGCAGGTTGTATGACAGCGAAAACAGCGGCCAAGGCCGGCTTAAAAGTAGGCATAATTGACAGGAAATCCAAGGAGAGAATCGGCGAAAAGATTTGTGGAGACGCCATTGGAAAACATCACTTTGACACTCTTGGTCTGAAACATCCGTCAGGGGATGAATTGGAATCAAGAATCGCTGGGGTCAAAATATACTCGCCAGACATGGAAACAGTGTTTCAGATTGAGAGCGAGGAACTCTATGGGTTCATTGTTAACCGTCTACATTTTGGGCAAAGACTACTCAGACTTGCAGTGAATGCAGGAGCAACATTGTTGGACTCAACTCAAGCGGTAGAGCCAATCTTAAAAGACAACTATGTCGTAGGAGTTTCAGCGCGAGACATTAAGACGGAAACCAAGACACAGCTCCAGAGCAAGGTAGTAATTGACGCAAGTGGCTTTCTAGCTGTCTTGAGGAAAAAGCTTCCTCCCCAAATTGGAGTTGACACCGAAGTCAGCAATGAAGACGTAGAAGCATGTTATAGAGAGATTCGCCAATTAAATGGGAGCGCGACAAGTCCAGATTTCTGTGAAATTTACTTAGACCTAAACATCGCACCAGGTGGGTATTATTGGCTTTTTCCTGAAGGCAAAACCAAAGTAAATGTTGGCCTCGGCGTATGTATGAGGAAGGGCTTTCCAAAGCCAAAGAACCCGCTGTACAGCAATGTCTTATCTAAACCGTTGTTTGAGGGTTCGTCTCTGATTACTGGAGGAGCGTGGTACGTTCCAACTCGGCGACCCCTCGACTGCATGGTTGGAAACGGGATAATCATGGTTGGGGACTCTGCATGCCAAGTCAACCCAATTCATGGAGGAGGAATAGGACCTTCCATGATGGGTGGAATGCTTGCTGGAGAAACCGTAGTTGAAGCTTTAGAGAAAGGCGATGTAACTCGTGAAGATTTATGGCAGTATAACGTGAAGTATCTGCAATCTTATGGTGTCAAACAAGCTGGACTTGACATTTTCCGACTTTTCTTGCTTGAAGGAATAAATAACGACGAGATAAACTATGGGATGAAATATCAGCTGATAACCGAGGAAGACGTTTTGAAAACCAGCAAGGGAGAAGATGTGCACCTTAACGTCACTGAAACTGCCCGAAGAGCCCTGAAGGGGTTAGGAAAGCTTTCAATGCTTAAACGGTTGAGAAACATGGCTAAACTTATGAGGGAAATCAAGGCTTTGTATAGAAACTATCCGGATTCGCCGAAAGATTTTGAAGAATGGAAGAAGAAGACACATGATCTAATAGCTACTGCAAATAGGCTTCTGGTTAGGAAGAAATAGTATTCTAGAGCTCGCTAGAAAAGAGATAATAGCTTGCAAACACCATAAAACTTGGGCTTGCAGGTAAATGAAACGAAGAATTCCAGCTGATAAGCTGGTTCAGAAACTAAATAGGAAGATCTTGGGCAAACTTGACATCGGAAAGAGTCTGGTTCTTGGAGTTGTGCTGAAAGGTCTTCCCGTTGCATATAGTATAGCAAGAATGAACCATGCAACAGAAAACTTCGTTCCTGTTGTTGCTCATCGCCCACTTCAGTTTCAGCATCATGTCGATTCATATTTGCCAAGCTTAGAATGGGGCTCTTTCCTTCAAGAACAGCTGGGTCACCTTGAAAATCTGATCATAGTTGATGATGTCGTAAACTCTGGATTTACAAAGCAGAAGCTAGAAAGCATTGCAAGTTCATTGACGAAAGAGTACAGAATCTGCCACTGGTTTGCAGCACTAATTCTCAATCGAGAAAACCTAGCAGGTCCAAGCTTTGTGAAGTCAAGCGATATATTTGCCTCACAAGTAAACGCGAAAGAAGTTGAATGCGATTGGGGAACGATAACTGTTCCGTTATGGGACCTACCTATAAGAGAAGCTAGGCAGCGATGTGAAGAATACTTTCAGGAGCACTGGCTGAGCGAAGAGCGGTTTGTCACCATAACTTATTAATGTGCGCGCGGAGGTTTAGAGGAGAGCTTCCATGCATATAATCAAAGCTTAAATGTTTTTTCGAGTCATATAGTGAAATCATGACTTTGATCGCTGCTGAAGACCTCGCAAAGAGTTATGGCAGAGTGGTCGCCGTCGATGGTCTAAACTTGACAGTCGACAAGGATTCTGTAACTGGTTTGATCGGGCCTAACGGTGCAGGGAAAACCACTACAATTAAAATGATTCTCGGCTTACTAAAACCGGATAGAGGCCACGTAGAGGTTTTTGGACAAGATCCTTGGGACAACACAGTTATACGGTCGCTGATCGGAGTAGTTTATGAAAAGGCCTTCTTTCCCTCTCACCAAGAAACTTTGGACTATTTGGAAAGAGTAAGCAGGGTCTTCGGTGTTCCT
>JASFPO010000041.1:0-16306 GCA_050115935.1 Candidatus Bathyarchaeota archaeon | reverse complement strand
CGCGTTGAAGTTGGTGAGGCAAGCAGTTACGTAGTTCATTACTGGTTTTCTTCCGATATAGACTATATTCTCTCTTGCTTTTTTTATAGGCTTTTCAGGTGTTTTGGTTTCTTTGGGTGGCGCTTTGGCCTTTTTAGGCGTTTCAACTTTTTCAGTCTTCTTGGTTTCTGGTTGTTCTTTTTTTGACAGTTTACTTCCTCCTCAAGTTGACATTGGACTATCTGCTACTTACATAGAGTGTAGCTTTCTTATAGTTTTCCCATAAATAGTAGGCTACCTTAAAACACGTATGATCAAATCAACCTACATCTCTTGATAAACGCCAAGAGTGAGGTCTCCACTGTACATTCAAACCATGCTCTCATACTTTCCATCATTAAAGGTCAACACTAATATTGAAGAAGTTATACTTTTTGTCTCTCTAGCAAATGGAAACACATAGATCATCTTGTTGAAACGTGTGTTGGAGAGAAAGAAAATGGGGAAGATTGAAGTAGACGAAAAGTTTTGCAAGGGATGCGCTTTATGTGTTGAAACTTGTGCCCAACATCTCATTCGAATCGCTAAACATATCACACCACAAGGCTATCACCCAGCCGAATTCGTTGACCCGGAAAAGAAATGCACTGGCTGTACCTTATGTGCTCTAATCTGCCCAGATGCTGTGATAGAAGTTTACCGACAGAAGAGGAAGGAGGTTGCCTAATGGAAAAGAAGTTCATGACAGGAAACGAGGCAATAGCGGAAGCTGCCGTTCAAGCAGGATGCAAGTACTTCTTTGGGTATCCAATAACGCCACAAAGTGAACTCCCCGAATACCTAGCATGGCGTCTGCCCGAGGTTGAAGGATGTTTTCTGCAAGCTGAAAGCGAAATAGCTGCGATCTACATGGTTTTTGGAGCAGCAGGCGCAGGAGCCAGAGTAATGACCTCATCTTCAAGCCCTGGCATCAGCCTCAAGCAAGAAGGCATTTCCTATATAGCAGGAGCAGAGCTTCCATGCCTCATCGTCAACATTATGCGCGGTGGACCAGGTCTAGGCGGAATCCAACCTTCACAATCAGACTACTTCCAAGCAACAAAAGGAGGAGGCCACGGAGACTATCACCCAATCGTCATTGCACCTTCAACTGTCCAAGAAGCAGTCGACCTAACAATGGAAGCTTTTGATCTAGCAGATAAATATAGAACACCAGTAATGATCTTAGGCGACGGAATCTTAGGCCAAATGATGGAGCCTGTTGAATTCAAGAAAAGAAAGACACAGCTTCTTCAGAAGAAAGACTGGACCCTCACGGGTGCAAAAGGAAGACCCCGACGTATAATCAAAACTCTTTATCTTCAACCCGAAATTCTGGAAAAGCGCAATCTGACTCTTCAACGTAAATATCGAGAGATTACTGAGAACGAAGTCCGAGTTGAAACATATCTAATTGAGGACGCTGAAATCATTATCGTAGCATATGGAACTGTTGCACGGATAGCAAAAACAGCCATAAAGATCCTACGCGAAAAGGGTATAAGAGTAGGCATGGTGCGGCCGATCACGCTTTTTCCGTTTCCCCACCCGACTTTCGCTCAGATTAGCGACAAGATTGGCAAGATGCTCGTAGTGGAAATGAACATGGGACAAATGTTAGAAGACGTTAAACTCGGAGTCTGCGGAAAAGCCACAGTGTATTTCCATGGACGCACTGGTGGAATGGTTCCAAGCTACGATGAAATCGTCACCGAGGTTGAAAAAATAGTGAAGGAGGCTTGAGAAAGATGGAGAAAGTTTTTCGTAGACCCAGATCATTGCTTGATGTACGAACTCACTACTGTCCAGGATGTGGACACGGAATTGTTCATCGCTTGCTGGCAGAGATTATCGATGAACTCGGCATAAGAGAGAAGACAGTTGGGGTTGCGCCGGTTGGTTGTTCTGTTCTGATTTACAACTACATCGACTGTGACATGTATGAAGCCGCTCATGGCAGAGCACCTGCAATCGCAACAGGCTGCAAGCGAGTGCATCCAGAACTAGTTGTTTTCACCTATCAAGGAGATGGTGACTTAGCTGCGATTGGCACGGCTGAGGCGGTCCATGCAGCCGCTCGAGGAGAGCAGATCACTACAATTTTCATTAACAACGCGGTTTATGGAATGACTGGGGGACAGATGGCGCCCACAACACTCATCGGTCAGAAAACAACAACATCCCCGTTCGGACGAGACGCGAAACACGCGGGTCACCCAATTAGAATGTCTGAATTACTCGCGACACTGAACGGTGCAGCCTACGTCACAAGAGTAAGCGTACATACTCCGAAGAACATCCTGCAAGCTAAAAGAGCCATAAAGAAGGCGTTTGAAACTCAAATGAAAGGGCTCGGTTACTCCTTAGTCGAGATTCTATCACAGTGCCCAACTATATGGAGACTTTCGCCTAAGGAAGCATTGAATTGGGTTGAAGAGAAAATGATACCATATTATCCACTTGGTGAATTCAAAGTTCCAGAGGAGGAGAAAATATGAAGGAAGGCATCAAGAAACCCTTCTACACCGATGTTCTGATGGCTGGATTCGGTGGACAGGGACTCATGTTTATCGGAAAGCTACTGGCTTACACCGGAATGAAAGAGGGGAAAAACGTAACGTGGATCCCCTCGTATGGTCCGGAAATGCGTGGAGGAAAAGCAAACTGTACAGTGGTGATTTCCAAAGAAGAGATAGCATCACCTGTTATAACCTCTCCTCACGCACTAATCATAATGAACAATCCTTCATTGGAAGCCTTTGAACCTAAGTTAAAGAGTGGTGGTGTGCTAATCTGGAACGCTTCACTAGTCACGAAACAAATAAAGAGAAAGGATATCACCGCAATTCCCGTTCGTGCAAACGAACTTGCTTCTCAAGTAGGCGAGGAAAAGACCGCAAACATGGTTATGCTTGGGGCCTATGTTGCATACACAGGTGTTGTAGCTAAGGAAGCCCTTAAAGAAGCGTTAAAAGAGTTCCTGGGGGCAAAGAAAAGAAGGTTTTTCTCCGCCAATGTTAAGGCTTTTGAAAAAGGAATGAAAAGCGTACCTAACGTCGAGTAATTATGTTCAGAGACACTTAGAGGTGAAAAAACATGAAGGAACTCACAGAGGTCAGATGGCATGGACGAGGAGGACAAGGAGCATGGACCGCAAGCGAAATCTTAGCAAAAGCAGCTATACTGGAAGGAAAATACATCCAGTCCTTTCCAGAGTTCGGCCCAGAACGCATGGGAGCGCCAGTAAACTCCTATACACGAATCAGTGACAAACCAATAAATCTGCACTGCTCAGTTTACAATCCAGATGTTGCAGTTGTTTTGGACCCAACACTCCTCAAAACAGTGCCAGCGACTAAAGGACTAAAAGAAAACGGAATTCTCGTAATCAACACAAAAGCAACTCCAGCTCAGATTCGGAAAAAGCTGGACTTAAGAACCGGAAAGGTTTGGACGGTTCCAGCGACGGAAATAGCGATTAGAATTTTGAATAGACCAATAACAAACACGGCGATGATTGGAGCGGTCGCAAGGGCAACACAGATTGTAAGCCTTGAAAGCATAGAGAAGGCCGCTAGGAAAAGATTTCCACCAAGCGTTGCTGAGAAGAATGCTGCAATAGTTAAAGAAGCGTATAAGGCGGCGAAAACCGAATGAGCACGCAAGAAAAGAAGGGTTGGAAAGATATTCCGATGGCCGGTGTGTGCTGGGTTTCGAGCACAACCTACCTGACTGGAGACTGGAGAACCTACCGCCCTGTATGGAACTCGGAAAAATGTACTCGTTGCATGCTATGTCACCTCTACTGCCCAGATGGCGCCATAGAATGGAATTCCAAAACCAACGATATGGTATTTAATTTCGACTATTGTAAAGGATGCGGAATCTGCAAAAACGAATGTCCTGTTGATGCAATATCAATGAATCTAGAGGGAGAGGGGTAAACATGTCGGTCACTCAGCAGAAGGGACAGAGGGCAATAGCCTTGAATGGAGACGAAGCAGTCGCATATGCAGCGAAACAATGTGACGTAGACGTGGTTGCTGCATATCCGATAACTCCGCAAACAATAATTGTCGAGAGATTCAGCGAATATGTCCACGATGGCGAAGTAGATACAGAATTCGTATGTACAGAATCAGAGCATAGCGCACTTACATGTTGCTTGACAGCTTCAGCGGTTGGAGCCAGGACCTTTACGGCAACAGCCTCTGCAGGTTTAGCCCTAATGCATGAAATCCTCTACGTAACATCAGGCTGCAGAGCACCAGTCGTGATGGCGGTAGCAAATCGAGCTTTGTCAGCCCCAATTAACATACACTGCGACCACTCAGATAGTATGGTTGAAAGGGATTCCGGGTGGATACAAATCTATGCAGAAAACAGTCAGGAAGCGTATGACTCGATCATACAAGCCTTCAGAATAGCAGAACATAAGGAGATTCTATTGCCCACATTGGTGGGGCTTGATGGATTTTTCCTAAGTCACACATTAGAAAATGTAAGTGTTCTTCCCGATGAAGCAGTTCGGAATTTCGTTGGTCAAAGACAATTCTCACTGGTAAAAAATCACGAAGGAAAACTAGTGCCTTTTAAGCTTGACCCAGAAAACCCGATCACAATAGGTCCATTAGACCTTCATGACTACTACTTCGAGCACAAGAGACAACAAGAGGAAGCCATGAGGAAGGCCCCAGAGATGATCAAGAAGGTTCATGAGGACTATGCGCAGGTAAGCGGACGCAGATATGGAAACAGTCTTGTTGAACCATATAAACTGGAAGACGCAGAACTGGCAACTATATGTATAGGCTCAACAGCGGGAACCGTCAAAACAGTAGTAGATCAACTGCGAGCGATTGGGGTGAAGGCAGGACTACTAAGAATAAGGGTCTTCAGACCCCTGCCAGTCCAAGACATACTAAAAGCCTTGCAAAATGTGAAGGCAGTGGCAGTAATGGACAGAAGTTGTAGCTTTGGAGGCAACGGAGGTCCTATTTTTCATGAAATTAGACACGTTCTTTACGACTCAAACGTACGTCCACACGTGGCTAACTACATCTACGGCTTAGGCGGAAGAGATATGTCACAACAGCTAATTCAGAAGATCTACCGAGATCTAACAACAATTCGAGAAAAAGGCAAAATTGAACACCCAGTCCAATTCATAGGGCTAAGAGAGTAGAGGAGACAAAGAAGATGGCAACAGAATGGAAGTTTACTGCAAAGGAAATTGCAGAAAAACCAGAGCTCTTCATGTCTGGACACAGAGCATGCGCAGGATGCGCCCCGGCAACGGTTCACAGACTTATATTGAAGGCTGCCAGAGGCCCAACAATAGCCACGAACTCCACTGGATGCATGGAAGTAACCTCGACCATCTATCCCTTTACAGCGTGGAAAATACCTTGGATACATACAGCCTTTGAAAACGCGGCTGCAAACGCATCTGGAATTGAAGCAGCCCTGAAGATACTCAAAAGAAAGAACCGCCTTAAACACAAACAGGTGGATGTAATAGCATTCGCAGGAGACGGAGGAACCTTCGACATAGGCATACAAGCTTTGTCTGGAGCCGTTGAACGAGGACACGACTTTCTCTATGTTCTATATGACAATGAAGCCTACATGAACACAGGGATACAAAGAAGCGGAGGAACACCACTCGGAGCGTGGACAACAACCTCTCCAGCCGGCAGAAAAATTCCTGGAAAGCCTCAACTCAAAAAGCCAATTGCAGACATAATGGTTGCGCATGAAATGCCATACGTTGCAACTGCATCTCCAGCTTACTGGGTAGACCTGCTAAAGAAGACGAGAAAGGGCTTAGAAGCAGAAGGTCCGGCCTTCTTGCATGTGATAGCCCCCTGTCCGAGAGGATGGCGCTCTGACCCAAGCAGAAGCATAGAGCTTTCACGCATAGCCGTTGAAACTTGTGTATTTCCACTATGGGAAGCCCCAAACGGTGAGTATAATCTGTCGGCGCCAAGCAAAGCTATTGCTCTAAGACCGGAACGGAAGAAGACAGTGAGAGAATACCTGGAAATGCAAGGGCGTTTCAGACATCTATTTAGGCCTGAGTTTGAACACGTCATCGATAGGATTCAAGAAGTAGTGGACAAACGTTGGCAAAAATTGCTCAAGAAGTGCGAAATGAATTGATTGTGGAAAAAATTCTTCTTTAAGCATCTTTTCCGCAAACCGGAAACTGGAGACATCACATCAACAAGAAAAAACGTTAGCTCTCAGATAGTCAAAATCTAGAGAAGAATGAGCAGCGATGTCCAGATTATGCCGACCAAGGGGAAAATGATTGCGGCCAGCCTTTTCGCACGGAGGAAGGCCTTTTCAGCCAACATGCAGAGTCTCTCCAATTGTTTCTCACCTATAACCTTAACGTTTGGCGTTATCTTCGTGAAACAAGCGGCTTCAGCAGGTTCTAAGTTATTCCTTGCTTTTATCGCTGCTTGTTCAACATATTTGACTAGCTTCTCCTGATCCATTGCCTCTCCAAGCGGATGATAACCTCTTGGAGTGAGTACGATGCCATTTACTGCATGGGTATCTGTGGTCAAGACCTCGCCATCAGTGAAGCCAAGTTCACTTAATCTTTGAAGGATCCTTTCCCGAAGACCAGAAACCATGTTATTTCCATCAATAGTGACATAGAATGCCAGTTGATCATTAACTTTCACTGCAACAGCACAAATTCCCCCAGGACCCATACCATCTTCCAAACTGAAATCAGTAGGGATAATCTTTGCTGCTCCAACCTGCAAGGAACTTCTCTGACTTTTCAAAGCAGTTTCCAAACTGGCAATTGCCGCCTCTTTAACAGGAGAAATCGCGCTCGCAACATCGAAAGGTCCTTCAATGCAATTGTGGGCGTCAACACTGATTGCCATGGATAGACCTCGTTCCTGAGCCTCTTCGGTGAAGAAAGACTCCAAAACTCGAGGAAGATCCTCCATTGTCTGAGGAGCCAAGGTCAATGTGAAAACAGCGCATTCGCCAAAAATCTGGCAAGTTGCTTGAGCGCCACTCCTCAGAACTCTCGCAAAAGGAGTAGTTGAAACATCGAAATCTGAAACATCAATCATCTCAGAAATCTTCTTGATGATCTTCTGGTTTTGAGCTTGCGAAGATAGGTCCAAGTCATGTCCAGATAACCCATGAGGTACAGAAACCACACATTTCAATCTATTTTCCAGTTCCTCTTGAATCAGATAAGGCAAACCGCTACTGCCAACATTTTTGAAGGGACCTGGATGAAAAGCTGGAACAACCATAACTGCTTTCACCTTTTCTTTTGTCCGAAACATGATTACAGAGAGCTTTATGTTCCGTTCAATGCTGAGGTTCTCTAGAAGATTTTCCAAAGGTTCATTGAGGTCTTCTGTCCAATTTGCCAAGAAGACTCTGAGAATAGAAAGTGATTTTAAGCCAAGCATCTTTGTCCCCATGCGATTAAGGAAGAAAAGGAAGCAAGAAGCCGCTGAAACAGCCACTATCAGAGCTGAGGCAAGAAAGAGTAAAGTTGAAGAAGTAAACAAAGAATCCTTTACTCCACCTATGACGATCACTGGCATGGCGTATGATGCCGGTTGTAAGATGGAGTAGAGTACAATTCTCTCACTGCCAGCAAACGAAATTCCCGAGAAAACCAGCAAGCGGAGAATGAGTATAGTACATAAACCTAAAAGGAAAAGTCTTAACCCGAGAGAGAAGTCGTTGAAGAAGGCGTAGCTGAATCCTCCAAGAATAATGAATACGATCCAAAAAAGGTTACAGTAAAAGGAAAGAGCGGAACAACGTCTCAAATTAAGAATCGGATCACTTCCATGGCTACTAAGATTAATCGCAAAATTGGAAAGCATCGTCAAGAGAAAGAGAATGACTCCAACAGCCAGCCCTAACAGAAGCCCATGTAGAGAATAATTAACGGCTAAGGAAAGAATTACACATACAAAAAGGCATGTGACAAAAAGCCAGCTCACAATTGCTCTATATGATGGAAGAGAGAATAGAGAAGAGTAACGTTTCACCGCTTTGTTCATGTAGTCATCTAGGGTGTCTGTGGAATCCAAATTAATGCCTCTTGGGCTTAATCGTAAAATCAGTAAAACTAGAAAAGGGTTACTCAACGTTCCCACATTTCTCTATTATCGGTTTGTTTCTATTCGAAAACTCCCGTTTAACAACAAGTCAAAACCTATATCTGCCAATCCATTCAACGCTCTCAAATTCCATTTCACCGATGTCCAACATGGCTCAAATCCCTTTCAATGCAAAGTTTACATCAATTTAGGAAGAACCCCACCTTCAAGACTTAATTGTTACATCAAAAAGGCTCAAAAAGACTAGAGACCACAACACGCAACGATCATGCAACTCAGCAGTTATTGTATCTCGTCATCAAAAAGGATGATGGTGCCAATGAGATAAAGTTTTAAGCTTGAAATCATTGTAAGATTCTGCTGGTACCCATGTCGGAAAGTACTCTCCCACCGACAGTACTTCATATGCTCGAAAAGAATGTGGGACGCAAGGTTGCGGTAATTTTAGATTCTTCCTATGGCTTTGAAGGCAAACTAGTAGCTGTCACCCATAACCCGCCAGGAATCTGGCTCTCTGACGCAGATGCAGTAATTCTACGCGCAACAATAGCCCAGCCGATACCTCAGGTTGTTGGGAAAGAAGATCGAAGTGAAGTGTTCATCAACCTTAGTTCGGTTCAACGCATAGAAGTTCTACATAAGGGCAAATAGTTGAGGCCCTTCACACTCTAGCTGTCTTGGGGTGTGGGTGTGGTTTAATTGGAACAGAGTGAGAGGAAGGTCTTAGGGCTTTTTAAGTGTCCCACACCATTCCCTTCTGGTGAATAAGAGGAATATAAAAGTAATCTAGAAGATTATTCCACAAGGATTAGATGGGCCCGAGGAAGACTCTTGCAAGGATAACTGCAATTATTAGAGATGCTGTCAAGCCAACAACAAGCTCCGGTCTTACCTTGATGCCCTTTGTTTCTTCTTCAAAAAACCGAAGCAAGCCAGCGCTTGCTGAGGGCATGGGAGCAGACTCACGTTTTTTGGATCTTCGACTCAAAGCGTCCACCTTAATGTTGCAGGAATGATAAGCAAGGTTTTCACTAATTAAACTTATGTATTCCAAACTTTTATCTGGTTAAGCCATAATGAATAAAGACAAGGTGTCTACATGAGTTCACCACGCGAATATTATTTCAAAGCTTTGGATTTGCTCCATCAACATCACAGATGGTTTCGAGAAACAATTCCATTGATTGCAAGCGAGAACATACCGAGCCCCGCTGTACGAGAGGCGCTTTCAACAGATTTTGGAAACCGTTATGCAGAAGGCTGGCCTGGTGAACGAGTTTACGCTGGGTGCCTTTACATTGATCAAGTTGAACTTGTTTGCATAGACCTTGTAAAGAAACTATTCAAGGCAGAATTTGTCGATGTTCGTCCCATTTCAGGTGTGGTATCAAACTTGGTTGTTTATACAGCGTTCACCGAGCCTGGCGATGTGATGATGGCTCTATCCATCCCTTGCGGCGGACATATCACCATGGGTAAGAAAAGGTTAGGAGGAACAGCAGGCGCAGTTCACGGTCTAGTCGTGGAATATCTTCCACTTGATTATGAGGAGTTGAACATCGACATAGACCGAGCAAGACGGAGAATCGCAAGATTAGCAAAAGAGGGGAAAACGCCAAAACTTGTCATGTTTGGCGCCAGCGTCTTTCCATTTCCCCATCCGGTCAAGGAGTTAGCAGAAGCTGTGCATGAGGTTGGCGCTATTGTAGGTTACGACGCAGCCCACGTGGCAGGTTTGATAGCTGGAGGATGTTTCCAAGACCCTCTAAGAGAAGGAGCAGACGCAGTTACTTTGAGCACTCACAAGACTTTGTTTGGTCCACAGCATGGTGGTGTGCTTTCGTGGGAAAAATATGCGGACAGGATTAAGCGGGGAACTTTTCCTGGAATGGTGAGTAATCATCATTTACATGCATTGGCGGGAGTGACCGTAGCATGTGCGGAAATGTTAGAGTTTGGAAAGGAGTATACTCAACAGATCATCAAGAACTCGAAAGCTCTGGGTCAAGCACTTTATGAACGCGGTTTCAATGTCTTGGCAGAGCACAAAGGCTTCACCGAATCCCATGTACTGCTTATCGATATAACAGAATATGGCGACGGAGGCACAATCGAAGAACAACTGGAGAAGGCCAACATCATCATTAACCGAAACCTTCTCCCATGGGACATAAAAGAAGGACGCCACTTCAAGCATCCAGGCGGAATAAGACTTGGAACATCAGAGATGACAAGGCTTGGAATGAAAGAAAGCGAGATGAAAGAAATTGCAGAGTTCATCAAAAGGGTGATAATTGACAAGGAAAATGCAGAAAAAGTGAAAAACGACATCATAGAGTTCCGCAAGGATTATCAGAAGGTGCATTATTGTTTTGAAAACACTACTGAAGCCTATCAATATATCAAGATCCGCTGAAAGCACAATCTGGATCATAGGACATAGCAACAGAACTCAAGAATCAATCATAGAACTGCTGAGGGAGCATAAAATCGAAGTCTTAGTTGACATCCGTCGCTTCCCAACATCGAAAGTTGAACATTTTAAGAAAGAAGCAATGGAAAAATGGATGCCAGAGCAAGGAATCGAATATGTTTGGCTGGGTGAAGAATTAGGCGGTTACCGACGCGGCGGCTACAAAGCGTATATGAGAACCAAGCTGTTTAAGCAGGGAAAGCAAAGACTTCTAGCGATTCTCAAGCAGAAGAAAACATGTATAATGTGTATGGAACCAAATCCAAAATACTGCCATCGCCGCTTTATATCTGCAGACCTAGAAAGGCAAGATACCCGAGTCTTACACATTATCGCTAAAGGGCAAACAAGCCTCCTCAAGTTTAAAATTCGGAATTCCTACTAGTTAGATAAGAAGGCTTATTGTTATGCATATTACCGAATTTCAAAAGATGATGCGCCAGATCTATTTCCACCACGACTCAAAGCGAGGAGCTAAAGGAACATACTTGTGGCTTGTAGAAGAAGTTGAAGAATTGGGTGAAGCCATCAAAGGAAAAAATAAGAAGGCTTTAGAAAACGAGTTTGCCGATGTTCTCGCGTGGCTGGCATCCCTAGCAAATGTGGTTGACACGAACCTGGAGGAGGCAACTATGGCGAAGTACAACCATAAATGCCCAAGGTGCAAGCAAGTATCTTGCAGATGCATAGTTAAGTTTAGATGAGAGCCTGTTGTCCAGCACCAGTTAATTCCCACTGGAAAGGTCTCTTCCCTCTACGTACAACAACTTTCTCAGCTTCAAAAAGATGTAGATGATGAAGCACTGCTGCATAGCTCATTTTAGCTCCTTCAGCAATAGCTTTGGCGTTAGACGGTTGCTTTTCCAGAAGATGCACAATTCGAGAACGAGCTATCAATCCTAATCGGACATTTCGCTTCTCTACTAAGAAGGCTTTAGAATGATATTTCTCCTTCACTGAGACTCCTCAAGCTATTCTTGCTTTTAGGCAATAAAGTCTTTGAGGCTTATCTGTTTGGGTTTTCTGCCTTCAAAAAGTGAGTTGATTTCATCTTGCACGAGTATTAGTCGTTGAGCATAATAATTCGATAGTTCGTATTTTTTTATTAACTGGTTTGCAGCCTCCAAGTATTTCTGAATTCCTCCTCGATAAACCGTCAAGGTTAGTGGCCCCCCACAATCTAGACATACTCCTTTTAGTGGCAATCTTCTGAATTTCTTGTTGCAGGTCTTGCAACGAAAGCTTTGGGTGGAAAAAGCTCTAAGGTTACCAGATATGTCGCGCATGAAGTGCGTTGTTAAAACCATTAGAGCCACTTTTTTGGCATCTACAGCCTCAATCTTTTCTGCAAGTTGAAGCTGACTCTTCAGTTTGTCGGTCATCCGTCCCAGTCTTTTGTAGGCGCTCTCGCGATTCCCCGAATTGATGTTAGACACTGGAATTGTGTATCTGAAACCTTGAAACTGCGATTCACTGCCGAGCCTATGCTCAACAATATCTACAAGCGATCTAACTTCACGCGGCGAGACATTCTGCAACGTCTTTTCATAAAAGACTAGTGGATATCTATCCGCAACATCTACTTCGTGTGCTTGCCGTTGAACCTCAATGGGATTAACCATTGAGATTATGAACAACGGTGCATCCATAATCCCACCAATCTGACCTGGCAAGTACGTTTCCGAAAAGTCAAGAACAGTGTCTAACGCAAGCATTAAAGCATCTTCGTCGCCATCACAATCCCTACGCTTGGCTGAGTGCCAGAGAGGATGCGCATAGCAAACGTGTAAACGGGTGAAGCCGATAATTCTTCCAAGAATACCCACAGAGGTATGTGGAGCTAAACCAATAACTAAATGCCCGACAAGATCGTCAATTCGTTTGACATTGTAGTAGGCTGGAAGTTCATAGACTCTCTCTAAGAGCTCGTCAAGAAAGCTAGCCACACGAACAAAATATTCCCCGCACTCTTTTGGAATGACAATATCCTGAATCTTTAGCTCGCAAATTTGATCAGTCTGAGTTAAAGGATCTCCGTTGACATCATACAGGTAACCTAACTGTCTGAGCCTCTCCATAGATACACCTATTTCCCTGGGCTTAAAATGAGTCAATGGAGCATCGGTCGCATCAAACCGTGTTGTACCGTCCTTGAAAACCGACAAGTCATGCTTTGCTCTTAAAATTCCCTTTTCAATGATTTCAGGAGTCTTCGATTCATTGGTTAGCCCTCTGACTCCTTTCACAATTGATGGACGGGAAAGATTCAGCCTTTCACATGCTTCATCAACTAGCGTTCCAAAATTCACTGTTTGCTTCTCAAAACCCCTAGTTCTGCTCTTGCAAGCTGGACACATATTCTCCTTGACAACGCGTTTGCACTGAGGACACACACGCTCAATTACGGTCCTCACACCACATTTGGGACAGCTCACCTTAAAGGTTATATCACGACAGTTTGAACAGCGTCTTCTAACAAGCTCAACTTCAACAGCAGCCTTGCCAGCCGCCTTCATCAGATTACGCCGTGAACCTCCAGCCAAACCTACAGGGAAGAGCACGTGAACAAGAGGACGCATCGCACGTCTTTTGGCCTTTTCAGGACGACCCATTCTCGCGCCGACAACAGTAGGTGCCTTCTCTCGAACAACAATCCCTGCTAAAGCCTTGATGACCTCCAACACAGGTTTAGCATGTGATATCCGCGCTTTTGGGGCATGTATCCCCAAACAAAGCGTAAAAGCCAAGGCGTTATCTCCTTCGATTCTGACTTTCCCGTTAACAACCTTATGTGGCACGCATAACCTTTCCAGTGAATTCTTCACCAAAACATCAGATGTACCAGTTATCTCAGAAATCATATCATGCTTCCTGAGAATCTCACATTTGAAAAGCCATGTCCTCAGATTTCGAAAATCTTCTATTGAGATGCTATGCCAAAAATAGGTAAGCGCAGGATGAAGTGGTATATTAAGGGTGGAAGCCAACTTGATTGCCTCTTCAGCTGTTGGCTTGTTTTCAAAAGGATTTCTCAAAAGAATCTCAAGACGTGCGACTTGAATCCCAACTTTTGCAGCAAGCTTGCCTAAATCCTCATTAAACAAGACTTTCATTGAAGCCTGCAGTTCCTGACTCCACCATTCTTCGGTGTATCCAGAACGAGGAAGCGGCTTATTGTTGTAGAGGAAATCACCAAACCCAACTAGAATGTCTCCGAGGAAAAGGATTTTATCAATCTTGTTCTTAACCTGCTCGAAATTCTCTGCGGTGACCTGCACAACCGAGCCGTTTCTTAGTCGAACAATAGGTGGCTCAATAACATCGACCGGAAGAACCGTTCCAGCCTTACCTGGTCCTTCAATGCGAAGTTGAGTACCACCGGCTAAAAAGTTTTGAAGAACCATCATACTCACTGGATGAACACCTACAGCAGCTAATCCTGTATTTCTTGCCCTTCCGTAGCGAAGTCTGAATCCTCCATGTCTTGAAGGAAAAGAAAATATGGGACGCCCAGCAATCACCTCCTCCATGAACCCAGCGGTTTTCTTCTCTTTAATCTCTCGCATTCTTTTCAGCCAGTCCCATCCCTCAATCCCCATCTTCTCAACAATGGCCCAAACTTTCAGAGAGCGCCCTACAACTCCATCGTTAACAACTCGGAGTGCCCCGCCACGCACTCGATTGGTTTCAACGCGAGGCAGATTACGAAAAGACGAAACTTCCACAGGGTCAGATTCGGTCCCTGTAACTTCTATCGGAAGCGATTGAAGCGCATTTCTCAATTCATCATCAGAAATCCTATATTGAAACCGACCAACAGATCGTTCGTAAAGTCGCAACTCTTCAATAAATCTTCCAACTTCCTCAGGTGTAGGCTTGTATCGGTCAAGTCCTAGCAGTCGTCTCACAAAGTCACCAACCACAAGCGTTAAGGCTTGGTCGGTTCCACCAGCTGAACGTATTGGTTGAGCAAAGTAGATAGCAAGGTATTTTGTTCTGTCCAGATTGTTTTTGATGGCGACTCGAGGTACACCCTGTAAGGGTGCTGCCGTGATGCCTTCGGTAAAGATTGCTAGAGCGGTCCTAATTGCCTGTTCAGCGGCTTCTGTAGCATTCATGTGCCCAAATTTTCCGTAGACTATCTCCTCAGAAATTTTGAAGGCAAGCTCTTCCCTAGGAAGCTTCTCGCTCAATTCCCGTATGCTTTTGGCGACGCCAGACGGTCCAACTAGGCCTTCGACAAGACTCGCCATGTCCGTTGCGATCTCAGGTTCAGGAGCCAGCATTGGGTCTAATCCCGCTTCTCTAGCTTTTCCTGCAATCTGATATACTTCTTCCAGTTGGCTTTCTAAAAGCGAAACGTACTCTTGGTATTCCTTGCTCATCTTTGTGTTCAAGCAATTTCCTCCTTCAAATGGGGCTACTATTTTGTCTTTCCAGATTTTGTGCCCTTGACAAGAGTGGTGATTCTATCCCTAAAACTTCCCTCTTCTTCGGTCACCGTACC
This sequence comes from Candidatus Bathyarchaeota archaeon, assembly GCA_050115935.1. Lineage (GTDB taxonomy): Archaea > Thermoproteota > Bathyarchaeia > Bathyarchaeales > Bathyarchaeaceae. The sequence continues at coordinate 1,191 of JASFPO010000041.1, read as the reverse complement.
CGTCACAACAGCGTCTGCTCCAGCACTCACTGCATTCCTTGCTTGTTCGCCACTTCGTATGCCCCCACCAACAATAAGTGAAATGTCGATAGCGCGTTTCACCATTTGAATCATGTCCTTTGGCACAGGCTGTTTTACTCCAGAGCCGCCTTCCAAGTAGACAAAGCGCATTCCAAAGTATTGAGCTGCCAGTGCGTGTGCAACAGCTAGTTCTGGTTTATTATAAGGAATTGGACAAGCGCGCCCTACAACGCTGACAGCTCCACCTTCACCGACAGTCACATAACCTAGAGGAATGGGTTCCAAACCGAATTTTCGGATGGTCGGTGCACCTAGGATTTGAGCTCCAGTTAGAAAGTAGGGGTCAGAGGAATTGAGAAGAGACATAAACCAAATGGCATCTGCGTATTTGCTGATCCCGGTTATGTTGTTAGGAAATAGTATCACAGGAATTTTCACGGCTTTTTTGGCGGCTTTTACGACAGCATCCAGATGCGAAGTAGAAGCGATCGTGGATCCACCAACCATTATTGCAGTTGTCCCGCAAGATTCGGCTTCACTCGCGGTGTGTGCAGCTGATTCAGGTGAAAACTCTTCTGGATCGAGAAGAGTGAAGTGAATAGCTCCATCCTTTTTGATTTTCTTTAGCAAGTATGTCTCCACTTGTTTTTTCATGGAGTCGCCTTCATTTGCCCGTTCTCATATCAGAATAGTACTTGTCTGCGAAAACACAGTATACATCGATTTCCTTATAGGCAGGCTTACAGGGCATCTCTTCTGTCAAGCCGCAGCTTCCACATCGCACAACCGCATGCTCTTTACCCTTTAATAGCTCCACTCTAATAGTCTCTTTTCCACATTTAGGGCACAGAAAAACTTTCGGTAAACGTTTCTTTGGCATACGAACTACTTTTCTACGCCTTCTCCCCATCTCAAAGCCTCTAAGTAATTACTAACTGGTTCTTAGCTTGATTTACCTTTTCAGTATGCTATCTTTGCTTAAATACTTGTTTACATGCTATTTGCTACTCGGAAGTAGGGAAGTCTGACAAAGAAACAGAGTTAGGTTATAAAGGATTAAAGTTCATAACAGAATGAAGGTGACAGCATTTGAAACTATCACTCAATGCCTTGAAACTCGACTGGCTACTGGTTGCAACAAGAATCAAACGATTTATCAAAGATTATGTG
>JASFPO010000040.1:0-16571 GCA_050115935.1 Candidatus Bathyarchaeota archaeon | reverse complement strand
ATGGGAAACAACGTAAACTAACTCGCCGTTTTCCACGGTTTTCAGAATCAGATCTGCAGCTTGTTTAGCATTGTTCTGAAGAGCATCAAGTTGTTCTTTGCTAACGCCGTTGCTAGACATGAAAAAACCTATCTGATTGAGGCGGTCTTAGCTTCGTATTTCCAATCAGGCGGAAGTACGCCTTCGCGCTTGTAATGACGTGAAAGCTTGTAGATTCTCGATTCGATAAGTTGAAGCGCCCGTTTGTTCGGGAGGTCCTTTTTGTTCTTTTCTAGATGCACATATAGCCGCCTAGCTTTATTTAGCAGGTTTTCCAAGTCTTCTGGGAGAGAAGGAGCAAGTTCAGCATCTTTTATGATTTGAGTTATTGTTTTTCCCATTATGGGCTTAACCAGTGGGATCCCGTGTTGATCGCGAAGGATTGTGCCTATCTTGCTAGGGTTGTGGCCTTCCTTGGTAAGCTTAATCACTAAGGCTTCCACTTCTTCGACGGTGTACCTGCACCATGTAGGTGATCTTTTGCTCACTGGTCTCGTTGAATGGGAACTGCCTCTTTCAGTTTTTGGCAACTTTTCTCCTCCGAAGACTCCTTAAGAGCGAAGTCCCGCTCATATTTAAAACCTTCGTTATGTAGACTTATACCAAGTAACGAATTTTCGTAAGGCCTGAGCCCTATGTGAAAGCTTGTTTTTCTCAATCGTTGTCATTTCAGCGAAAGTTTTGCGACTTCCACCTTTGGGTTCGAAAATTGGATCAAACCCGAAGCCTTGATTTCCTCGTTCATCTGAAGAGATCTTTCCTTCAATTTTGCCTTGAAAACATTTAGGAGAGGCTCTCTCGGGGCTGCTAAAGGCAATTACTGAATAGAAGTGAGCATTCCTTTTTGTATATCCTTCGATAAGTTTCAGAACTCCTTTTGTTCCCAAGGTTTGATGAACGTAAGAGGAGTAGGGTCCTGGAAAACCCTTCAGTGCTTCTATAGATAGCCCAGCGTCTTCAACAAAAAGTGGCAAGCCGGATTTGTCCACAGCTTCTCGAACGCTAAATTTTGCAATTTCCTCCGGGTTGTCGTGTTGAATCTCGATGGCTCCTATTTTCAACATAGCAACAGCAACTCCGTATTCAGCGAACACTTGACAGGCTTCATTAAACTTGTGACAGTTTGTTGTTGCGAAAAAGACAACCTTACCTTTCAGACACATAGCGGCCTCTCCTTTCTATCTCTCGAATTTTGTCATGCAGTTCTCCTACTACATCTTCACCAACAATCTCGGAATAGCCGGTCATAGCTGCGTCAAAACATTCTTTCGCACATCGATAATGTGTACTCTGCAGAGCCCTCTTCACAAGATGCAAATCTACACCTCTAGCTTCTAGCTCGCTTGACCGTTCGCTTAATCCGAAGTCCACAAAGAAAACCTTACCACTGGATGTTAGAATCATATTGGACGTGGTGAGGTCACCGTGAACAATGCCGTGAACGTGTAAGCGCCCAATAAGTGTGCCAATGAGATGGCAGAGATTTATTCGCTCTCCTTGCGAAAGGTTGTTTAGAACCTTTTTAACCTGTTTGCCCTCAATGAACTCCATGATGATGTTCGCATCGGCTATGTCCACAAGATATATAGTTGGTGTTGGAACACCCGCTTCCTTTGCGCTATGAATTATTTGAGGCTCATGTACTGTACGCTGCATCCGAATTGCTTCGTCGAGAGCTGAGAGTCTATAAGCTTTGGGAAGTCGCCGCTTCATGATCACCTTACGACCTTGCCATTCTTCCAAGTATAAGCTGGCTTCAGCACCCTTCTTGAGAAGCATCTTCTGCGTGGCCTCCAACCCAAGGCGCATAAACCTCATCTAACCGCCACTTCAACCTCACAAAGCTATTCTCTATAGGCGTCACTAGATCATGTTGAAAGGCGAGAATTCCTGCCCATGCAATCATGGAACCATTGTCTAGAGCATACTGCTTCGGAACCACACAAAATCTAGTACTATGTTCCTTTGCGACGGTCTCTAACATCGACTGCAACCGCTTGTTAGCAGCAACTCCTCCGGTCAAGAGCATTTCTGGTTTCTCCGTATGCGCCAATGCTCTCTCGGTAACTTCGGTGAGCATAGAAAACGCAATCTCCTGCAAACTGTAACATAAGTCTTCAAGGCGATGTTTGCCTTTGTGAAGCAGTTCTATGGCTGCTGTGAGCAAACCACTAAATGACAAGTCCATGCCCTTGACAACGTATGGAAGAGAAACTAAGTTTTGGCTCTTGGCTGCTAGTTGCTCTACGAGAGCACCAAAAGGGGCACCAGTCTTCTGACGTAGACCGGCTTCTCTAGCAAACACATCAAGACAGTTCCCCACAGCAATATCTAAGGTTTCACCGAAGACCCGGTACAATCCAGCTTCAAAGCCGGCAACTATGGTGTTTCCACCCGAGACGTAGAGAGTTAAGGGGTCTGCGGCGCCTGTTATAAGTTTGCCAATTTCAATGTGCGCAACACAGTGATTGACGCCCACCAATGGAACCCGGAGATAAGATGCCAAAGCACGAGCCACTGTAGCGCCAGTTCGAAGGCAAGGACCCAGGCCTGGACCTTGGGAAAAGGCGACTATCTCTATTTCATTAGGCTGTACTCCAGCTTTTTCTAGCGCTTCGGTCAAAATCTTTCCAGCTATTTCTGCATGATGCCTAGCTGCTTCTCTTGGGTGAATTCCTCCTGTTTCAGGCATAAACACGCCAATCTCATTGGCGAGTATCTTGCCTTTGAATGATAGGATTCCAACACTGAAATCGTCGGCTGTGGATTCTATACCTAAGCAGTAAGAATCTGCTTTTCTCTGTGTTGCCATAGGCTTCTACCATTCTTGTGCGCTTGTTTCTACATGTAGCTTTTTATTGTCCAACTGTTATTTATAGTGGTAGAGAACTGACAGGGCGCAAAGGATCGATACGTATGCCTAAAAGAGACGACCTTGAATATAAAGCGTTACACTTCATCGTAAATACGAGAAGTCAAGGCGTGCTACAGTCGAATCTATGGCGCAAATTGAGCGCTAGCAGCCGTGAAGGCTCGAGAATAGCCCTGAAACTAGAAAGAAAGGGACTCATAAGACGGGAAAAGGAGCTTTTTGGAGGCAGATGGACTTATAGGCTTTACTCAAAAAGACGCCCTGCATCTATCAACTCTATTATTGCATGCCCATGTCTGATGTGCCCGAACGACGCTCGTTGTGGAGCTTGGAGCAACATTTCACCCTACGAGTGCGAAAGATTAACCGAATGGATTCTAGATCCAAGACAAGGCAAAGCTAACCCATCCGGTGAAAATTAATATTGCCAAAGGCTTGGGTCAGAGAAAGACAAAGGGACTATTTTTATCGCAAGTCAAAAGAAGATAAGTATAGATCAAGAGCAGCGTACAAGCTTCTTGAAGCAACAAGAAGATACAGGCTCATCAAGTCTGGAGACATTGTTGTGGATTTAGGAGCTGCTCCTGGCGGTTGGATGCAAGCAGCAAGGAGAATCGTGGGTGATGAGGGGTCTGTTCTAGGTGTTGACATCCGACTTATTGAACCTCTCAGTTTCCCCAATGTTCAAACCTTGAATAGCGACATCACCGACTCTCAAATAATAACAAATATTAGGGAACTGCTCCCTCGCCCCGCAGATGCTGTAATTTCAGACGTTTCACCCAATATCTCAGGAGTCTGGGAGCTTGATCACGCCCGACAAATCGACCTCGCCCAAAGATCTCTGTTCATTGCGACAAAAATCATGTCACTGGGAGGAAGCTTCTTTGTTAAGGTCTTTCAAGGTAACATGTTAAAAGATTTTGTAAAAGAGGTTACGTATCATTTTGGCTTTGTGAAGTTTGTGAAACCGAAGGCTAGCCGAGCGAAGAGCGCGGAAGTCTTTGTTCTGGGGATGCGGATGAAGAGAGCTACTGAGTAATCGGCGCCTAGACAGGCAGTTCCACTTCTCTCATGGTGCCTTTCTCTTTCATTCTTTCAGCCGCGTAAAATGAAAGTTGCCGAAACTGAGCATCGGTCAGAACCTGTCTTGCTCTTGCTAAGATTTCAAGACAGATATCCTTGAAAACTAGGTTGGCACATCCATCTTTGGCGTCGTCGATTAGCTCTTTACAAGCCATAAGAATTGCTTCGTTCAACATGCTCACCTCTGCCCTACCTTCAAAGTCATGATCCATTATAGGTTTGCGACTTTGGAATCTAGATTCAGAATACGGATCCCTACACCACATAAATGGGATCTAATGAAGCAATTTAGGTGAGGAGCATTGTCAGAGAGGGAATCGAGATAAATAAGCGAACGTAAATGCTGAAAAACACCATGCCAACAGACAACGCGATCAAAGTGTAATCCCTGCTCCTGATTCTAAGCACGTATAGGTTGGTGCGCTTTTTTGTTGCTCCCCATGCCCGTGACTCCATTGCTTCTGCCAGCTCAAGGCTACGTCGAATGGCGTTCACAATGAGCGGAATGAGTATAGGGATATAGTTTCTCACCCGCTTGATGAAATTGCCTCGTTCAAGCTCTAAGCCTCTCGCTTTCTGGGCATCCATAATTGTTTGTGCCTCTTCGGCCAAGACTGGAACGAATCGAACTGCAGTAGTAAAGGCAAAACAGAATTCGTAGGGCACATGGCTCTGTTCAAGCGCCAAGCTAAGATGGTCGGGGGAGGTTGTTAGAAAGAATATAGAGAAGGATTCCACGAGAACTAGAAAGCGCAGGGACATAGCGAGGGGATATTCCCATGGAGACATGTGAGGAGGATAAGTGCCACCAAAATATGCGAAGACGAAGTTGACAACAAAAATGAGCGCCACCAAAAACGAGGCTCCTTTTAATGATCGTACCCATTCTCGCTGTACACTAGCCAAGAGTACAAAGGGTATTTGGATGAGAAATAGAAGGATGAGTGGTAAGACTTCAAAGAAGGCAATAGCCATTCCGAAAATTACCAAAACATATAGAAACTTAACTCTTGGATCCAATCGATGAATCGGCGAAGAAACGTGTCTGAATCTGAACCCTTCAAATACGCTCATGACTTTTACTGCCCTCTAAAAGATCGAACAATATCTTACTTGCTTCGTGAACACTGATAATACCTGTTGGCAATCCGAAGTCTGTTAACCCAAGGAAGATCTGGGTTACCTGTGGTGGAACAATGGAAGCTTTGAACGCAAGTTCCTTATTTGTAAGTATTTCTTCAGCGTCTCCATCAGCCACTATTTTTCCTTCAGCCATAAATACGACTCTTGGACTGCAGTCTGCAACGAATTCCACATCATGTGTGACTACGACAACTGTCTTTCCTTGTGAGTTTAGCTGAACAATGAACTGGCGCAACTTTTCTTTCTGTTCATAGTCCTGCCCAATTGTAGGTTCATCAAGAACAACAACCTTCGGGTCCCAAGCAAGCACAGAAGCCAAAGCTAGTCGCTTTCGTTCTCCTCCGCTAAGCATGAAAGGAGAGGTCTGGCGATACTGTGCTAGATCAAGAAGGTTAAGCGACCAAGTTACTCTGCTCTTGACCTTTTCTTCCTCAAACCCGAAGTTCTTAAGAGCGTAAGCAATTTCTTCTTCGGCAGTTTCACAGAACAATTGATGATCAGGATTCTGAAATACAAATCCAACCTTTCGTGCCAAGCTCGCTATGCTTGCGTTTCTGGTATTCAGTCCGTCAACAAGGACTTCACCTTTAGCTGGCTTCAGCAACCCATTAAAATGTTTAACTAAAGTTGTTTTTCCCGCGCCATTTGAGCCCATTATGGCGACAAACTCACCATCTCGAATGAGAAGAGAAACCTCTTTCAACGCTTCAACACCTGTAGGATAGGTGAAGCGAACGTTCCTAACCTCAATCACGCTTCAAAACACCTCGCAAAAGTTCAATTGCCTCTTCAGAATTCACCGGAGTCCCATTGAGAAGTATGCCATTCTGCCTCAACATCTGCCAAAGCCGAGTGGCCTTTGGAATTCCGACACCGATAAGCCTGGCGCTTTCAGAATCAAATATTTCTCGAGGTTCACCATCTAGAACTACTGTTCCCCTGTTCATCACGACCACGTGGTTGGCATATCTAGATGCTAAATCTAACCGGTGCTCAACAAGAATAACCGTAATTCCCAGCTTTTTGTTAAGTCCACTAATTACCTCAAAGATCTTTTGAGCACCTAAAGGGTCCAAGAAAGAGGTTGGCTCATCCAAAACCATAACTTCAGGTTGCATGGCAAGCACACAAGCGATTGCAACTCGTTGCTGTTGTCCACCTGAGAGTTCATGGGGCGCCCTTTCCCGCAACTCTTCTATACCCGTCATCAGCAGAGCCCAATCTACTCGTTTACGGATTTCACTCCTAGGCAATCCAAGGTTTTCAAGACCGAAAGCAACATCTTTTTCAACTGAAAGAGCAAAGAGTTGATTCTCTGGATTCTGGAAAACAAATCCAACATGGCAAGCCATTTCATGAATTGGATGTTCAATCACGTTAAGGTTAGTGACTGTCAACTCCCCTTCAAGTTTTCCAGCGTAAAAATGGGGAATTAAGCCATTGAAGCATCGGCAAAGCGTCGTTTTGCCGCAACCGCTTGGCCCAGTGAGGATGACAAAATCTCCTCTTTCGATGGTTAGAGATACGTCTTTGATGGCAGGCTGTGCTCCGCCTGGATATAGGTATGTTAGGTTTTCTGCTTCAATGATGGGCAAGTTGTTGTCGCCACCATATTTGGCAAATGAAGACTCAATCATTTAAGAGTAGCTACCTAAAAAGGAGTTTCCACACCAACAGGGACTTCAAAATTCACAGTTAAATATCCAAACCTCTAAGTTCAGTTCCAGATAGAACAAGACAGATGAAAACTGTATTGTATGATTGATGGGGGAGGTTTATTGTGTTTGGAGAAGTTATAGGAAACGTTTGTTTCGTCAGAAATGATGGAAAGGTTTTGTTGTTACAACGGGATAGAGAGCCGATGAAGGGCAGATGGACTGGAGTTGGAGGAAAAATCAAGTTTCACGAGGAGCCTCTAGAGTCATGTATTAGAGAGGTTAAGGAAGAAACAGGACTCGATGTAGACCCTGAATTGGCAGGGATAATTGCAAGTATAAACAGATCTACCCTCTCCAAATGGTTCCTATTCGTTTATGTTGCAAGCAGCCGTAAGGAAGAACTGGGAAGATGTCATGAGGGAACTCTAGAATGGGTTGATGAAAAGGAACTTCACACAAAGGATTTAGCCTTAATCAAAGTTTCGCTTCCGTACATACTAGGCAGAAAGAAAAAAGACATAATCATCGATAAAATTGTCCATGACGGCAAGAAAGTGTTAAGCTGCACACTTAGAGAAGGAAGGAAGATTCTTCTTGAGATTCCATAAACAACGAGACAAGTAAATCAGGCCTGCGTTAGTTTCTCTTTTAGAAGCCTCAGGCAGCGCTTGAGGCTGGCTTCTGAGTCTCCAATTCCATTGGCGCCTGCGGAAACTGCGTGTCCTCCTCCCAGACCATGTAGATATTCACCGAGAGGTTTGGCGACGTCTCGGCCAAGATGAACACAAGTCTTATCATAAAACTCGCGGCTGGCTCGCATGCTGATCTGAACTCGTTCATCATGCTGACCTGCAACAATCGCAACGTGAGCTCCAAGCGCCACTAGCGCGCGAGCAGCAGAGGCTTGAAAGGCGCTGACACGAGAAGAGGCAATCAGCCAGTTGTTAATTCTTGAGAGTTTCATTCTTTTGCCCGCTTTGAGACGTGCTATGCGTTCTGAAGGGGCCATTGGCAGAGAAAGTAATGACAGAGTTTCTTCTGTTTTTACGCCGGCTTCAGTGAGGTCAACCAAGATCTTTAACGTTGCAGAGCCGGCTAAGATGAAATGTCGGGTGTCAAAGGCTATTCCCAGAAACAGGGCTTTAGCTTCGATCGGCGTCAATTTCACTTCTGCCTCTTTGAAGAGGCGGTAAATGATCTCACATGTGGAAGACGCTGTTTCGTTTGCCACAGTGAGGTTTGCTAGACGTTCTGTTTCCGGGTGGCTTGCATGATGGTCTATCACGATTATCAAAGCTTCTGAAGCTTTTACTCTCTCGCCCCATTCATCCAACTGCTGGACAGTGTTGGTGTCTAAGAGCACGATAACCTCAGCTTCTTCAATGTTGGGCTGGTTTGTCAATGTCATTGGCAAAGACTTCAGCATGAACTTGGAAAGCCTGCTCGGTCCTTGAGCAGCCGCAATCTCAATATCTAGTTTTGGACGTATCTGTTTTATTAGTTGAGAGAAGGCGAAGGCGGAGCAGACGGCATCTGGGTCGGCATTGTGGTGGCACAAGAGCAGAATTCGCTTCGCGTTGCGCTTGTCTATGAGCGACGTTATCTCGTGGATTTGCATGCCAGTTCCCTTAAGTAAGCTTCAGCTGTTTTAAAGGCTTGTTTCGTGGCTTCATTTGCCAGTTTCTTTACGTCGTAATTCTTCATTTGCGCGGACAGAATGATTTCAACTTCAACGTCCAATGTGACAGGTTTGGATCCTTTAGTGTCAACAGCTACATTAAGAACCGAAACTTTACGTGAAGGAATTTCAGACAAAACGTGGTTTCTTGCGGCTTCTTCAGCGATAGCACATAATGTTTCCACTTGTTCAAGGGTCAACTCTGAAATGCCTATCTCTTCCAAAAGAGACTTCACCTAACGTGTCAAGGCGAGATTGGACGCAGATCTTGCTGAAGTTTGGCTTGGAGATTTTTCACTTGGGTGCGCAATCGTTCTTCTTGCTTGCCGAGCACACTGATACGGGTGTTAAGAAGCTCTTTTCGTTCCGTTAAATCCGTGACAACCTTTGGGCGTTTAGCTCTTACGAGAAGCGAGCCAATGGACTTGTAGATAACCGTGGCGTCATCAAGCTTTTCCAGCTCGCCTAACGCTTGGTCAATTTCGGCGAGTTCCAATTCCAACTGCTGCTTCTGTTGCAAAACCATTTGCAGAGTTTGCTGCAGCTGTTGAAGCCTTAGAAGACGTTCTTGTACTTTCGGTGGAAGCTTCGAGATTTCTTCGCTCATGTTAATGCCTCAAACAGTTTTAGAGGTTTCTTTCTGCAATAGGGTTTCCTATTAATTAAATGTTTTTTATTAATTGCGGACATTAAACCGAATCCTCAGGTTACGAAGGAACCTTCTCGATTCGCATCTGCTCAGCCCTGTCCTTTAATGTTTGCTTAACGCGCGCACTTCTGCATTATGTAAAATGCTGAACTATGCTCTTTGGGCTTTCTTTTGACCATATCTATCTCATTTTGATACTTTTGGAGTATCTTGAGAGCTTCCGTGTCCTTGTATCTCATGCCTAGCTCTTTGATTCGCTTTTCTAGAGGTTTATAGTATTCAGTCCACCAAGCGTCTTCGGGTAGCTGAAAGTGATTTATGAGCTTGTAACCATAGCCCGATATCTTCTTGAGTTTATTTGACACGGTCTTAGTCTCATCATGGATAACCAAGAAACCGCTCGGTTTGAGTAACCGTCTCCATTCTCTTAAACCCTTTTCAAAACCGATTATCCATATTGAACCCTCAGCCCAGATGATGTCGAAGCTTTCATCTGGGAAATCTATCTCAAACAAAGAGCGTTTCACAGTCTTCACTCGACTTGAAAAGCCTTCTTCTTCAATTTTCCTATTTAGTTTGTCCAAGAGAGATTGATTGACATCTATTCCTATCATTTTGCCATTACTTAACTTTGCTAACTCGATAGTTGGAACACCCGAACCACAGCCGATATCTAGTATCCGTGGATTTTCCAGTTTGGGAAGCATTTGAAATGCTCGTCTTGTATACTTGTTGAAGCGTTCTCTAAAATGATCTTGATTTATCTCAATTATCAGGTCTTTTGGCATTAGTTTTCGCCCAGCTTGTTTTCTGAAGAGCTCCTGGGTTTTATGCGAGGAATCCATTTTGCCACTCGCTTTTGGTGTGCAATGTATTCCTCTCCGAATATGCGAATGAGGTCTTTTTCCTCGTATGTTGCCATCTTGTCGTATAGGATGAAGAACGCTAGCCAAACTCCAAATGAAAGGAGGGAGGGGCTGATGAAGAAGAATCCTAGGCAGGATAGTAGGATTCCAAGATACATGGGGTGCCTAACCCAAGAGTAAACACCTGAGTCGATGAGTGTAGGTTGATCAGTTGCTTCACCGAAGACTGCTTTGTGTGACTTTGCTACGAGATACAAGCCAAAACCCAGTGAGAGAATCGCTGGGAGTAAGAGTATTGGAAGAGAGATTAAGCCAACCAAGACCGTTGAATGCCTAAATGTGAAGAAACTCAGTGAGTCTCCTCCCCACACTACAAAAAACAAGATTATCATTATGAGCTGAATTTGATCGCAGTGAGGGAATTCTGAGCCTAGAACAGTCCTATTTTCAGAGATTTCAATCACTACCTGGAATCACTTGATTTTGAAGACCAGAGAAGGTATGTCGGTATTAATGTCCAGACAAAGTAACCGTAGGCAACGATTTTTTGAAGAAAGGCTCCAAGAGAGGGGTCACTAAGAGAGGTAGCGAATGAAGCAACAGAGATAGCAAGCAAAATGAAAGGCATGAGCCCAAGATAGTTGGGATAGTTTTTGTTCAATGTGATGGCTATCGAATACAGGAGAGAAGCTAGCGCAAAGAGTGAGACGAGGATTAAGGTTACTATGAAATGGGTCTCTAGTTGAGTGTCTATTGGGAATAAGCCAACTCCAATCGTAAAGGGGGAGCTTAGCAAGCCTAGTACTGATCCCAGTATACTCAAGATTCTTTCAATTGTTGATTCTCTAAATAGTCTGTGGATGATTAACCAAAAGGGAATAAGAGATAAGGCAATTATCGTCAACGCCATAAAAAACAATGACCGTGAAATCAGATTAGGTTCTCCATTTCTAGCTTCTACGGCTCCTAGATCACTGAAATAATACCCAAAATAGTCATAGCCACCAGGATAAAGCAACGCGGCCAAAAGGGTCAGGAGAAGGAATTGCCCCACACCGAAGATGGCTACTAAACAGGCTAGTCGACCAATACTCCTAATTGCTATTACCCTCCTTCAGTCTTCCATTAACTAGCTAGCTAAATTTTTATGATTTGCGGAAGAAATAGTGGTGAAAGGTTTAATAGATCAGTTTGGGACTTTTCCTGATTGAGGTAAGGTTAATGTGTGAATGTGATAGTACAAATACTGAGAAAAAGGTCAAAGATCCTAAGAAATGCTCCCCTGAGCAAATAGCTGAGTGTCATCCAAAGTCTGAAGAACACCCTTGTGAGGAAGAGTAAGTAGACTCGTAAGCCAGTCTCTAGCAACTCATGGTCTTGAGTTCAGCTAAGAAGTAGTCTTTATCTTCTTTCTTTTTGATCTGTTCTGCAGCTTCTCTAACTAATTCCATGTTCTTCTCACACTCTTTCTTGTTTCCTATAATTGCATGTGCTCTTGCCATGGCTTCATAAGCAAAGGCTATGTCAAAGTCTCCGATGTTGTTCTCTTTGCAGATTTCCAGACATCTCTTAGCATGATAGAGAGCTGATTCACCTCTTCCTAAGACTGAATAGACTCTGGAGACCTGCCATTCTCCTCTTTCAAACTCTAAAGGTGTTCCAATTTCACCCCAGTGGAAACGAGAAGCATGGGCAGCATGAACCATCTTGTCTTCCTCTCTAGTTCTATCTTTCTTATCTAATAGGCTCCAAGTTAGATTGAAAAGGTCAATAGCGAATTTCTTATGTTCTTCCTTTGAAGGTTTTTTTTCTCCAGTCATTTCGTCACCTATGACTCATGAAAAAACAGAATGCGATTTAAGCTTTCCCGCGCGCGCTAACCTTGTCTCTCGATTTTAAATATGACCGGTCGAAACCAATCATTGCAACCTGCAATAACAAAACCAGGCTGTTTTGCTCCTATCATATTCACTCCAGAAGCAACGTTGACGATAGCTTTGTAGATGTCAGCCCACGCCCATGGACAACGACTGTAAAATTCCCTAGGCGGTTTCGAAGGGTCAACTATGAATTCTTGTCCTTCTTTGAAACATTCGCAAGGTCCTTGAGGTTTGCAATCTTCTTCCAGATAAGTATTGACAAGATCTTGATGAAAAGTCCTTTTGAGAACAGTTATTTTGACGCAGGGTATCTTCCTAGCCAATGGCGATTCACCAAATTCCTTTTGCATTTGCCAAGATTTATAGATTAAGCCACCAACTGCATTTCTGTGCACGCGCGCGCCTGCTCTTCTCTCAGCACGTCCTTGTAAAACAAGGCAGATCCCAGTACTCCAGAAATCGCACTTAGCCAATGTTGAGACATTAGAACCAATGCAAGCACAAACAGCATGAAACCCAGATATTGTGGATGCCTAACAACGGCGTAGACTCCACTATCAACGAGATCTGTGGTGTGAACAATGCTCTTTCCCTTTGGCACTCCACCTTTCTTTCGAAATTCGCCACCAGCCAAGAGGATGATGACAACACTGAACACCAGCAGAATCCATCCTCCAAAAACACAGACATCGAGGCTGTAATAGTTGTAGAAAAAAAAAGACCAGTATAATTGGCAAGAGCATCAAAATACTATACGCCCAAACCAGAGGGTCACGCTTCCAAGAATAGCTTGAAGGAGTCGCTTCAGCATCCAACATGATCACTCATTCTTTCTGAATCGCCGTATGATCCCGAGCAGAAAATTCGCCATTGGAACCTCTTCAATATAGGCTTTGTAGTTATCTCCGAACTTCTCAATCGCGTCTTTGTCCGCTCTGATCAAATCAATGTATGTCAACGGGAAAATAGGAATCCCCAAAAGTATGACAATCCAGTGTTGGAAAAGCAGCATACCCGCAATTGCCCACAGTATGAAAGTCACATACTGGGGGTGGCGAACAATAGAATATATCCCAGTATGCACAAGTTTAGTGGTGTGCATGTAGCTTTTTCCCTTTTTTACTCTGCCTTGCTTGCGAAACTCAATTACTGGAAGCCAACCAAAAACTAGACCAGAAAAAACATAAAGCCCGACTCCAACATACGCTAGAATCTCAATTTGGGACACGCCAGATAGCTGCAAACAAATTCCAACGATGATCTGCGAGATGAAAAGAGCGGTTACAATGGTCACTGGAACGAAATCTATCCAAGAAAATCTCTTTTTGGTCATTCTATTTCTCCCTCATCTTGGCATTGTTCGTGCACTATTTAGGTGAACTGTCATGTTCAGAAGCAAATGGGGCAATGCGTATTAGTCTTCCCTCAGTGAGTGCTTGGGCTGTCTTCTTTCTTGCGCTTTGCACAAGTCTCCAGACGGTTCCTCTCGAGACACCCATTCTCTCTCCTGCCTCCTCCTGCGAGAGCCCTTCCATGTCAACTAGTCTAATAGCTTCTAGTTCGACTGGCTCGATGTAGATGGGCTCAGGGTTCCCTTGAGGATTTGGGGTGAATCTATCTGTTGTCGGAGCTTTCTCTATGCTGATAGGCTTGGGAAATCTACCTCTTCTACCGCGTCTCCGTCTACGTCGCCATCCCATTTCTGGTCATCTCATATATATAATCCGTAACTTTTATATATTTCTGTGCACTATCCCATAAATGTAAGTGTGCATAATCACAAAAATGGAGGTGAACTAGCAAATGCCAAGAGGAGACAGAACAGGACCTTGGGGCCTAGGACCTAGAACCGGAAGGGCAGCTGGCTACTGTGCTGGCTATCACATCCCTGGATTCATGAACCCCGTCTTTGGGTTCGGCAGAGGCTATGGCAGAGGATGGGGCAGAGGTTACGGTCGAGGTTATGGTAGAGGATTCGGTAGACGACGCGGTCGATGGTGGGTTGGGTATCCGCCACAATATCCATACGCGTATCCGCCGCAAATTCCAACAAAAGCTCCAACACAATCGCCAGAGCAGGAATTAGCGGCAATAGAAGAATACAAAAAAGAGTTAGAAGCAGAAAGAGCCGACTTCGAAAGAGAAATGAAAGAAGTTGAAGCTAGAATTAACGAACTAAAGGCCAAGCTTCAGGGAAAAGAGCAATCACAAAAGGAATGAAGCCGTACGCACAAACTCAAATAACAGAAAGTTCCCAGCACCCCCATTTCTAAGTTGAATTCCACATTTGAATCCGTAATTGGGAGTTGATGTATATGAAAAATAAGAAGCTCAGAATCGCCATTCCCACAAAAGGACAAAATGGCCTAGACGATGTTCTCTCAGATGTGTTTGGAAGAGCCAATACTTACACAATTGTGGACGTCGAGAAAGGTGTGATAAAGAACGTCGAAACACTCGGGAACCCCGCGGTATCCTACAAGCATGGTGCCGGACCTATAGTGGTCAAAATGCTGATAGACGCAGGTGTTGACATGGTGTTGGCGCCTGAACTCGGTCCAGGCGCGTCAGCGCTACTCGAACAACATGATATACCTACCATCGTAGTTACACCAGGTACTGGTGTTGAGAAGTCTGTCAGAGAAGCCCTGGCAAAATCAGGAAATAGTAGAATCCGTTGAAGGGTGACTCAAAGCACACTATTTTCTCGTGCATAGCAATGTCATGCGAGCTTAAGATTGAGGTGAGAAACTATGGAGACCCCTCAGACAACTGAGCTAAGTGAAAGCGAGCAGAGCTACATTGAGACAATCCATAGCCTCATCGAGAAACATGGCTATGCTAGAGTTATTGACATAGCTGCCGCTCTAGACGTGAAACCTCCAAGCGTAACGAACATGCTTCAAAAACTCGACGAGCAGAAATTCGTCATCTACACAAGATATAGAGGCGTCATACTGACTTCTAAAGGAAAAGTGCTTGCGAGAACCATGGAAAAGCGACATCAAGCCCTGAGGAGTTTTCTGATTATGATAGGCGTCAGCGAAGAAAATGCTGAGAAAAACGCTTGCGAAATAGAGCATAAGGTAAACCGAGAAACCATTGAAAAACTCGGAGAATTCATGGAATTCCTGCAGTCAGCATCACAGACCCCTTCCTTCCTCGAACACTTTGAGCACAAGAGAAAAACTGGAAAGCATGCAGAAACATGCTAGGTAATGAGTGAAGAACGGGTAACTGAATGCTAAATATTGCACAAGTGGCGCGCATGCAGTTTTTAGCAAGATGGCTACCTTTTGAGTGAGAATCGGGTATGGCAGTGGTAGAAAGCTGAAGGGTTACTCGGGAGTTACTTCCAACTGAACGTTTATCGGCATGGACTCCTTGAAGATGTATACGACTGGACAGTTTGCCTCGGTCCTTCTCCACAAAGCTTCCAGCAGCTTCTTTCTTGTCTTTCCTGAAACACTAACCTTCAAGTTTACGCCGGTTAGTCTGGGTGAGTCAGGAGACTTCTCAGCTTCAGCTATAGCTTCAGCTTTGGTAAGGGTAATCTTGCTGTTCTTTGCAACGTCGGCACATATGGTTGTGGCGCAGTCAGCTAAGGCCATGAGAGCTAACTCCAGGGCGGTAGGTCCCGTATCGTCTCCTCCTTTGGCTTTTCCCAAGTCCAATACGATGCTGTGCGTTCTCGAATTATCGGCGATTGTACGAACATTCTCAATCAGCTTTGCAGTCGCTTTGATTTTTGCCACTCTTAGTCACCAGAATTTCTTGTTAGTGCACAAAAATACAGATAAGCTTTTCCTTCATTGGGTTCGCTTGTTTCTTGCTCTAACTGGAAGAGTACAGTTTTACGAATAACATGAATGCGAAGCCCAAGAGGAAGACGGCAAAGGATGCTAATGACCTTCTTGGGTTGACTTCTTTGTGGAGTTCAGGGATCAGATCTGAGGCAGCTATGTAGATGAAGCCACCTGCTGCAAAGGGCAGAATGAAAATCATAGATTCTCCTATATATGATTGGAGAAAATATCCTACGAGTCCTCCGATAATAGCCGTCAGACCAGCGGAGAAATTCAGAATTAGGGCCTTTGATTTTCTGAGACCGCCATATACTAGGACTCCGAAATCTCCAATTTCCTGCGGGATTTCATGGAATGCCACGGCAAGAGAGGTAACGATTCCAAGTTGAATGCCACTCAAGAAGCTTGTAGCCATTACGAGACCGTCGATGAAGTTGTGAATCCCATCGCCGATCAGATTTACGTAAGCGAATGGATGGACTTCACATTTGCCCTTGTGACAGTGCCGCCATATCAGTTTTTCCAATAGGAAGAATAGGAGAAAGCCAAAGGATAAGGCCAAGAAAACATTCATACTTGTGGATCTTTCTACTGCTTCAGGTAGCAGGTGCAAGAATGCCCCGCCTATTAAGGCACCTGCAGCGAATCCTACTAGATACAACAAAATCCTATCAAGTACCTCATCTTTGATTGCAAGACTAACGACTCCAACAAAGGCGATAAGACTGATCAGAAATGAAATGGCAATTATCAAGAGTAACATACTGTCGCCTCACTTATCAGAACCGGTAAGTGTCCCTTGAACTTAAATCTTCATAAGTTTTTGAGTGAAAGCAAACTTAGAAGAGGGTCGAGAGGACCATAAAAGACGAGATCCCTGCAATAAGTCCAATT
>JASFPO010000039.1:0-16875 GCA_050115935.1 Candidatus Bathyarchaeota archaeon | reverse complement strand
TGATATGCACCTTTGGAGATGAACAAGACAAAAGATGGGTTCTAAAACATGGCTTGCCAACTATTGAAGCTCTAGATGAAAATGGAAAGCTCATAAACAGCCAAAGATTCGATGGACTAACCATCAAAGAAGCAAGACAAGCCATCATATCAGACTTGAAAAAGACTAATGCACTTTCAAAGATTAAGCAGATACGTCACAATATCCTAGTTCACGCAGAGCGATCAACATGCCAAACAACAATAGAGTTCTTACCTAAAACTCAATGGTTCATCCGCATGATAGATTTGAAAGAAAAGATCATAGATCCAGTTAAGAAAATTCAATGGTTTCCCCAGTTTATGCAGCAAAAACTCATTGAATGGATGCGTGGACTAGAATGGGACTGGGTATTCTCTCGACAGAGAACCTTCGGCACACCTATACCACTCTGGTACTGTCAAAACTGCGACTACATAATTGCTCCAAGAAAAGAAGACCTTCCAGTTAACCCGACTAAAGACAAACCACCATTAAGTCGGTGTCCAAACTGCCACAACCGAGCAATAATTGGCGCCCAAGATGTTTGCGACTGCTGGATAGACAGCTCCATAACACCGCTCTTAATCGCTGGTTGGTCAAATATGCTAAAGCGTTACCCAGTTAATCTGCGTCAGCAGGGCTCAGAAATAATACGTACATGGGCTTTCTACACAATAATACAATGTTACTTGCAGATGGGTGAAATTCCGTTCAAGGCAGTACTAGTAAACGGCATGATACTTGGTCCAGATGGACGCGCAATGTCAAGCAGCCTCGGAAATACAATTGACCCGCTCGAGGCAGTCGACAAATATGGTGCGGACGCGTTAAGACAAGCACTTCTCTCAGCTAGCATAGGCTCAGACTTCCAGTTTAAGCGAGAAGACATAAAATACGCACATAGTCTGCTACAAAAGTTCTGGAACGCCAACCGCTTTGCCCAAATGCACCTAATGCAGTTGAAGATTCCAAAGAAAGCACCAAAACTGCACATTGTTGACCAATGGATTTTAACGTGTCTACAACAACTAATTGCTGACGTAACCAAACACATGGAAAAATTCACGTATAATCTTGCATTGCAGGATATTCAAAGCTTTGTTTGGCATCAATTCTGTGACCACTACCTTGAAACGGTCAAATATCGGCTTTTCAGTCCGCAAAGTAGATGGATGAATAAATCGGCTAGGTACACTCTAAACTATATTCTCTGGATATTACTGCGACTATATGCCCCCTTTGCACCTCACATAACGGAAGAGATCTTTCAAAAACTATACAGCAATCATAGTCTCAAAACCATACACATTGCCAAATGGCCGATCATGAGCAGAAAACTGATCAACAAAGAAGCATTCGAAACCGGCGAACTTCTAAAAAGAGTAATCTCAACCATCAGGAAACTGAAATCTCAACAAATGCTCTCATTGAACACTGAAGCTTCTCATATGACGGTTTGCTGCAAGGAAAAGAATGCCAGAAATAGATTACAAAAAGTTCGGATGGATATCAAGGAAACTGGAAAAATCAAACGAATCACGATCCTGAAAACCAAGCAAAAACATATCACGATCAAATTAAATATCCGCTCAGTCAATAAATGTAGAAGCAACTGGAGGCAAAGTGACAGTGGCAAAACGCGAACCGACAGTTAAGGATAAGATTCAAAGATTGAGAAAAATGCGCGAACGGTCGAAACTCGGCGGTGGAAAAGAGAGAATTGAGGCTCAACACAAGAGAGGAAAGCTAACCGCTCGAGAACGCTTAGACTTACTCTTAGACCCAGGAAGCTTTGTAGAGTTTGACCCCTTCATTGTACACCGATGCGCAGATTTTGGCATGGCAGAGCGCAAACCGCCAGGAGACGGCGTGGTAACTGGCTACGGAACAATGGACGGACGCCCAGTCTTCGTCTTTTCTCAGGACTTCACCGTCTTCGGTGGCTCGTTGGGTGAGATGTTTGCCAAAAAAGTTTGCAAAGTAATGGATTTGGCCATGAAAACTGGAGCGCCTGTTATTGGGCTGAACGATTCTGGCGGAGCCCGCATCCAAGAAGGGGTAGCCAGTCTAGCCGGGTATGGTGACATCTTCTTCAGAAATGTTGCAGCTTCAGGTGTGATTCCGCAGATCTCTGCAATTATGGGACCTTGTGCTGGCGGTGCCGTCTACTCGCCTGCTTTGACAGACTTCACCATAATGGTAAAAGAAACAAGTCACATGTTCATCACAGGACCAGACGTGATTAGAGCGGTGCTTGGACAAAAGGTCAGCTTTGAAGATTTAGGGGGTGCTTTGGTTCACAGCCAAACCAGCGGAGTAGCACATTTCATCGCGGACAACGAAGAAGAATGTATGGCTATCATTAAGAAACTGATGAGTTTTCTACCATTCAACAACATGGAAGACCCACCAATCGTAGATACTGGAGACGATCCCAATCGAATGGACGAACATTTAGCGGAGATTGTGCCCGACGACCCCGACAAGCCCTACGATATTAAGGAGGTCATCTTATGCATAGTAGACAATGGGGATTTCCTAGAGGTTCAGCCTTTATGGGCGCCCAACATTGTCGTAGGCTTTGCCAGACTTAATGGACGCACCATCGGAATCGTTGCAAATCAACCCAAATTCTTCGCAGGAACTTTGGACATCAACTCTTCAATTAAGGCTGGAAGATTCGTGCGGTTTTGCGATGCATTCAACATTCCCGTCGTTACTTTTGTGGATGTGCCTGGCTTCTTGCCAGGAATTGATCAAGAGCACAGCGGCATAATCCGACATGGCAGCAAGCTACTTTATGCTTATTGTGAGGCTACTGTGCCCAAGATTACGTTGATTGTGAGAAAAGCCTATGGTGGGGCCTATGACGTTATGGGAAGCAAGCATTCTAAGGGAGACGTTAACCTTGCTTGGCCAACTGCTGAAATCGCGGTTATGGGACCTCAAGGCGCTATCAACATAGTATTCAGAAAGCAAATAGCCGAAGCAGAAGACCCTGAACAAATCAGGAGAAAGCTGACGATGGAGTATCGGGAGAAGTTTGCGAACCCTTACATTGCTGCAGAGAAAGGCTATATTGATGATGTCATTGAACCAGCCGAAACTCGACCAAAACTGATAACAGCCTTAGAGATGCTTCTCACAAAACGAGAGTCAAGACCACCAAAAAAACATGCAAACATTCCATTATGATATTGCTAGATTGAGGGAACAATAGAAGTTCTAAGCGCTTTTTCACTCTTCTTAAAGGGGACCCTTGCTACATATCACTTGGGACCCGCGTTTGACCAAACGGAGCGAGTTAGCATCATTCGTGTTGTTTCCTTCCTGTTCCTCTTTCAATAATTCACTGATTTCCCTATAGCCCTGAAGATATCGCAATCCCTTGCCAGTTGTCTTATAGATGGTTTTTCCGCGCCTCTCTCCAACTTCAAGAAGACTCAAATCCAAAAGGAGAGATAGGTACTCGTTCAACTGTGCAAAGCTTAGATTCGCCCTATACATAATCTGAGTTTTGAGAGAACCCTCTCCAGCTATGTTCAAAATCTCAGCTATAATGAACAAGCGGTCTCGACGTCTACGGGAACCCCCAAGAGGATCATCAACCAACTCCAAATCCTCGCTAAACTTTTTCTATAACATTCATCTATAACGCAGAACACGAAACCCTAAAAGGAGTGCTCCCAACCAAAACATATTCCAAAAATAGAATACTGCTTCACAACCTAGAAAGCCTTTAACCAACCAAATATTTAGAAAACCCGAACGAGCAGATGCACATGCCGAGAAACTACTCAAAGATCCTTGTCACAGGTGGAGCCGGCTTCGTAGGCAGCCACATAGTTGACAGGCTCCTGAAAGAGGGATTTGAAGTCACAGTCATTGATAATCTCTCAACCGGAAGAAAAGAGAACATTGTTGACCACCAACATGGAGAAGATTTCCACTTCATTAAAGGTGACATTCGAGACAGAGCTTTAGTTAATGACCTCGTGGAAGATATGGACGCTGTTTTTCATGAAGCCGCACTAGTAAGTGTTCCACGCTCAATAGAAAATCCCCTGTTAACAAATGAAGTAAACGTTTCAGGAACATTAAATCTTCTGGAAGCATGTTCAAACGCAAACGTAAGGCGGTTTGTTTACGCTTCTTCAACCGC
Source organism: Candidatus Bathyarchaeota archaeon (assembly GCA_050115935.1). Classification (GTDB taxonomy): domain Archaea; phylum Thermoproteota; class Bathyarchaeia; order Bathyarchaeales; family Bathyarchaeaceae. Next base: position 12,692 of record JASFPO010000039.1, on the reverse strand, counting down.
AACTTACGGTGACACGGAGACGTTGCCTATACACGAAGGGCTAAGACCTCAACCACTCTCGCCTTACGCTGTTTCAAAACTGGGAGCAGAAAACTACGTGAGAATCTACAATAAAACATACGGCCTCAAAACGATTTGTCTGCGCTACTTCAACGTGTACGGTTCAAGACAAACCTATGGCCCTTATAGTGGAGTAATCACAATTTTCATAAGCAAGCTGTTGAGGAATGAACCTCCGATTGTTCATGGTGACGGTGAACAAACAAGAGATTTTGTCCATGTGCAGGACGTTGTTGAAGCCAACATGCTCACCTTGACAACTAAAACAGCAATCGGGGAAGTCCTCAATATTGCTACAGGAACACCAACAACAATAAACCAACTTGCAACAATACTTCAGCAGATTATGAGAACAAACCTAAAACTCGTCTACACGGATACAAGACCGGGCGACATAAAACATAGTTACGCCGACATAACAAAAGCCAAAAAACTTCTGCAATTTAATCCGAAAACGTCCCTTAAGAAAGGGTTAACTGAACTTGCCAAATGGTACGCTGATAAGAGCTGAAAACGCCCAAAGCAAACCTCCTTGAAGAACAAACGTAGACAGCAGAGATAGTAAGCTTAAAAGGAATTTATATCTTTAACATACTATCTACTCAAGAAAGCAGAGCGTTAATGAGGGCAATCAATGCTTGACTTGATCAGGATCTTCCCACTGAGCTTCCTCGTCTCTCTAGTCTTTTGCATTCTCCTTCTGCCTCATTACATCAAGAAGGCTCGGGCAGTAGAGATGGTCGGTAGAGATGTCCACAAACCCGCCATGCCAGAGATCGCGGAGAGTGGAGGCATCGTTTTGATGTTGGCATATCTTATAGGACTCTTCATTTTCATCCCTTTCTTGAATGAGCCATCAACGAACATCTACACTGAAGAGATTATTGTAACCGCTGCGACCGTGCTTTTCTCCACTTTCATTGGGTTGGTAGATGACATCTACGAAGTGAGATGGAGAGTCAAAGCGTTGACTCCTATGCTTGGAGGTGTCCCTCTAGCAGTAATGAGCCTTGGTAGACCAACAATTTCCACACCTTTCGGCGTATTGAACTTTGAAACATTGTTCGGCTTGTATGGGCTAGTTTTTTTCTATGCATTTGTTGTGCCTTTCATTGTTACGGCTTGCGCTAATGCTGTAAACATGCTAGCTGGCTTGAACGGATTGGAGGCAGGCTCCACTTTGATAATTGCTTTGGCTTTAACTGTATTATCACTACTTAAGGAAAAGCATGAAGGTCTCATCATCCTAATTCCATTTCTGGGAGCTCTCATCGCATTCTTATATTTCAACAAATATCCTTCCCGCGTTTTTCCTGGAGATGTGGGAACCTTTGGAATGGGCACCATAATCGCGTGTGTCGCCATGCTTGCCCATTTGGAACGAGCTGTTTTCGTTATGTTTATTCCTCACACAACAAACGCTGTACTTTTCTTCATTGGGAAATTGAAAGGAAAGGCTCCTCCAAGGGAAGCTCCAATGAATCCAGACAACACAGTTCCATGTCCAACCAGATGGAGCCTCAGATGTCTAATTCTGCAAGTCCATCCGATGAAAGAAAAAACACTAACTTATGTGATGTGGGCAATAGTGGCTCTGTTTGCAGTTATTGGAATGTTTATATATGGACTATAAGGAGACGGCAAGCCAATGTTGACTTCCTTAGTTGACGTGGAGTAATGGTTTTTCCAGAAAGCTTTTCTGACAACTGACAAGAGACGTGCATTTCTAAAGGCTTACGGCGATCTGAGAAATACCATAGAAAAGAAAAAACCTCGATTTCGCCTTAAAAGGCAAAGAACCTAAAAGCAATCTAGGTCCACGTTTACAGCACATGGCGAGTAGCAGAATCTTTTGTGAATTCTTAGAAAGTCCATCCCCGTAAAGGATCAAGATTGAACAGCCTGAGTCTCTTCCAGAAACCTTTTGAACGAAACATCAACTTTTAGCTTTCGACCAGTGCCGCCAGTTTTAATGAAGCCATATTCTGCAAGAAATCCTAGGATGCTTTCAACCTCAAGTTCAGAAAGTGTGCATTTCCCACCAATTTCATCTAGTTCGTGCCATTCACCGTCTTTAAGAACAGCTACAACCTGTTCAATCTCGAACAAAGCTTGAACTTCCTGCCTAGAAAGATTAGATTGCAAGTAAAAAGATAAATGATTTATGGACTTTGTTTTCATAAAACATTGAAAAGTCTTCCAGAAAACCTGGAAAAAAGTTCTAGAACATACTACTAGAATACCATTCCTTATTGTTTTATATAACTCTACGGTGTTTTCTATGCTTGGACTAACGAACAAACGAAGAACAACTAGATTGAATGGCAGTCACCGTTCCTTGAATCGGAGGGAGAATGAAGAACCAAACATGGAAACTGCTTGACTCACTAGCTGATTCTCATCTGCTCCCGTCAGGGAGGGATTAGATAGTGGAAACTGAAGAATGGAAACAATTTGTCGATGAAATAAAGACTCAATGGAAAGCGCTATGGCGCGAACGCATTAATGATAAGACTAAAGCAGAGGGAATAGCCAATCGAGATTATTCGATGTTATTTGTTGAGCAGGGATTAGTTGTCATCGCAACAAGAGACTTCAAACCACCAGATTTTTTCGAGATTTTAGGAAGACACATGTCACCTGAGATGATCGGTATCGTTGTCCCTCCTCATCCTTCCGTGGGCGGATGGAGGAAATTTGTCAAGAATTTCATAAGCAAACCAAAACAATTTACAAAAAGAGGAAGACCAATTCCTCCCAAACCAAAAAACAAAGATCAACAGCAACTTAGAAAGAGTGGAAGAGGTTGGATCCACTTTAGAATGCGCTAATGACGCTTGATGTTTTACGTTGAAAGTATAGAAAGATAGTAGTAGCTGTTTGACTTTCCACACTTTTCCGTTTTTCCCCTTTTAGCGATTGCTGAAGTTTGAGCGGGATGGTAGATGGCAAGGTATAGAGATAGATTGCAGATTGTCGCCGATATCCTAGTCATTACTAGTAGAAGGGTTAAAAAGACCCGAATCATGTATCAAGCAAATCTAAGCTATAAATTGCTATGCAAATATCTAGATGAAGTAATCGCTGCTGGTTTGGTAAGCTGTGAAAAAGGCGATTGCTATATACTTACTGTTAAAGGGAAAGAATTTCTTAAAAGGCACGAAGAATATTCGAAACAATGTGAGATTTTCGAAGAACACTTCAACCACGTCAATAACGAAAGAGATGCTTTGGAAAAGATGAGTTCCACAGTCAAAGTCTTAGATAAGCAAAAATAACTCAGTCTCATTGTAAGAAGGAAAGAACAATGTTTGCTCAAAGATTCCTTTATGCTATCATAATAGCTTCTACTTTTGCAGCCGCAGTCTTTGTTTCGCCAGCTCTCGCCAACAGTTATCAAGAGAACGCTTCTTTGGCTATTTCAAATGCTGAAGAAACTCTGATCTTGGCTTATGAGGTTGTTTTGGAGGCTGAACAAGCAGGAGGCAATATTACAGGTCTGTTGGCTGAGTTGAATAGAGCAGGAGAATTCTTAGCTGCTGCTCGAATGTCTTTTAAAAATGGACAAAATGGAGACTTGGACAATGTCATAAACCTTGCAAATCTAAGCAAAGATATTGGTGAAGAAGTAAGGAATGCGGCCTATACGTTAAAAGATTCTGCTTGGAGTGAAGGAGTGCAATATATGTTGTTCACAATGTTGGGATCTATCTCAGGCATTATCTTAGTCGTCCTAGCCAGCCTGTGGGTTTGGCGCTTTCTCAAAAGACGAGATCAATAACAGCTTTTGGAACAAGAAGGTTTCGTATTGGTAAAGATTGAAGAGTACCGCAGTCTTTTCGTAGCAGGAAGTTTAGTTTTGATCCTGGTCGCCGCAGTTCCAACTCTTAGCTTGTTCATACAGGTTCCAGGTAGTTCAGAGACGTTTTCTGAGCTTTGGTTGTTAGGTCCAACCCGCAAGGCTGATGGTTATCCTTTCAATATCCAAGCAAATGAATCATACCTCATCCATGTGGGAGTAGCAAATCATCTTGGACATTCCGCTTATTACAGGGTTCATGTTAAGCTTCGCAATCAGACTCAACCGCTTCCAACACCGTCTAATTCCTCACCCAGTACACTACCGCCCATCTATGAATTCGATATCTTCGTTGGAAACGGCGAGATACAGGAGAAACCGTTGAATTTCATAATTCCAGAGATATCAAACTACAATAGTTCCATTTTGTTGAAATCCATGAGAATAAACAGCATCGATTTCCAAGCCAATGCGTTTTCTACATGGGATGAAGAAAAAAATGGCTTCTATTATCAGTTGTTTCTGGAACTTTGGCTTTACAACATGTCATCCAAAAGCTTTGGATATCATAATCGCTTCGTTGGTCTATGGCTCAATCTAACAAGCCATGAAACATAGAAATGATTGTTAAACGCTGAAAGATTCCATTGTGGCTGTATTTCTAATAGAACACCAAGCAGAGTAGTCGAAATGACAAGATACAGAGACAGATTGCAGATTGTCGCAGATATTCTAGTCATAACTAGTAAAAGAGCTAAAAAGACTAGAATCATGTATCAAGCGAATCTAAGCTATAAATTGCTATGCAAATATCTAGAGGAAGTTGTTACAACGGGTCTAGTTAGTCGCAAAGATGGTGAGTGTTACTTACTCACTGACAAAGGAGAAGATTTCCTCAAGAGGTATGAGAAATACTCAGACCGCTGCAAAAACCTGAAAGAACACCTCAATCACATCAATAATGAAAGAAAAACCTTAGAAAACATGTGCTCAGTCGGAACCACGCGTGGTAGCAACAACAATCCAATTGCAGATTCCAAAGGATGAATTAGGTCAAGTAGGAAGAACTGACACAGAAATCACCGTGATTGATATTTGATACAACAATTATGCATGGAGTGACGGCTGTAAATTGACAAACGTTGCAATGATAGGACTGGGACATATGGGTAGGCTTCATATGTTAAACTGCTTACACATGGACGGCATCAAGATAATCGCTGTCGCAGATGCCTCCAAGGCTGCATTGGCTAGAGCCAGCTCTCTTGGCGTAGACAAGCTTTACCGTGATTTTCGTGATCTATTTAATCATCCACACAACATAGACGCAGTAATAATTTCGTTACCCAACTTTCTACATTTCGAAAGCATAAGACTGGCATTAGAATCTGGACTTCACGTGTTTACGGAGAAGCCTATGGCTTGCTCGATGAAAGAAAGCAAAGAAATCGCCAGATTAGCGCAGAAGAGCGGAACTAAGCTCATGGTCGGACATTGTTTTCGTTTTCTTGAAGCCTTGAAAACCTTGAAAAGAGTTGAACAGGAAGGCAGAATTGGAAATCTGGAAGTCATCACACTAGAGGAAGTCATTAATGGGCCTTTCTCGCACGGAGCGACTCCTAAACCTGTGGCTGAGTGGTGGTTTGATCCCAAAAAATCTGGAGGCGGAGTTTTGCTCGACCTGGGTTATCACATGATCGATTTATTTCGCTACTTCGCCGGAGAAAGCGAACTCGAATTCGCAAGCTTAGATCATAGGCTAAATCTCCAGGTTGAGGACAGCGCAATACTTCTGCTACGATCTCGAAATGGCGTGGCAAGGGGAATAATCAACGTAGGCTGGTTCCAACAGACAATATTTCCGAAATACAACTTTCGTGTCATTCTTCATGGTGACGCAGGATATCTGTCTACAGAAGATTTCGTGCCAAAAAACATGTATCTACACGCGATTAAAGAAGGCTCTAAAAATCTCCTTAGGAAGATTGTTGGAGAAAAGATCAGGCCTTTGTCATACACCTACTTTTATGAAATGTACTTTGAAGAATTGAGACATTTCTTGGACAGCATAAAGCATGATTTTGCTCCCTGCGTTTCAGCTGTTGACGCCCTGAAAACAATGGAGATAATCGAAAAAACGTATGCATCTGTAAGCAAAACCAGCCCTCTTGTGTGAGGTGCAATCAGATGAACAACCTTGTCAGCCTAGTTCAAACACAGAATTCACGAGAATTGAAAGATTCAATTGCAGAAGCATTGAATCTTATAGGTTTTAAGCCTCCAAACAATGTAAAAACCGTGGCCATAAAAGTGAACCTGTGTTATTATTGGAAGGCTTCCACCGGATACACCACTGATCCGCTCATGGTGTCCAACCTCATAGACTACATTCGTGAAAGCTATAGAAATAATGTTGAAATCAAGGTTGTCGAAGCAGACGCAACTGCAATGCGCACAAAATATGCCTTCAAAATTCTTGGATACGAGAAACTGGCAAAAGAGAAGAAGGTAGAACTCATTAATCTCTCAGAGGATGTTATAGAAGAGAAGAAAATCCAAGTAAGAGATCGAAACATCACCTATAAGGTTCCGCAGTTACTTTTGAAATCAGATCTCTTCATTAACATGCCAAAGCTGAAGTTAATGCGCGCAACGCACATTTCATGTGCCTTAAAGAACATCTTTGGCGGTATAGCTTCGTCCAGAAAGATAGTCTATCACTCCTTCTTGAGTGAAGCTATAGTCGGAATAAACAAGATTTTACGTCCTCACCTCACTCTGGTGGACGGATTGACAGCACTTGGACGTTTTCCGGCAAAACTGGATCTAATATTGGCTGGTATGAATCCATTTTATGTAGACTGTGTGGCCTCGCAAATTGTGGGATACAGTCCCGGAAAAGTCGAGTCTTTGAGATTAGCCCAAAGAGAAGGTTTTGGCGACATGAGAAAAATCGAAGTAGTCGGTGCAGACATTGAAGTCTTTAAACGAAGGTTTCCCCGTGTGAACAAATTTCTTCTCTCGCACTCTTGGAAATTGCAATTCAGATTACTCAAGCTGTACAACACCATAGTAGGTGATGTCATTCCCCCTGCACTTGAAACAGCCTAAAGCCAAAACTCGTAAACCCTAGTTATTTTGATTCATGGAAACTGTTGATTTATTATGAAACAACACCCAGCACCTGCATCGTTTGTCAATTCCTTTGTAATGTCAATAGATGTTGACGGATGGTCAAGTCTTCTAAGGTTTTATTCGATAACTCATAATCCATCAAAGGCAGATAGTCAAGTCAATGTTGAATATGGAATTTCAGAGATTCTCTGTCTTTTGGAAAAACATGGGATAAAGGCAACTTTTTTTGTTACCGGAGAAATGGCTCAAAAACATGCTGATGCTATCAGGATGATAGTTCACTATGGTCATGAAGTTGCTTGTCATGGACTTTATCATGAAAAGAATGAATGCCTTGTTGGTAAAGAGGAGCAAAAAAAGCGAATAGAAAAGGCTACAAGTATCATCAAAAATATTACTGGACAGAAACCAAGAGGATTTAGAGCTCCTTGTCTAAGAGCAAATAAGGCTACATTGGGAGCACTTGGTGAAACTGGATTTGTATATGACTCTTCATTTTTATCGATGTTCATTCCAGGTTATTACGGTTCTCTGTCTTTCAAGTTCAAACCCTATTTTGCCCTTTCCAAAAATAGTGAGATTCTGGAAATACCAATATCAACGAATCCAATAATCCCGCTTCCTTTAAGTGGTTCATGGATGAGAAACTTGGGTCTGTCTTGGGTCAAATTTGGAATCAAGACACTCTTCAATCTAAAATATCCTGTTATGTTCTACCTTCACCCAAGAGACATTTTATCATTGCCAGCAATCCCTGGTGTACCTTGGCACGTGTATCGAAACACTGGGAAATACTGTTTGAAAATGCTAGATGAACTGCTTGAATATGTCAAACAACTAAGTGGTCAAACATCACGGGCAATTGACCTAGCCTTGGAAGTGAAATCCGCAAAAAATTAAAAACAGGAGGAAGATCAAATATGAAAATCGGTGTAATTGCATTAGGGGTTGTAGGAGAAACTATCTATAATGCGTTGAGGTTTTTCCATAAAGAAGTGGTAGGCTATGACAAATTCAAACCATCCGATTCTTTCGAAGAAGTGATGAAATCGGATGCCATTTTCCTAGCTTTGCCTACCCAATTGAAAGGCAAAAAACTCAATACATCACTGATCAGAGAGACTCTGAAAGAGCTAGAAAAACGAAAGTTCTCGGGTGTAGTAGTTATAAAATCCACTTTATCGCTTGATTTCGTCAAGGAGATAGAAAAGCTAGCTCTGAGAACAGTGATTATGCCAGAGTTCCTACATGAAAAAACTAGAGTCCAAGATTTCGTGAGACCCGATTTAGTTGTAATAGGTGGGAAAGAAGAAGATGTAGATCTTGTAATGAATGGAGTTTTCTATTGGCTGGAAAAAAGTGTTCCTGTTTTCCATGTGGATTATTTGACTTCCGTGATGGCGAAGCTCGTGATGAATGCATTTGCTGCGACAAAAATATCCTTTGCCAACGAAGTGGGAAGAATATGCTCATATCTGGATATAGATCCAAAACTGGTAATGAAGATATTAGTTGCGGACAAAAGAGCTGCCCCAGAATACACTGATCCTGCTAAAGGCGCCTTTGAGGGAAAGTGTTTGCCTAAAGACCTTGAGGAGCTCATCAACTGCTCAGATAGAAGCCTTCTACTTAAAGCAGTAAAAGAAGTAAATGAAGTCGTCAAAAAAGAGCAAACAAGCGATGAACGAACTCAGTAGTTCTTAAAACTATGCATTGGAGGATTGAGGTTCACACTTTGATGTCTTGGGAAGTATTCGGAATAGTAACCCTTGCGTTGATGGGTCTGGCTTTTGCCATTTATGTTGGATACTACATATACATATTGAAAATGCTTGGCAGGAAATCACAGCAAAAGGCAGATGCAGACTTCAGACCACGGATCACTGTAATTGTTCCAACATATAATGACGCTGAGACGATAGACCATAAACTAGTAAATCTGATTGAACAATCCTATCCCAAAGCCCTAATGGAGATGCTGTTAATAGACAGCAACTCAAAGGATAAAACCGTCGATATAGCCAGAAAATTCATGTCGGATCATCCAGAAGTTGACATGAAAATCATCGTTGAGAATGAACGAAAAGGAAAATCAGTAGCAATCAATAAGGCCATGTCTGCTATAGATCCACAAAGCGAAATTGTGATCATGACAGACGCGAACGCTTTCTTGGAAAAGGAATCTCTTCAAAGAATTGTCACACGTTTCTCCTCCACAAAGATTGGCGCCGTCGTTGGAAGACAAGTGATACCCTACTCAGACAAATCAGGAGAGGCTCTGTCTGAAGCAACCTACCTTAGTTTCTATCAGAAAATGCGGGAAGGAGAAAGCATTATCGATTCAACTCCGATTTTCGATGGAGAGCTTTCCGCTTACAGAACAAGCGTTATAAAAGATAGAAGGATAAGGGAAAATCTTAACGCAGATGATTCTCAATTAGCGGTTATCGTAAGAAGGCAAGGGTACAAAGCCATAATGGAACCTAAAGCTGTTTTCTACGAGCCTCTGCCCACCAATAGGAGTTCTCTGCGAATTCAAAAGGTCCGAAGGGGGCAAGGATTGGCCCGTTTGTTTTGGTATAACAAGGACCTTATGTTTAAGCCATCCTATGGAAGATTCAGCTACATAGTTTTACCCGTCAATTTCTTCATGCACATAATCTCGCCTTTTCTACTGCTAGGCCTGATTGTTCTGGCTTTCGTCAGCATTTCGTCTTATGTCTTTCAAGGCGGACAGCCATTGTTGCCATTAATTCTCTTAGGCGTAGCATTTTTCGTTTGGTTCATAGAGCAAATCATGCATACTAGGACAAAAATTTCTAGTATTGCTTTAACCTTCATACGGTATCAATTTATTCTTTTAGAAGCAATAATCAGGCATCTGATGGGCAATTCTCTTCACAAATGGCAAAAAGTGCAGAAGAAGATATGAGAAGAAAATTCTAGATCCGGTTAGCTCCATGAAAGTTGCACTAATATCCCATGAAGGGGGCGGTATCTCTTCCGTCTCCTTTGGATTAGCGCAGAGTCTCGCGAAGAACAATATTGACACCACTATCCTTACAGGCCCGCTTGTACATGCGCATGAAAGCAAGAGAGTGAATAGTCATCTTAAGATTGTTCGTCTCCCGATACTAGACCTTCCCCCGCGAGCCTTCTGGTTTCAAATCTTAAACCTTCGTAGACTTCGAAAATTGCTAAAGGATTCCACAGTAATACATGGCGTAAGTCCCGATGCATCATTTTTTTTCACGTTTTGCAAGAAAAAGTTGAAAAAGCCTTTTGTCGCAACAATTCATGGAAGCCCTAGAACTCTTCAAAGAGTATTTATCAACTCACCTATCGCAAGTTGGACATTAGGTGATTTGGGATATCAAATCATAGAATTTCCGTTACACGATTTTACCATAGACAGGATTCTGAGAGGTTCAAATCATACTGTGGTTTGCAGTTTCACGGTGCTTGAGGAACTGAAAGCCTACAGAAGCTTAGACTTAAGCAAAGTTTCAGTCATCTACAATGGCATAAACTTCGATGAAATCGAGAAAATAGAGGTTTCATCAGAGGATGACAAAGACGATCTTTCAATTGTCTTTGCAGGACGGCTATTTTGGACAAAGGGAGTCATGCTTTTGCTGGAAGCATTCAGACTGCTAAAGAGAGAGTTCAGCAAGGTGCAACTAAACATTTTTGGGAAGGGGCCTTTGGAAAGGAGAATCAAAGAGTTCATTGTAAACTCAGATCTAAGTGACAGTGTGCATTGTCGCGGTTTTGTTACCCGTCAAGAACTACTTGCCGAAGTAAAGAAGTCGGATGCTGTGGTTTTGCCAAGTATGTCTGAGGCACAACCAATTTTCATACTAGAAGCCATGGCTTGTAAGAAACCGCTAGTGGCGTTCGATATTCCGTCAATGCGTGAGATAATATCAGATGAGGAGAGCGGTCTATTGGCTGAAGCTTTCAATGTCAATGATCTTTACAACAAAATTCAGCTACTTCTTTCTGACATGAAGTTGCGATCTAGACTAGGTCAAAACGCCTTCAACTATGTCAAGAAGGAACACAGCTGGGATATGCAGGTCGAAAAGTACATTCAGGTATATGAAAATGTAGTAATGAGGAACTGAAATTGACGAGCATACGAATTGTCGGAATACACGACAACCACAATGCCTCAGTGTGTTTACTTGAAGACGGAGTCATAAGATTCGCAGTTCAAGAAGAGAGAATAACAAGGAAGAAAAACTACACAGGCTTTCCTTACAGGAGTTTACAGATGCTTTTGGAATACAGTAGCTTAACGATTGAGGATATAGATCTCTTTGCTTTTGGTCAGATCCATAACCCTCCTCAATACAGCAAGGAGGAGAGGCTACGCTGGTACGGATCTTCGGGAAGTTCCAAGTCGAAATTTATCGAAGTTTTTAGGCGATCTCCATTCTTCAGTTTCTATAAAAGCGCCTCCAGAAAGCAAAGGCTCAGGCAGATGCAACAAGCAGGTATACCTAGAGAGAAGGCTTTGTTTGTTGATCATCATCTTGCCCATGCTTCCGCATCTTACTATGGCAGCTTTTATGACAAGAACGTTGAAAGAGTCCTAGTTTTGACCTTAGACGGTGGCGGCGACGGCTTGTGTTCTTCGGTTTATGTAGGTGAAAACGGATTTCTGAATAAGATGGCCGAAACAAAGGAAGGCAATTCTATCGGAAATGTATATTCACGAACAACTTTCTACATGGGAATGACCCCTTTGGAGCACGAATACAAATTGATGGGTATGGCACCTTATGCGAAAGGAGAGTACTATTCCCAGATTTACGAAGAACTTCGGAAATTACTATATGTTGACGAATTAGTATTCAAACGACGAACTCTGTTCTCCACATTCGGAATTTATCCTGCTTTGAGAAGAATCTATACCCGCGAGAGATTCGATAACATCTCCGGGGCTTTGCAACGTTTCACAGAAGACCTCATCCTAACGTGGGTGAGAACGGCAGCTAGAAAGACCGGAATAAGGAAACTGGCTCTTGGGGGAGGTGTTTTCATGAACGTCAAAGCCAACAAGAAAATAATGGAGCTAGAAGAAGTTGAGAATGTATTTGTTTTTCCTTCTTGTGGGGATGAAAGCTGCTCAATAGGAGCTGCCTTTCACGTATACTCTCAAATGTGCAGCGACGAAGGGAAAGAAACCGGTGAAATGAAAATCACGAATCTTTACAGAGGTCCTGAATATTCCGACAAGGAGATTGAAGGTGAACTAGAAGAAGTTGTTCAGTCAAATGAGATTAAGTATACAAGGTGTAAAGATGTCGGAAAGACAATCGCGGAGATGCTAACTGAAAACAAGATTGTGGCAAGATTCTACGGCAAACTTGAATGGGGTGCAAGGGCGCTGGGAAATAGATCAATATTGGCGAACGCTTCAAATTTCTTAAATGTCAGACACTTGAACAGAGCGATCAAGAGAAGAGATTTTTGGATGCCCTTTGCCCCAACAATGTTGAAGGAGAGACAAGATGATTATCTCGTGAATCCTAAGAACATAACCGCTCCATATATGGTCTTGGCCTTCGACACAACTCGAAAAAGAGATGACATTATCGCCGCTGTTCATCCAGCAGATTTGACGGCGAGACCGCAAGTACTGTCAACTGAAGATAATTCCAGATACTGTGTATTGCTGAAGAAATATGAG
>JASFPO010000038.1:0-16954 GCA_050115935.1 Candidatus Bathyarchaeota archaeon | reverse complement strand
AATGCCTTGAATATGTGATCCTCCAAGGTAGCGCCTCCTGCAAGTGCTATGCTGGGTACATAGCCCCCTCTTTTTGCGATTCTGTCAGCATATCGATATGTCAGAGACCAGATTTCGACGCTTGGTATTCCCCACTCGTTCATCATGCGCCAAGGGCTCATTCCTGTTCCTCCACCCGCTCCGTCCACTGTAAGTAAGTCAATCCTTGCTTCAGATGAGAATTTCACTGCTCTAGCCACATCTGCGGGTCGATAAGCACCAGTTTTAAGAAAGATGTACTTTGCGCCCAGACTTCTAAGTTCCTTCACCTTGCCAATGAAACTCTCTTTGGTGACCATACCTACCCGGGAGTGCCTCTCAAACTCCGTAAAGTGTCTTCTTTTAAAAGCTTCCACAACGTTTGGGTCTTCAGGATCTGGGACGACTACGTAGCCTCGTTTTTTCAACAGCTGAGCTTTGTTCAGATCTTTGATTTTGACTTCGCCGCCAATGTCTTTAGCTCCTTGACCCCACTTTAGCTCGACGGCATCCACTCCCAATTCGGAAATGGCGTATTCAAAAACTCCTAGTCGTGTGTCTTCAATATTTGATTGAACAGCGATAGTTCCATAGCCTTTCTCTTTAAATTCGTTGTATGTTTTCACTCGCCACTCTAATTCCGGAGAATGAACCACCCTTCCATTCTTGATCTTTGAGCCAACATCCATACCGCAGACGTTTTCGCCTATGACTTGCATAGTTCCAGAGATTGCAGCGCCAATGGCAAGTTCTGCCCAGTTGTCTTTTGCGATTTTTGTCGATCCTAGCGCGCAGGTAAACCAAGGAATCTTCAGTTTTAGACCTTTGCCTTGGCCGATCTTAGTTTCTAGGTCAACGTTTGGGAATATCGCCTTGTCACTGTCGGCTTCTATTCCTGATGCGCCTACGGTCGTTCCCATGATGTTGAAGTGGGAAAGGTTCACTGGATAATTCTTCTGAGAACCTGTGGTCATTACTCCGAAAGGTGCTGGATAGATTACTTCACTACCTCTTATTGCCGATTTTGCGACTTCGCAGGGTCCTGGGCATCCATCTACACAGGTGACGCAGAGTCCGCTGACTGGGCACGCTTCTGTTCGGTTCTTCGTTAGGGTTGCTGCGCTTGCGTTCGGTTTTGAATAGGTCATACTATTTTTCCTCCTTTTTTACACATGATCCACATGAATCTAGAGTACACATTACTTGATCATACTCTTCTAAACATTGGGGAGTGAAAACTAAGCACGAGTTGCACAACTCTCCTGGAGACTTCACTCCGCGGCATTGCACCTCTACAATTGGGCAAATGTACATACAAGCTCCGCAGTTCCGGCAAACATCACTGACTTGACGAAACGGAGTGATAACTTCCCGCTTCTGGCCTCTGCCGACAAATCCTATAGCGCCGCCCCCCATCTGCTCTTTGCATATCCGCACACACAATCCGCAGAGTATGCAATCTTTATCTTCCATCTTGAACCTAACTTGCTCTAATCCCATCTTTGACGCTAGATCTTGTAGTGTTTTTGAGTTGGGACATTTGGCAATCATGAGCTCAAGCAGTAACTTCCGTCCTTTTAGAATTCTTTCGGTGTTGGTTCTTACTATTATTCCTTCCTTGACGGGGTATAAGCATGATACTACTAGTCTTGTTCTTCTTCCGTCATTTACCTCCACCATGCACAGTCGGCATGCGCCATAAGGGGTTAGCTCATCATGGTGGCAAAGTGTTGGAATGTTAAATCCATAGAATCTAGCAACCTCAAGAAGGGTAGAGCCCTCTTGTGCCTGAACTTCCACTCCATCAATTGTGAGAGTTACCATCAATTCACATCCTATTCCACTATTATCGCGTTGAAGGGACAGGAGTCTCGACATATGCCACACCTAATGCATTTCTTTGAGTCTATTACATGGAGCTTTTCTGGCTCACCTTGTATGGCTTGCTGAGGACACAGTTTGAAACAAGCGCCACATCCTGTACATTTGCCTTCAAGGATCTTGTATTCGATTAAGCTTCTGCAAATGCCAGCAGGACACTTCTTATCTTTTACATGAGTTTCATACTCATCGCGGAAATATCGAAGGGTTGACAAAACTGTGTTGGGGGATGTCTTGCCGAGACCACAAAGGGAGAAATCCTTAATCATCTCCGCCAACTCTTGAAGAAGTGTCAAATCCTCCTCCTTTCCTCGCCCTTCAGTAATGTCAGTCAGAATCTCAAGCATTCTCTTAACTCCTTCACGGCAAGGAACACATTTGCCACAAGACTCATACTGAAGGAAATCAAGGAAATATCGGGCTACATCCACCATACAGGTGCTTTCATCCATAACAATCATGCCACCTGACCCCATCATTGATCCGGCTTCGCTTAGTCTGTCAAAGTCTACTGGAAGGTCGAGCAATTCTCCAGGTATACAGCCTCCTGAAGGCCCTCCAGTTTGAATAGCTTTGAACTGCTTTCCCTCAAGTATCCCACCACCTATGTCATAGATTATCTTCTTAAGTGGTGTTCCCATCGGAACTTCGATGAGTCCGGTATTGTTGACTTTTCCGACAAGAGAGAAAACTGCCGTTCCTTTACTCTTCTTGGTTCCTATTTCTAAGTACCGCTCCGCACCATCGTTAATGATTAGGGGGATGCAAGCCCAAGTCTTAACGTTGTTTAGATTGGTTGGTTTGTTCCACAAGCCTCTCTCGACTGTGTGGATGTACTTCGCTCTTGGTTCACCCATCTTTCCTTCTATCGAAGCAACCAATGCCGAGGATTCGCCGCACACAAAAGCGCCTCCACCTCGAATTATGTCCATGCTCAAATCGAATCCTGAGTTGAATATGTTGTCTCCTAGGAATCCGTAATCCTTGGCTTGATCTATTGCTCTTTGCAGATGTTTTAACGCTAGTGGATACTCGGCGCGAACATATAGGTAGCCTTGGTTTGCTCCAATAGCGTATGCGCCTATGATCATTCCTTCCAGAATGCTGTGAGGGTTTGCTTCCATGAGGCTTCTATCACTGAAAGCGCCGGGGTCACCTTCATCACCGTTGCCAATCACGAACTTGATATCTCCTGCTGCTTCTCGGCAGGATCTCCATTTTCGTCCCGTGGGAAATCCTCCTCCACCGAGACCACGTAGCCCAGATTTATCAATCGTGTCAATGATTTGCTCGTTAGACATAGTTGTAAGGGCTCTTGCGAGAGCCTGATAGCCTCCAACAGTGATATAGTCCAATATATCCGTAGGATCGATTCGTCCATTGTTGGCAAGGATCCGTCTATCCTGCATCTTGTAGAACGGAACTTCTGCTTCACAAAGAACCTTTCTGCCTGTTGTCGAATCTACATGTAAAAGCTTGTCAACAGTTTCCCAGTTGTGTAACGTTTTGGAAACAATCTCAGGCGCATCACGTGCTTTTACTTCCTGATAGAAAATCTCCTTTGGTCCTAATACTACAACGGGTCCTCGCTCACAAAATCCGTGGCAACCTGTCTGTTTAACCGCCAGACTATTCTGCAATCCTTGTTCTTCCACCGTTTCCTTGAAGGACTGTAGAACATCTAGGCTGCCTCGAGCTCTGCAACCTGTCCCAACACATACTCTAACACAGGGCTTGTTCGGGTCTTTACCCTGCAACAGAGAGATACGAAGAGCTTCCAGCCCTTGCTGAGTTCTAATTCTCCTCATTTTTTCTCTGAACCTGCCTTAATATCTTGCCAACTCTGGTTGGGGACATCTTGTCAAAATACTGTTCGTCAATAATCATAACTGGTGCTAACGCACATGCACCGAGACAGCGGACCCCTTGGATGCTGTATTCCAAGTCAGGCGTAGTTTCACCATCACTTATACCCAATTCCCTTTCTAAAGCTTCAAGAATCCGATTTGAACCCTTTAAATAACACGCTGTTCCTAGGCAAACACGAATTCGATGCTTGCCCTGTGGGGTTAAATGAAACGCGTCATAGAATGAAGCTACTCCACATACTTGGACCAATGGAATCTCAAGTTTCTCTGACACATGTCTCAATGCCCACGCGGGGAGATAACCGTATATATTCTCTATTTCTTGCAATATGGCAATCAGAGCAGATTTTCTGCCAGAAAACCTTTGAATAACTGCACTGATTTTGTCTAATTCGGCGGTGGTCTCACTGTTGCCCATCCGTCTATCCCCAATGTTTGATCGTGAAGACAAGGTTTACGTTTGTAAACCCTCGCAGAATATCTTTCTGAGCAAAGCGTTCTTTTTAAGGGTTTCCCTTTCTAAATACGACAAATGTGATTGATTATTCCCATTGAGGACAATACGTGATAATCGTTAGATTCTTATCCTGCCCCAACATGCTCTCTGTGGAGCTCAAAGCCTTCCTTTTTCTTCAGTTCTTCATCGGCCATTTCAACAGTCTTTCTCATTTTTTGCATGAACCTTGCGATCTCCTTGTAGAGCGAAGGATTTGACAATGCAAGGATCTTAACAGCTGTTAAGGCAGCGTTTTCCGGCTTTACTACGTAAGATACCGCCACGCCTCTTGGGGTCATAACTGAAGAGAAAACTTTTGACCAACCTTGTTTTTCAGCGTCTGGAGAACAGGCGATAACTGGATAGCTTGAATAGCCGGAGACGACTCCTGAGAGAGCGTCGGATAGGCCAGCTACGGTAATATAGACAATGTTGTCGCCAGATTGCTCGTAAACTTCCAACTCCTTCAGCAGCTTTCCAGGAGTTTTGTGCGCTGAACTCACACGGTATTCACACTGCACAGAAAATCCTTCATCTTCAACAAAATCTCCAATACGATGAGCAAAAGGAACGTCGCTAGATGAACCCATCCATACGACAATTCTCTGTTTAGCCATTCTAATCCCTCATGAATCACTCATAATCTTCCCTACACGATTTAAATCTATAGTGCAGAGAGATGCCAAAACTTCGTCTCAAATCCTGTAAGACGGTTGAGGATGCCCCACTTTGTAGGCAATCAACTTCTGGTCTTCAGCTATCTTTTCAAAGATGTTCTCTGCAAGTTCTTCTTCACCTGCAAGTCTTCCAACCACATGAAGACTCCCGCCGGTTATCGAGGCTATCTGCCTAGTAACCGAAAAACCATAGGTTTCCCTCCCATAAAAATGAGGGTTCGTGTTCACAACCACAGTGTATACTCCCTCTTTTCGAATCATCTTTGAAACTGATACAACGTCTCTAACAGCCAGCTCTTCGAACTGGCGCGTAACAATGCCAACCTCATCAAAGTGGCGAATTTCACTGGTCTCTAGGCTTCTAGACAGGGGCACGTTAGCGCTACCATCGGTTATTATGACCATAACAGGTATTGTTGACCTGTTTCTTCGGTTCGTCTCCTTTAGGACTTCTCTAGCCTTGAGCATTCCAGCAGCTAACGGCGTATAGCCGCTGATCTTCAATCCGATCAGTTTGTTTGCTACAACTCTCAGGTTTGTTATTGGATGCTGGACAACGACGGCGCCTGTGTCTTTTAAAGCCACTAAACCTACCTTATCTCGATACCGATACGCATCTCTATGAAGCTTAAGCAAAGCATTCTTAACGGCTGCAATGTTAAGCATCATGGAACCGCTCAAGTCAATAACAAAGATCAAAGTCATCGGCGCCTTGTACAGACGCAATTTCTCGCGTATATCTTCAACACTTATCTTGAGCGCAGTTTCAAGGGGCCTCTCTCGATGTTTCTGTTTTAGCGCTGCCGCTCTAATAGTTGCTGGGAAATGCACATCTCTAGGTCTGCCTTTAGGAAATTTCCAACCACGTGGTCGACCTCTATGCAATGTTGTTATGGTTTCAGCTCTCTTGCCCGCGTGACTTCCAATCTTTCTGGTAGAAGAAGCTTTCACTTTGAACAATAACTTGAAAGAGGTGAGGGTAGTTTCCTTGATTCTGCTGAACAGGGAAATACCTGCAACCATATCTGAACGTCTCACTGCTGAGCTGACTGTAGGGATTCCTTTCATTTTCTCCCCTGATATCTTTGCTATTCCAAGTTCTGGCTTTTCAGAGGGTTCATCGCGCTTTCCTGTTGTGAAAGAGAATTGTTTGGCTTTCTTCTTATCAGGGATCTTACCTCCGCTGTAACCTGTAGCTTTTGATTTCCTTCCCTTAACGACACTATCCACAATGGGCGCTTCTTGAATGGCATTTTTCAGTCTCTTTGTGATTCCAAACACGTGTGTACTTAGCGTGAAAAAGAGTCTGTTAATGCGTCTCCACAGTCGGTGCCGGTAGAGCGTCTTTCGGAAGAAGTCCTCGTGTTTTTCGCTTGTGTCTCCTATCTCCTTGAAAGCAGCTTTGACCCAGCTCGGTGACTCTACACCTTTTGCCTTTTCTTTCTTTTCATCTACTTCTTGAACTGTCTCTGCAGGCAGATATCTAACTTCCTTGATAGCTGCCATGAAAATCTTCTTGATTTCCTCTGTTGTAGCTGGTTCTAAGAATCCGCCTTCTCTTGTTCTATGACTTAGGGCGAGATCTGAGGCTACTAGAACATCATCTAAAGTTATGGCCTTTCTATCCTCAAACGCAGCCAGTGTTTGTGCGGCTTTGCTGATGACTATGTCGGGCCTCATTCCGTCAACTTTGAGGTCCAGACAGGCTTTGCATATGGCTCCAAGAAGCTTTTCAGGTATCTGCACCTTAGACAGAACTTTCCTTGCCTGAACAATTTTCTTCCTTAGCTCTTTTTGAGTGGGAGAATATCTCTTCAGGAAGTTTTCGGGATCTCTTTCGAATTCAAGGTTTCTCCTCACAACCTGCATTCTATCGTCAACTGTACTTATTCTCTCTACACTCACAGACAGGGGAAAACGGTCTAGAAGTTGTGGGCGAAGCTCTCCTTCTTCAGGGTTCATAGTACCGATGAAAATGAATCGGGAGGGGTGACTGACAGAAATTCCCTCGCGTTCAACAACATTCCAACCTGTTGCAGCAGCATCTAGCAAGTCGTCAGCGATGTGGTCGGGAAGCAGGTTGACTTCATCTACGTATAAGATGTTTTGGTTAGCTTCAGCCAGAACACCTGGTTCAAGAGCTTCAATTCCCAACTTGATGGCTTTCTCTACATCTAGGCTGCCCACGACTCGGTCTTCTGTGGCGCCCAAAGGCAAGTCAACGACCGTCATTTCTCGATTCTCCGGAGTCAGATTTGTCTTCTTATGGTAGCGGTCACTACATGCAGGGCACATGTTAGACAGGTCGTGGGGGCTACAGTTGAAGGGACAATCCTTGACAACAGAAATCTCCGGTAAGATATCAGCTAAAGCGCGCACAATCGTTGTTTTTCCCGAACCTTTAGGACCTCGAATCAATACGCCGCCTATCTTAGGGTTGATAGCGTTAATCAAGACAGCTAGTTTAAGCTTGTTCAAGCCTACTACGGCTGAAAAAGGAAAGAGTATACGTCTTTTCAACTGGCTCTTACACCGATTATTATTTCAATGATTCTAGAACATTTAAATGAATCTACTGAACTGGGTTTCTGATTCTCAAGCATGAGTGAAAGGAACGTTAGCGGGAGAACAGGGCAATCAAAGATCTCTTTGTTCTAGACTGCAAACTTTAATTCAGTTATCCTACAATAAACGAATCCATGTATAAAGGTGAAAGCGTTGACGGTTCTGCTTCATGAAATGAGTTGGACTGAAGCCAAGGAGTATTTCACCAAGAATGACCTCGCAGTTCTTCCAGTTGGTTCAAATGAGCAACATGGGCCACAGAATCCATTAGGAACGGACCACTTGATAGCTAAGGCTATAGCTGAAGAAACAGCCAAACGAACAGGAATCCTATGCTTGCCCGTAATACCTTACGGCGTAAGTTCGCATCACAGACAGTTTTGGGGAACCATCTACATATCACCAAGAATTTTCAAAAACTATGTGAGGGAGGTGTGCCTCGCGTTGAAGTACAATGGAGTACAAAAACTCGTGATAGTTAATGGACACGGTGGCAACTTGCCCGTTCTTATGGAGCTAGCTAGAGAATTGAGAGAGAAGGAAATTTTCGTGTCGGTATTTTCATGGTGGGAAGCAGCTGCCAAGCTTCTGCTGGATCTTTTCACGCCAGAAGAAAGAAGACATGCTTGTGCTGAGGAAACATCACTGAATCTGGCCTTACACCCAACTATTGTCGACATGGGTAAGGCCGTGGATGGAGAACGGCGAGAACACTTCGTACAGACAGAGGGCATAACTCTTTCACTTGATGTCGTTGATAAGACGAGTTCGGGATTGACTGGAAGATCAACCACAGCCAGTGCAGAAAAAGGAGAGAAAATCTGTGAGCTTGTTGTCACGGAGCTTGTCGAACATGTCAACCTGCTGAAAAAAGCGAAAGTCGAAGATCTGATACAGAAGTCTAGAGTTTAAGAAATGCATGATCTGTTGAAGATTTATTAAGAATATTGAAAGACTAGGGTTGGGGAAAAACTATGCCAAAGAAAAAGACATGGTCTGAAAAACTGAGAGATAGCAAGAACCTGCCAAAAGTGGAAGAAATCACTGACAAGATGAGCAAGAGATGGGGCACGGGTACAGTGGTTATCCCAGCACCAATGGAAGTCAATGAAATGATGAAAAGCGTGCCGGAAGGAAGACTTGTTACTATTAATGAAATTCGCTCGGCTCTAGCAAGGAAACACAACGCAACGATTGGCTGTCCCATTACGACTGGCATTTTCGCTTGGGTGGCAGCCAACGCTGCTGAAGAACAGCAACAAGAAGGTGAAAAAGACATTACTCCCTACTGGCGCACCCTGAAAACTGGAGGAATAATAAACCCGAAATATCCTGGAGGAGTTGAAACTCAGAAGAACCTTTTGGAGAAAGAAGGACACAAGGTTGTTCAAAAGGGCAAGAAATTCATTGTTGTCGATTACGATAAGTCATTGGCAAAGTTGTGAAGACCGAAAAAGCCACATCAGCTTCCAGTTCTACCCTGAGCTCACGTGATTCTTTCTGTTTTTGCAAGTTTGATGAATTCTTGCGATAGATCGTTGCACAGGTAGACTATGTCACTTGTTTTGTAGAATCGCGCTCCTTTCTTTCTAGCTGCTTCAGCATCTATCTCCAAGATGACAGGTTTTCGAGTTCTTCTCAATCCTACTTCTTTTGCTATTCTAATGGTAGGGGACAGATGTACCCACCTTCTCTTCATAGGTTTGAGGCCTTTCCTTAGAATCCTTGAGGCTGCATCTGGTGTAGTTCCATGATAGAGCAGTTTTACTGTTTTGTCTTCTTCCAGTTCGAGTTTTACGGCAATCGTGTGGCCATACGTAGCTCTGATCTTGTCTTCTCGAATTTCGAATCGCTTTCTGTCACTTTTCTCAACTATTTCCAAAATGAGTTTCTTGTCCACTTGAAAGCGTTCTCTTACTTTCTCAGCAAGCTGGTCCAGATCAACAAAGCCATGTCTATCCATTTTCAAGTTTTCAGGATCGTGCCTAAGAAGGTAACTCATGTACTTGCTGACTTCAGTCTTCAAATTTTGTTCCATGCAGTTACTCGCTTGAGACACAACTACTTAAGCTGTGTCATTTAAGGTCAACCGAATTCCTTAAGCTATGAATGACAGTATTGGGATTACAGTAAGTTATTCCTTCATCTTGTGAGCTCTCACTTTCACTTTTGAACTCGATTCTTCTTTGAAGAGAGCCTCAAAACGCAAGCGCAGAAAAGGAGACGGTTGAGACCAAAACCTATTAGGAAAAGCTTTGGTTGATTTTAATGAAGCATTATGATGCGAGTGAAGGAAGACATCAGGCACATCAATCGATTGATTGATGTGGAGGATAAATCTGTTCTGGAGGTTGGGTGTGGATCTGGAAGGATAACATTTCCATTGGCAAAGAAAGCCTTAGAAATAATAGCTATTGATATCGACAAGGTTGCTGTTGAAGAGGCTAGGAAGAGAAATCGGTGTGAAAATGTGGAATTTTTGGTCGAGAATATAGAAACTGTCCAGCTAGGCAGAAAGTTTGATGTGATATTTTCCACGTGGTTGGGATATATGTATTTGGATAATGTTCCAAAAGCGGTTAAGAATATCTCAGATCATCTGGCAGATGATGGTGTCTTTCTTTTGTTGTGTGGTTCTGTTGAGGATGAGTTCACCAAGGTAATGGATTTGTTATTAGATGGAAGAAACATCAAGAATATTTCATTCTACATTGAACTTGAAAGGCTCCTATGCAAGTATTTTTCTTTTGAGAAACACGTCCTAAAAGGTCAACTCGTCTTTCCAGGTGTAAAAGACATCATTCAGAGATTTCGTTTAGAATTAAAGAATGATTATGGCGTAATTATGGACAATCGCCACGAACAACGTTTGAGAGATTATTTGAAAAGCAAAGGTGAGCTTGTTATTGGATATGATTCAGTCGCTTATCTCAGTAAGAAGAATGTGCATGGGCTGGTAAGTCTCTAAACTCTTTATTCTCTCTTCATAATCCATTTCTACCACAAATATCCAAATTAGAATCATGTTTGAATTCAACTACTTAATTCTAACATCTGTTACGTTGCTCATAGTCGTCGTACTGTTTCTGTTTCGTTCATTGTGGTTGAAATCAACAGAGGTCGACAGGTTGAAGCAGATATTACAGGGAACAGTTAAGAAAGTAATGTCTGCTACTCATGTTTGCCCATATCATATTGGACATCTAAATTCATTTCCCAAAGGTAAACCTATTCCCTCTGAATGTATGGGTTGCTCCGACATATTTGAATGTCTTGCGCATAAAGAAAAAGGAAGAAAAGGCGGATCGAGAAAAACTGTCAACTGAAGAAATTGTCTAACGTACGCAGAATGGAAACTGAGTATTCAAAATTCATTAAGTCTATATCCAAGCGACCCTGATATCATTTATGAGAAGTATGTGAAGGACATGTCTATCCAGATAGACCTTGCCTTGAGCATTCTAGCTATCTTAGTCTTGTTCGTCTGCTACGTATTAATCCTTGCCAAATTGAAACCGTCAGATGAGTCATCTCAAAACCGTGTTTTCCCATTGATTCGCCAAGGGCAAAATGAGCAGCGAAGAAAAGAGATGCTTGAAAAAATCAAAGAAGAAAAGATAAGAGAGTATTACAGCCGAAGAACCAAAGACAAGGAAAAGCAATTATCGTAGATTGCAACTGCGCGCAGATCCTGGCAACGAAAGGCAATTGGCCCGGGCAGAGTGTAGAGTTCTCTTCTAGAAGATTCTTGCTTAACCCTAATATATGCGATTGTGTATGCATGTGGAAAACTCCTTGGTGATGTTAATGCCGAAGAGAACTGATCTTGAGATAATTGCAGAAATACTAGCCAATTGCAAGCAACCGCGACCCAAGACCCATGTGATGTACATGACAAATCTGTCGTGGCAGATGGTCAGCAAATATCTTGCTCGCCTGCAGATTCTAGGGTTTCTAGGGGTTCATCACAGCAAAACCAAGTATGCAACAACAGAGAAGGGACTTGAGTTTCTTAATAGATGGAATTCGCTCATAGAGCTCCTCTAAAATGTGACGAATGCCGAAACATGCAAGTTGTGGCATATTTCTCTGCATGTTAGCAAATTTTAGACGAACAACAATCACAAAAGCTTGAATTTCCACTCTTCGAAACCGTCAGCATTGCTGGAAGAGAGAGAAAGGAGAAACTTTCAAAACCCAAAACCAGCAATGCCTCATCCGCAAGATTGAACTTCCACGATTCTTTTGCTCTTAAGGGTTTTTGTGCACGTCACCAAAAAAGCGAAATGTTAGAAGAAATGGAATCGTGACCTTTCAAACCTTGCACTTCTTTGGGAGCATAGATATATGCTAGTTGGAAAATGTATCGACCATCTGCATCAGAAAGAACGGTCATTTCACACCAGTTATTGACAAACGAATTGCTAAACTGAAGGAACAAAAAGCCCTTGCCTAAAAGGTGGAGGATCAAGGAAAGCGCAGTAATCACGCGACTTAACTCTGCAACTTTTTGATGTGTTCCTCAACTGCCATGAGTTCCTTCTTTAGCTCTTCTGCGTACCCTTTCAATTTCTCGACTTTTTCTGCTTTAGTAAAGAATCGTCTACGATGCCCATAGCCATGTACATCTCCATGCCCATGCTTCCGCCCACGATGAGATTGACCGCAACAACAACATTCTCTATGCATCTTCTTCCTCACCTCCATTTCAGTGCATTAGAAGGTATTCAGAGTGAAGTATTTATGCATGCGCGTGCGTCTGTCTTCAAGTCAGAATCCTTCTGAAATCGCTTTCCTTCACGAAGCGCGCGCGTGATGGATATCAAACTACAAATAACAGTTTTGGAACGATGATAAACTATTTCTTCGCACTCATTCAGGGAACTAACGATAAATCTTAAATCTCATTTCATTTTGACCGTAAATGGTGCGTGCGTCCAACTCTTAGAAAGGTGAATACAGATGGGTGGGTTGCTAAACCTAGCTCAAGAGATTACACATCACATAGTGAATAGAGTAGATGAAATTGATTTAGTATACTTGTTTGGAGGGGTAGCTCAAGGAAGAGAACACCCGCGATCGGACATAGATTTGTGTGCAGTTTCCGAAAAGAAACTGATCAAATGGGGATTCATTTTAGATGACAGACCAGTTATTGTATGGCCCCAAACCTGGAAGCATATAGAAGCTATCTCTACCGGCAAAAAGGCATATTGGAGTATTGCTGGCGGAACTATTGCTCACGCCAAAATTCTTTGGAGCAAGTCCGATGAGAAAAAAGAAAAATTCCTAAAGCTTCAAGAAGAATCAAAGTTAGGTGCAAAATCTGCACTTGAGAGATCAGTAAACTCATTTGATGAGCTATATGGCAAGTTATGGCGTATTCAAAAGGCTATTGAAACAGGGAGAAAACTCGATGCAACTTTTCTTATCTGGGATCTAGCGAAAGGGATTGCTAATGTTCTGGCTGCTCTCAATAACCGATTCTTCTTAAGCAATTGGGGTGAACAAACCCAAGAGCTTCAAACGTTCGGAAAACTGCCAAAGAACTTTGTTGAGAGATACAAAGCCTTGACCAAATCAGAACCAAAAGAGGCTCTGCAGATCGGTTCTGACCTGGTGGAGGATGTCAACGTGCTTCTGAAGAATTGGATATTAGAGAATCAAGATAAATTTGAGGAAACTTTAGAACGATTCATCGTTTCAAGTTGGCCAACAGTACTGGAATATCTTAATAAAGCTGTTTCCGCAACAGAACGCGGAGATATATTCGCAGGTCTATTTGCGTCATGCGAGAACGCTGAGTTTAATCTTTGGGCTTTTACGGCATTACGAAACATCAAATGGAACAAAAGCAGCTTTTTCTCAGCTACTGAAGAGATCAAGAAATTGCCAAGCGACATCGGGGATGATCTATCTCTTCTGTTGGAATCAAAAGACTTGTCAGAAATCCAAGAGGCAACTTACCGACTCGCAGAGCAATTACGAAGAGAACTGAAAGAAGATTGGACACTACCAGAGTGTTCCTCGCTTGAAGAAGCTTTAAGATTCTTAAGGGTCTACTAGAAGAGTGAATTATACGCTACGCGCGCACTTTCAAAGTGCGAACGAAGGTGATTTGCATGGAACTGAAATATAGATTCCTGACATTGGTTGATCTACTCGCTATAAGAGAGCTATCTGACTCGATGGGTATATGGAACGATCCAAAGATCGGTGAAACAGCGGAGGGTCGCATTAAAGACACCTTGTGTGATCTTTATGGAGCATTTACTGAAGACGGGGAACTTGTCGGGACTGGAGCATTCCGCACATTAACAGAAGACTATGCTTGGATAGAAGCCGTACGCATACATGGGAAATATCAAAAACAAGGTATTGGTACAAAGATATTCAACTATGGAGAAGAACTGGCTCGGAAAAGAAACTGCAAAACTATTGCGTATCAAACAGTAACAGAAAACAGAGGATCATGTCGAATAGGCGAAAAATTAGGGTTCACACGAAGTCATGAAATGACAGCTTTCTGCCTTCAACAAAAGGAGATAATTAAAATGGAGGATAGTCCAAAACTTGAACCTATTCCAGCAAAAGAAGCTATTTCACTAATGAGGAAGATACCAAATGCACAAACACATGAAATCTGCATTGGTTGGGATTACCGACCACTTGTTGCAGAGATTTTTGATGATAACCTAGATATGAATTTCTTCATCCATGAAGATACGTTGGCCTTAGAAGTGAGAGAGAGGAACTCAAAAGCCGGAGAAGTGAGATGGGTAAAAGCAATCATCTATGGGAACGAAAAGAGTGCACTTCTACTACTAAATAACATAAGAGGGAGAAATGTGGGCGTAAGCTGGTTTTTCTGCTTAGTCCCAAAAACGTTGGAATCGACAATAGAAAGAACTGATTTCAAATACGGTAAGGTATGGACTGGCAAGAAAAACATCGTTGTCTTGTTTAAGAAGTATCTGTAATCAGTGCTTTACTTATAGGAGAATTGCACGCGTGCATAATGTTAATGTAATTGGAAAGAGTGTGTAGATGGGATTAAAATGACAGAGCGGTTTATTCGAGTTGGTACACGGGCTGTTATTTTCAATAAGAATAAAGAAATCCTAGTGGCCCATTGTTTGAATCCTGAAAATAATTTTTATTTTCTTCTGGGAGGCGGTGTCTGGTTTCACGAGAAGATAGAGGATTGCCTTGTTCGTGAGGTTAAGGAAGAGACAGGATTAGATGTAAGGGCTGAACGTCTTCTCTGGGTACGAGATTTTATAGAAGGCTTCTCTGACTTGCATGGCATTGAAGTGTTCTTCTTAGCAACCATTACAGGAGGCAATTTATGCGGGCAACCAATACATGATGGTGGCGAACCGCTCGAATTCTCGTTTATAAATGTAGAAAAGCTTGAACGTATCCGATTTTATCCTACATCATTCATTGGGAAACCAAAGAAACTCAGAGATGATAGAAACTGGTCGGAAACAAACACATATGTGAGATCAGCGCCTTAGATGCGCGCTCAAAAAAAGATTCTAGGGCTTCTTTTTCATCTCATGGTTTATCCACCAGATGATTCCTAAAGCTATAGGAATCCCGAAGATGATTAGAATCCACATTAATGCCGAAAGCAAAGAGTACACGAGATAGTCAAATGTCCAAGTTGCTAAGGGAACATCCCAGTTTCCATCAGTGAAAACCTTGATGCAGAACGCAATGAAATGCAATAGCGATATTGATCCGCCTCCTCCGCTTGTCGCGCGCGAGCGAGTGCCAAAGAAATGATATTCTCTCTTTTCCTCATCAGGTAATTTTCTCCACCATAGCCAACCTGCTACTGCTGCTACGATTACTGGGATTCCGATGAAGAGAATTTCCCAGAAAATCAGATATAATAAGAAAGTCACTAAATGTCCCATTGTCCATAGACCTAAAGTCGTAGGTACCAGACCAGTTGATTGAGCATCTCCTACGAACCATAGATAGACAAGAGTTGCACCGATCGATGCCAAAACAGCTCCTACTACAAATAAAACAACGATATTCCAATGCTTTCTCAAGAATTTCTTCCATGCATGCGATAACTCAGTATCCGCCATCACATTTCCTCTTCCTTTTAAATCTATAGCAATGATAGTTCTTGGTATTTGTTCTACATATATAACAATTTGCATTGCGGGCGCATGATGGATGTCAAACTATAAATAATAGTTTACAAGCGAAGTGGCGATATCTCCCGCAAATCCCCATTTTTTCTATGTTGACATAATGGAACGTTTCCATGGGCGCAACGTTTATATCTAAGATTTAGATTATAATCTATTGAATAGACTATGTCTACAAGTAGATTAAGTCCAAAAAGGAGACCTTTAGCTTTCTCGAAATATGACATTGCCCTCTTCATTGATGAGAAAGGAAAAACCAGATGGTCTCATCTTCTTAAGGAATTTGTCGAAAACGGATCGAAACGACATATCTCTAGGCAGAAGCTTTCTGATTATCTGAAAGAGCTTTGTGCTGAAGGACTTGTCAATAAGACTATTGATAAAAAAGCTTTGATGTTGAGAATGGTATGGAGACTCTATCCCATCTATGTTGTTCCGAAAAGCCGAAAGAAACGGATTGAAGAAATTAGAAAGAGAAAAGATATATATGAATTCGTTGATTCTGCGAGTCCACAAAAAATTAAGAAGTTACATGAAGCAGTTAGAGATTTAGAAGAAGATTAGATTCTTTCTCACATCGCATTTAAGTCTACGGTGAAATGCGTGGGGTGGGATTTGGACCCCCCACCATGTGGAGATATCTCCCGATTTCCTCCCGCAAAACTCCCCTTTTTTCTATCACACGCGCTTTCAGAGTCAGATCAAACCAGAGAATGCACGGGGCCTTCGACTCCTATGAACTCATTCTTGCAAGGACGACCCGCACACACAAGAGCTTTGTTTTCGCCGATCTTCAAGACATATGACCAGCAAATTTCTAAACCCTCAAGACCGTGGTAGCACATCTTATGTTCATGACTTTTCAACGCTTGGATGATAAGGTCATCAGTAATCTTTCCTTGGTTTTGTAGAAACCAGTGGTTTAGAAACGCTCTTCTCGCGCGCGCACTATTGGTAGCTGAAGAAGGAGATGTAAACCTAAGCTATGGTTCTTTCATAGGCTAGGTGCTTTCGAACTGTTTTGAATCCCACTTTCTCATATAGTTTGATTGCTTCTGTTTCATTCAAGTCGTCAACTCCAAGTTCGACTTCAGTCATATCTCTTGACTTTAGATATTCCATGCCACGTAAGATTAGCGATGTGCCGATTCCCTTTCTGCGATATGGCTTTAAGACACCAATTGTGGCGATTATGCCACGCCTTATTCCCTTAAACTTGACAAACTTGCTGTCAACCCATGTGCCAACATATCCTACTGGATCCTCATTTGACAAGGC
>JASFPO010000037.1:0-17014 GCA_050115935.1 Candidatus Bathyarchaeota archaeon | reverse complement strand
TAGAGCTTGCCAAGAAGGCAAAGCAGATACTGTATTTAACAGATAATGCTGGGGAAATCGCTTTCGACACTTTGCTGGTCCAAGAACTTAAACAGCTGGGACCGCTTGTTACAGTGGCAGTAAAAGATGAACCTATAGGAAACGATGCTACCATGCAGGACGCTGAATATGTCAAGATGCATGAAACAGCAGATGATATTATAACAAATGGAACAGACACTGTTGGAATAATCCTTGAAGAATGCTCAAAACGCTTCTTAGCCTTGTATAACTCAGTTGATCTTGTAGTGGCAAAGGGTATGGGACACGCTGAAACATTCACAGAACTCAACTTAACTAGACCTCACGCCCTGCTGTTTCGAACAAAGTGCAGTCCTGTTGCCAGATTTTTTGGCGTAGGTAGGAATAAGAACGTTGCAAAACTAATGCTGTAACCTCAATCTGACAGCTAACCTTACTGCTTGTTCAGTTTTCGCACATTTCCGCTACCGTAATTTTAGATTCTGCCGATATTCTTATGTTGACAATAGCATAGTCTAATGATTATAGCTGATAGACAATGGAAGAGATTTTGCCTAAAGTCAGTCTAGAGCGAAACTTTCTCTCTGACACAAATGAGGCGGTCAGAAGAGAGTGGATTGTGACTAACGGTTTGGGAGGTTACGCTTCTTCAACAGCTTTAGGAATCAACACCCGCAAATATCACGGTCTTCTTGTTGCGTCTTTCAATCCACCTACAGACCGAAGGGTTCTCCTGACTCAACTCAACGAAGAAGTTGAGGTTGACAACAAGTCGTATCGGTTATACGGTGAGAGAGACCATAAAAACTGTGTCAAGCCTCCTACTAATCCTTTTCTCGATCGTTTCATTCTTGAACCTTTTCCAACTTACGAATATGTTATTGATGAAGTGCACGTTAGAAAAACAGTTTTCATGCCTAATGAAAAAAGCGCAACCATCGTGGTTTACAACGTCTCTAATAATTCTTTGGGCAAGGTTTTCATTCGTGCCTTGCCGTTGGTAAACTCCAGACATTTCCATTCAGTCACCAACAAAGATGATATTAATTGGAGATTTCTTCAGAAACCCTCTGCAAGTAGCGTTACAATTCAACCATCAATTCCGCTTTCAACACTGATTATTTCGTCTAGCAACGGATCTTACATTGCAAGTCAGGGCAAATGGATTGAGAAATATTTCAGAGTTGAAGCCTCACGAGGTGAAAGCTGTCAGGATGAGGATTTTCAGCCTGGATTCTTCCTTTTTGAAGTTGCCCCAAAGGAAACGAGAGGATTTTCTATTGGTTCGATTGCAGGAAGAAGCGAAACTGAAGCACAGGCGATGCTTTCCTCTTTGCGTTTGGATCCAAAGGGCATCCACGAATTGCGTGAAGAAGAGCTGAAGCGGCGACAAGATTTGTTGCAGAAGTTTGCCAAGCAAAAAACAGATATTTCTATGGAAGAGTGGTTGAAATGGCTTGTTTTGTCAACTGATTCTTTCATTGTGAATCGCGAATCTACCAAGATGAAAAGCGTTATTGCAGGCTATCATTGGTTTGAGGACTGGGGACGTGACTCACTTATTTCTTTGCCAGGCTTGACTCTCGTAACTGGAAGATTCGAGGACGCTGAAGAAATCCTTTTAACGTTTGGAAATTATTGTCATAAAGGCATAGTTCCAAACAGATTTCCCGACTACGCTGGAGACAAACCGGAATACAATACGGTGGACGCCACGCTCTGGTATTTCAACGCTGTTCTGCAGTTCCTCAAATACACTGGCAACTTTGATTTTGTGCGTCAAAGATTGTGGAGCACACTAAAGTCCATTATTGATCACCATGTTGAAGGGACCCTGTATAACATTCAAGTGGACGAAGACGGCTTGGTACTACATGGTCCTCAACTAACATGGATGGATGTCGCAATAGACGCTCATCCCATTACTCCTAGGGAGGGCAAAGCCGTGGAGATACAGGCTCTCTGGTTCAATGCACTCAAAACAATGCAACTCCTAGCCACATATTTCAAGCAAGAGGCAGAAGCCGAAGAATATCTGGAAAGGGCGGAGGAAGCGAAGAAAAGCTTCTTAGAGAAGTTTTGGAATCACAATGAAAGCAGCCTTTTCGATGTGATACAAAATGGATACAAAGATCCCTCGATGCGACCAAACCAAGTGATAGCAGCAGCCTTGGATTTTACAATGCTAGAGGACGCAAAAGCACAGCAAATGATTGATACTGTAGAAGAAAGATTCTGGAGTAGCTATGGACTTCGAACTCTAGCAAGTTCTGACTCTCGCTACGTGGGTAGATACATGGGAGACAGAATACAGCGGGATGCAGCTTATCACAATGGTACCGTTTGGGCATGGCTCACAGGTCCCTTCGTTACTGCCTTCTTGAAAACCAAGAAATATACACAGAATTGGCGAAGCTTTGCTTTTGAAAACTTTCTGAAGTCTCTCACTCAAGAAGAACCTTTAAGAGCAGGTCTGGGAACTGTAAGTGAGATTTTTGACGGAGACCCACCATATCAGGCTAGGGGATGCATAGCACAAGCTTGGAGTGTTGCCGAACCTTTAAGAGCTTACGTTGAAGATGTTATGTTGAAAAGACCACCTTATGAACATCAAATCTTTGAAATGGTTGGTCCTCGCCAGAAGTGCCAAAGAAGGTAATATGGATGACAGACACAAACTTAAATTGCTGGAAACCTTGAAACTACATTTCCTAGGAAGAAGCTGAACATGGATATCTGCCTTATATTCGAGGTTCATCAACCACTGAGATTGAACAGAGATTTTCATTCAGATCTACTTGCCAGACCACTTGTGAAGAAGAATGATCTTTTTGGACTGTATTTTGACCATGATCTGAACCAGCGTGTTTTTGAGAGAGCAGCGAGGAAGTGTTACTTTCCCGCAAACAATACTATATTGGAGCAAATAGATAGGTTCAAGCGCAGTCGAAGGCGGTTTAAAGTTGCCTATGGACTTTCAGGGGTTTTTATTGAACAATGCGAACGTTGGAACCCAAGCCTTCTAGATTCATTTAGGCAGCTTGCAGACACAGGCTGCGTGGAGTTTCTGGACGAAACCTATTATCATTCTCTCGCAAGCTTGTATGACGAAGACCGCTCAGAATTTGTTGAACAGCTCAAAATGCACCGCCAACTCATGAAAGACCTCCTAGACTATGAACCTGAGGTCGTAGCAAACACCGAATGCCTATACAACAATGGAATCGCGAGAACCGTTGAAACATTAGGCTACAAAGCCATAATAACAGAAGGCGTCGAAAGAATTCTAGGTTGGAGAAGCCCTAACTATGTGTACAAAGCCAAAGACAGTGACCTCAGAGTTTTGCTTCGCAATTACCGTCTTTCAGATGATATAGGTTTCCGGTTTTCCTCACGTTGGTGGGAGGAGTGGCCTCTGAATGCTGAGAAATATGCGAGTTGGCTGGCTGCGGCACAGGGCCAGGTCATCAATGTTTTCCTTGACTATGAAACATTCGGCGAACACCATTGGCCAGAAAGCGGTATTCATGAATTCTTGAGATGGTTGCCGGGTGAAATCCTCAAATGGGAACATCTCCAGTTTTGCACTCCGTCTGAAATTGTGCGTCGACATAGTCCTGTTGGAGAACCTGATGTTCACCGGTTTTCCACAATCTCTTGGGCTGATTTGGAACGCGATACAAGCGCTTGGATTGGCAATTCCATGCAGAAGGCATGCTACAATCTTGTGAAAGCGTTGGAACCGCTAGTTAGGCAGGCAAACGACACCGAACTAATACAGCTTTGGCGTTATCTTCAAATCAGCGACCACCTCTATTACATGAGCACAAAAGGCGGAGGACCTGGAGACGTTCACAACTACTTTAACCCACACGGCAACCCAGTTGAAGCATTTACCACCTATTCAAGCATTCTCTCAAACTTTGAAGCCGCTGTTTTGAGAGAGCTAGAAAAACCTAAGCATGTAGCCAAAAGAATCCTGAGAAAGCTCCCAACTGAGAAAGGTTTCACCTTCTCCTACGGATTTGCAAAACCCACGAAACTGGCTGTTCACAGCCTAGAAGAGTTCTATTCAGCCCTGAAGACTGTTAACCGCAAGTCCATTCGATTCCATGTGGAGAGAGGAGACTTTGAAAAATGGATACGTTGGGTAATTGGTGACAGCAAATTGGCTGATAAATTGGCAACAGCAGCAAAAAGCAAGATTACTGGTGCCGAAGTTCGGGAGATAATCCTTAGTTTAGTTGATCAAAGAATAGAAGAACTTGAAAGCACAAAAAGAGCCTCTAGCAATGGGAGAAAAGCCTTAACTCTCAAGCAGAAAACCTGACACGCAAACACATCTGGTGCACCTATGAAAATTAGCATGCTAACATGGGAATATCCTCCAAGAATAGTCGGGGGAATAGCCCGTCACTGCCACGATTTGGCCAAAGCCTTGGCTGCTCTCAAACACGAAGTTCACATCTTCACATTGGATTTTCCTGGTGCCCCAGCATTTGAGGAAACTGAAGACGGAATCAAAATTTATCGCGTAACATGTGAGCTTGGGCATCCGCATTTCCTTACATGGGTTCTCTTGTTCAACCATTTCATGGAAAAACGAATGGCAGAGGTAAGCCAGAAAACTGAGTTTGATGTTCTGCATGTTCACGATTGGCTGACAGCACCAGTCGGCATAGCTTTCAAATATTCAATCGGAAAACCACTGCTATTAACCATACATAGTACTGAACATGGCAGGTCTGGAATTCACAACCCAGATTCTTCCACAATCGATGGAGTAGAATGGTGGTCAACCTATGAGGCGAACAAAGTTATAACAACAAGTGGCTCTATGAAAAGCGAAATATGCGACCACTTCAAACTTCCATGGGAAAAGGTAGATATCATCCCAAACGCCATTGATCCAAGCAAGTACCGTGGTTCTGTCGACCGTGGAGCTGTGAGAGCCCGTTATGGAGTGCGATCTCATGAGAAACTTGTTCTCGCTGTTGGAAGACTTGTTCCCCAGAAGGGGATTGAATATCTCATACAGGCTGTTCCCAGTGTTGCTCGACGCTTTCCGGAAGCGAAATTTATCATTGTTGGCGAAGGATGGTATCGTGACCATCTGCAGTATCAGGCTGGAACTACTGGTCAAGCAGGGAGAATCAAATTCACAGGTTTTATTCCCGACCATGAGTTAATTGCCCTTACTAAGAGCGCTGACGTTTTGGTGGTGCCTTCTATATATGAGCCGTTTGGCATAGTTGCTCTCGAAGGGATGGCTGCAGGCGCTCCTGTCGTAGCAAGTAAAGTAGGCGGCCTGGCGGAAATCATCGAGCATGATAAAACAGGCGTCTTGGTTTATCCTGGAAATCCAGACTCAATTGCTTGGGGAATCAATCATGTTTTGTCTAATCCAGACCATGCTAGGTGGCTTGCTCAAAACGCCAAAAGGACTGTGCCGAAAGCTTTTAGTTGGAAAGCAATTGCTAAAAAGACTGTGAAGCTTTATAGTGAAGTGGCAAGGTGAAGTTGAAATGAGTTCCTCTTATGGAGGTTTTCCAGGTCATCCTGCGTTGCCTGAAGAATTCCGTCTTCTATGCATGTTACATAACATTGGAGCAACCACCTTGGAAAGGTCCATGTCGATTGATGAAGTTGCCAAATGGACCGAATTTGACAATGAAGTGCTTAAGAATCTTCTGGGGAAACTGCGAGAGTTAGGCTACGTCAACTTCGTTGATATTGGTGGAACTGAGAAATATCATGTGACACCTGTTGGAATAACTAAAGTTATGACTATGTATAGTTAGAATTTGACTTCTTCGATTGATACAGCTTTTCTCAGATTTTCTGCAGCGTCTTCAGGTGAGACAACATTTATGAACATTCCAGTGTTCTTTTCGAAACCAGCCCATATAGCCAGTTTTGGATAAACCTCTAAGTGCCAATGGTAGAAATTGCTTGCTTTATCAGTCATCTGATGAAAACCGAAGTTGTAGGGTGGATCTTCTAGAAGAGAGTTTAAACCACCTAGGCAGGTCCGCAGAGCCTCGGCAAGACGCCTAATCTGGGTCTTTGACAAGTCGAGTAGGCAGCACTGATGTTCTTTTGGGAAGACCCAGAATTCGAATGGATGGACACTTGCCCAAGGAGCCAAAGCAATAAAATCTTGATTCTCCCAGATGAAACGACCGCTTTCTCTTTCTCTTACTAGGATTTCACAGAAGGCACACTCTTTGTCCTTTTTCCAGATTTCTTTGCTCGCTTTGAGTTCTTCTTCTACTATTCTGGGAATTGTGGGCGTTGTTATTATTTGTGTGTGTGCATGGGAAAGCGATGCGCCTGCTTCCAGTTGGTGGTTTCTGAAAATTGAAACGTATCTCACGTATTCTTTCTTGCAGAGTTCGTTGGTTCGGTCAATGTATGCATTGATGACGTGGATTAGTTGAGAGATTCTTGCTGCTCCCGGGTGCTCGTCATGGCGGGGAGATTCGATTAGAACTTCATGGTGACCAGCGGCCCACTTGGAGATGAAGCCTTCTTTGGCTTTCAATTTGTCTTCTTTCTGTGGCGGAGTAAAAGCTGGATAAAGATTTGGCACGCAGCGAATTAGCCAGTTTTTGTGACGTAAACCGTTGTGGTCTTTCTCCTTTTTTATTTCACCTTTGAAAGGAAGATAAACCAAAACCGCGGGTGGAGTCATGTGTTCGTTGCCAGGACAAAGAGGACATGTGTCAGGCTTTCTTCTCTCAGCCTTTTTCACAAAGTCCATTGGACGCCGTTTTCTCTTGGTGGCAATCACAACCCATCTGTTGAGCAAATGGTCTTTCCGCATCTCATTAGGTTGAGCATGCATTATTGCACTCTTCCAACGCTTGAATCATTTGGGGCAGATTTCAGGTTTTTTTGCCTTCCATCAACTCGCTGTAAACCTGCGCAGTTCTTTTGGCTATGACATCCCAAGTGAACTCTTGGAGCACTCGTTTTCTGCCGTTTTTTCCAAGCTGAGCCTTCACTTGCGGATCTTTCAGAGCGCTGATTATGCCCCAAGCGATATCTGGTGGGTCGTTTGGGTTTACATGAAAACCGCACTGGTCTTGACCAGTTGGTATCACAATCTCGCGCATGCCGCTTACACCTCTTGCTCCTACTACAACTGGTTTCCCCATGCTCATAGCTTCGAGGGCAACTATGCCAAACGGCT
The DNA here is from genome assembly GCA_050115935.1 of Candidatus Bathyarchaeota archaeon. GTDB lineage: Archaea > Thermoproteota > Bathyarchaeia > Bathyarchaeales > Bathyarchaeaceae. Next base: position 9,798 of record JASFPO010000037.1, on the reverse strand, counting down.
CGTAAAGGCTTGGAAAAACAGCTACGTCACACGCAGCATAATGGGCGATTCGCTCTTCTTCGGGTATAAACTCAAAACAGAATTTAACCACATCTTGAAGATTTAGGTTTTGCACCATCTTCTCCAAGTAGTCGCGCATTTCACCCAAGCCCACAACAACCAGTTTGGCGTTTGGAATCTCATGAAGAACATGGCGCATGGCGCCAATTAGTTTGTCCACGCCCTTGACCAAGACTAGTCTTCCCAAGAAGAGAATCATGAGGTCGTCGTCTTTGATTCCATAGCTTTGCCTTATCTTGGAGATCTTGTCTTTGCTGACTTGCTGAAGAGAATATTTTTGCGGGTCTACTCCGTTGTAAATCACTTTTATCTTTTCAGCTGGAAATCCGAGGGTTATTAGCTCGTCTCTCATGGCGTTTGACACGGTGACTATTGTGTCCGCTAGTTGTCCACCTCGAAGTTCAATGTTGTAGATGACGTCTGAACCGTGGCCTAATGTTCGTCCCTTCTCAGTTGAGTGAACATGGAAGACTAAGGGTAAACCTAGCTCTCGTTTGATCGCGGTACCTCCGATAACGGAGAGCCAGTCATGTGCAACGACAACGTCATATTTGAAATCTTCACTTCTAACAAGGTCGTTCACTACTTTTGAGGCGGTTAAGTAATTGTACATGAGATATTTTGCGAAAAGGTGTATGCTTCCTCGGCCCCACTTTTTTACGTCCTCTGCAACCACGTCTGGCAAGGAGTCCGAAATATCTATGTGAACGGGACGGTGAATCTCAATGCCTCTCCAGAGCTCTCTCGTCGGAAGGCTTCCAGTGTCGTCGTTCATTGTGAAAACCGTAATGTCATTATCTAGAAGGACGAATTTTCTTGTTATCTCAGCTGCGTAAGTGCCTAGTCCGCCCACGATTTTGGGAGGATACTCGTAGACAAGTACTGCCATCTTCAATCATAATGCACCTCGAAGACAACCCAGTTTTTCTCTCATCGTAATGCGAAGTATAGACTGTATTGAGGCAACTTCTATTCAAGCGTTTCCCTATGAGAAAACCGTGAAACTCCCATCTTCTACAGATGAAGCGAAGCCTTAAATTAAGATAAATGGTGTTTGAGCAAGAGTTTAAAATGTCAGAAGGTATCCTATCGCGGTTAAGAAGTGATTTTTCGTTCATGCGAGGCAATTTGCTAGTTCTAATCGTTAGCTGATTGTTTATGTATTTCACATTTGCATTGGTAGCGCCTTTTGAGTCCCCTTTTGTCAAAGAACTGGGAGCTCCTCCTGTTGTTATTGGTTTAATGGGTTCAGTCGGAGCTGCCATGTTGAGTCTGGTTAGGATTCCTGGGGCTTATATTGCTGATAAGTACGGCAGAAAACAGATAATTGTGACTATGACCTTTTCGATTGCGCTATCGTATCTTCTGTTTGTTTTTTGCCCCTGATTGGAGGTTTGTACTTGTTGGTATGATCGTTTCCAATTTGAGTTTGATATATCAGCCCGCTCTACAAGCTATACATGCCGACTCTATTCCTCCCGAAAGTCGTGGGATGGGATTTGCTGCCTCAAATGTGGTATCTCAAATTCCGACTATATTTGCTCCTCTAATAGCAGGCGTGTTAGTAGAGAGTCAGGGGATAGTCCCAGGTATGCGTACCGTCTACACGATAGTCCTGTTCTGTTTTTTGGCCGCAGCACTAGTGCGGCTTTTCCTTTTGAAGGAAACGATCCGTGAACCTAAGAAGATTAGGCTTGGGGAAATGAAAGTAGCTTTCAAGGAGTCTTTGGGAGCCATTGTGGAAGCTTGGAGATCTATGTCAACTAGTCTGAAATTCTTGACCGTTGCATTTTTAGTCAGCGCCTTTGAGGAACCTATGTTTCGGTGGTTTACCGCACTTTATGTGAGTGAGGTTATGATGATAAGTAATTTTGATTGGGGTCTCGTGAATACGGTTTCCACCGCTGTCACGATCATTCTGGGTTTTCCATTTGGGAAACTTGTAGATAAGATTGCGAGGAAGAAAGCTCTGATCTTGGCTTATGTTATTTTCATGCCTTCCACGGTTCTCTTTATAGTTGGCAGAGATTTTGTTCACTTGCTCCTTGTTTTCATATTGTTTGCGGCTGGAGGCTGTTTGATAATGCCAGCGTATCACGCGTTGCAGGCAGATATGATTCCACGGGAGAAGAGGGGTAGAATTATGGGAACCATTGAACCTTGAACATTATGGCTACAGTTCCTGCATCGGCTCTAGCAGGTTTTCTTCATGGTCTTGACCCAGTGTATCCATTTGCTTTCACGATAGTTCTAGGGGTCGTGGTGAGCCTAATTGTGTTGATAGCAGTTAAAGAGCCTAAACAAGAGAAATCTTAAAATTCAGGGAAAATGGCAATGTCTCCCGAAGTCCTCAATCTAATTCGGGATGTCTCTTTCTTCCACTAGGTAATAGATACCTCGCAGATATGAATTCCTGTGGAAGACAGTTCCAGAGAGTGAAGTCATTACTAGTTTTGTTTCATCTTCCAAGCAGCCTATTCTGTCCGTTTCCTTTCAGCTCTCCTAGGCTTCAGGATGAACCTCCGTGTCTCTTCCAAATGAGCCAATTCATACATGTGCACAGGGGTTGGCAAACGTTCCACCATCCGAGTTACGGCATCTTGCACTGGACGGAGTATTTCAAGTGGAATAAGCTCTCTTGCCCTCGGAAATCGGAGGGCAGCATTCAACATTTCGCCGCATCTCCTTAGAGATGGTAACATCAAAGTCACGCAGGCTGTTTCTCCACATCTGACCCGCACAACAGCTGTGTCGCTATAAGCGTTTTCGCAGTGAATTGAGGCAGCCCGAAGATAGTAGCACCCTGGAGGGAGATCAACCTCAAGATGGCCATTCAATGCTTCTAGGAGCTTGTACTCTTTTCCAGCCCATTTGAGGATTTCGCCATCGCACGTGAATACAGACACGTAGAAGGTCTTGTCGTTGATCTTGCATGGGTTGTCCGTTTCTGTAAGCCAGACATTAAGCTTCGATAATCCCATAATACCACCCATCTTTGTACATAAAGACATATCCTCTAGTTCATATATTTAAGATTTTTTGTGGTGTGACGAAAGGTGTCATCAAGTGGTAGCTCACTTCATTATAAGTCCAATGCTCACGATCAGATGCACCAAAAGGCTTATTTTGGCTTATTTCAACTTGTTTGTCACCGCAATCCAAGACAGTTTCTGCTTTTACTACTAAGAACACTACATAGCGTTAACATTCACTCACTACGTTCGTTCAGGATTGACTGCCTTTATTGTATATCTGTTAAGCATTAGGCAGAGAAGGTTTATTACGTATTACGATATAATAGATACTAATCTCCACGAGGGAAAAAAGATGTTAAAGCTTAAGAATGAGTTGATTAGTGAAAGCCCACAGCAAAAAGATGACCAAGTGAAGATTCTCCTGAAGCTGAAAAGACTCGAAGAAGAAATACTTAGAGTGAAGGGAAAGAAGCGAGAGAGAGCCAAGGAGATTTATCGAAAACTCTTGTGGATGTTTCAAGAGGAACCGGTCTACCTTGTAAGGTATGAGTAGACACTCTATATTGGTGAAATTTCTATTCAAAGCGTTTTCCTTCAAAGGAGGCAAAAATCTGAAAAGGACTACACACTACTAGTATTTGGTGTTCAGTAGGAGTGAAATCGGCTTTGAGTCTGAGTGAAGTAAAAATCAAGGTTCTCAGGTTGTTGTGGAAAGTTGGAAAGCCAGTGAAGTCGAGGGAGTTAGCTCAGCAACTAGGCTTAAGTGTACCTCCAACAAATCTGCATCTCATTTGGCTTAGAAGGAAAGAATACATTTTCTCTCCTGAAAAAGGGCTTTATGCCATAACAGAAAAAGGAAAAGAATCTCTTATTTTGTCGAAAATTAACCAGAACCAAGCCTTAGAGATTTTGAAAAATGTACCGCGAGAAAGAGCTTTTCATTTCTATCGTGGCGTTGATCAGTATTTAGGAACATACGCAATCAATCTCAGCGAGTTTTGCGACATGATTCAAGTTGTAGACGCCAAATCTCTTGAGTTTCATTTGCCGCGCAAGGATTTCGAATTGTGGTTTCTAGATTTGGGTGACTTTGAACTTGCCAAGGAGATAAGTGCCATAGATGAGTCAGGGCTACTGGGAGAAGACCTGCGAAAGAGAGTTCACAAAATTGTCAAGACTCGCTGCGAAGAACTAAGAAACTTAGCGGACAAACCGAGTCAGGTTTAGCAATACCTGAAAGCATCAAGAAAAAGGGGCTAAGCTGGTTCAGATCTTCGACGCAGTTTCTCGAGGATTTGCGGTAGATAAATTGGCTTCTCTTGAAAGGTTTCTCTACTTTTCAGAACTACCTCAAAGGCTAATGCTTTTACCTTACAGACCAGAGTAGATATCGGATGCGTAAAATGGGCAAATCCCGGATGATTTCAGCTAAGATTCCAGAAGAGGTCTACAGGGAGCTGATTCTAAGAGTTCCAGAAGGAGAAAGAAGCGAGTTCCTTCGAGAAGCCATTCTCGAAAAGCTGCAGGAAATTCCTCGTTCAGACACGATGTTGGAGTTAAAACAGAGAATCAGCAGACTTGAGATAGATGTAACGAAAATCAAGAAGCACCTAGCGGAGTTGGAAGTGCTTACACACGAAGAAGGCAGAGTTAACCCTCACGTGTTTTGCATTGACGAAATGGACCACAAGATTATGGATTACCTACTCACTCACGAGGGAGCTACTACACCAGAGCTGGCTGAACTCCTCGAAACCAATAGGTGGCACGTACTCAATCGACTTCGAAAAATACAGAAGCGCTCAAAGAAACAGCTTGGAAAACCTGTGATCGAATATTACGCCGGGGAAAAGCTTGGAAAACGGAAAGCCTGGTGGATAAAAGAAGAGCTAGTCGAAACTTAGAATCTCATTTTGCTGGAGAACTAGAGAATTCGAACTTGTAGCTAACATCTACTTCTAGTTTGTCGTTGCCACGGTTTCCTCTGGCTCTTGAGAGAGTTGCTGGTTTTCTTCAACCTGTTCCACCTCTCGATACTCTTCTGTCTCTCGTGGCGGTTCTTCAGTTTCGTACTGTGAGTGTGTCTCTGGGGATTCTTGAACCTGTTGTGTTTCCTCGATCTCTTGCACATCTGGAGCTTGTTCGAGTTGGACTTCGTAAGGCTCTTCGGTTTCCAAGGTTTCTTGATTCTGTATCTCAGAGGAAGGCTGAGAGGCAAGCTCTATTTTCGACGGGGATTCAACGGAAAACTCTGCCAGTGTTTCGGAACGGGCTGCTGAGGGAATTATTTTCAGTTGAATGATCTCTTCTGCACGCATTGTAATAATCAACGACAACGTCATCAGTCCAATGGCTAACACTACTGCGCCATAGCCTGAATAAGGACGGTTAAGGAACATCGCAAGTCCGATTCCGAGGATCACTGCGCCGATTATTATTGCTAGAAGTATGGCTGTGTTCTCTTCTTCCATAATCTCACCAATTTTCAACGAGTACCGCTCAATTTCGCTACAGGCATATTTAATTTGTGTGAATTACGGATACTTATTCCCAATATAACGTGACTTCTCACATGTCTGAAGTCGCATTGGTGCACCGTAATCCTTTTAGTTTTGTTATGTCACCGTGCATGTATGACAATCATAGCTTTCTCAGGAAAAGGCGGTACAGGCAAGACAACCCTTGCAGCTTTAAGTGTGAAATATTTCACCGAAAAGAATGAGGTAACTCTAGCCTTTGACATGGACCCGGACGCGCATCTCTACAAGCTGTTGGGGTTGCCGTTGGCGAAAACAATAGGCAACGTTGTGGACCATATTCATAAAGAGAAAAAGCTTGAATTGGAACCCAAAAAGCCAGTCGAAGTTTCAGACATCGAATACTTCTACTCTCGAGTGATGAGTGACGTTTTAGTTGAGGGAGAAAAAACTGATCTGTTAACCTTGGGAAAACCTTCAAGCGACATTGATTGCTACTGTCCCGTCTTTTACTGGGCTGAACAAGCAGTTTCCAGAATTCTCAAAAGCTACAAAATGCCTTACGCACACATTGTTATAGACTGTGATCCAGGGACCGAAATCTTTCCTAGAAAAATACTAGATAGAATAACAGATGAAAGCGGCATAGACTACATCTTCACAGTTCTCGACGGCTCAAGAATGAGCCTAGACACTGCGCATGATATCGCGAAGGAAATAAACAAGAAACATTCAAAATTCGGAAAAATCTATGGAATTTGTAACCGTGTGGACGATTCGAAAAGCCAGCAACTAATCAAAGAAGTAGCCAAGACGCAATATGATCTAGATGTAATCGGATTCATTCCTACAGATCAAGAAGTTGTAAGAAGAAGTCTAGTTAATGAAAGTATGGTGGACATTGCCAGTTCTTCTGCCTTCAAGTCAATTGAAGAAGCACTAGAGTCTTTGCATGTGTGAAATATCACTATCTGTCAATTTCCTCTTCAGCAATTTCCACGGTGAAGATGAGAACCATTTCCTTTTGTTGTCTAGTTCTCGCTGTCAATTGATCAAAAAGAGAAAATCAAGACTGCCTACATTGCTACCACGATTCTCCCAGTGAGTGCATAAGACTCGAACATAGGGCCAACTCGAAAAACTCCTTTCTGTGCGCGCGGAAAACTCAAAAAGCATCATATAATACTGCAGACTATTCTAGTCAACTTCCATCATAATTATTCGGGAGACGTGAAAAGATGATAACAGTTGATCGTTGTAGATTGAGGAAACTAATGGAGCGCGAGGAAAAGAACTTCGTTGAAACGCATCCAAGGTCAAAGGCGATTTTCGAAAGAGCAAAGTCGTCGCTTCTAGTCGGCGTGCCTATGAATTGGATGATCAGATGGGCAAGACCACATCCGATTTTTCTGAAAGAAGCGAAGGGAGCATACGTGACTGATGTAGACGAACACCGATACGTCGACTTATGTCTTGGAGACACAGGGGCGATGTTTGGCCACTCACCTCAGCCAGTCGTTGATGCAGTGGTTCGTCAGGTGAGACGGGGAATCACCATGATGCTCCCAACTGAGGATTCAATATGGGTAGGAGAAGAGTTAGAGCGCCGCTTCGGCCTGCCATACTGGCAGGTTGCTTTGACGGCTACAGATGCCAACAGATTTTCGATCAGACTTGCCCGCGAAGTAACCAAGAGAAGGAAGATCTTAGTGTTCAACGGATGTTACCATGGTAGCGTGGATGAAGCGTTGACTAGCCTTAAAGGGGGTATGGTGGTTCCCGTAGAGGGTAACATTGGACCTCCTGTAGATCCAGCAATCACAACCAGAGTTGTCGAATTCAATGATCTCGATGCCCTAGAAGCTGCATTAGCACATAATGACGTGGCATGCGTACTTTGCGAGCCAGCTATGACAAATTGTGGAATAATTCTTCCAGAGCTAGGCTATCATGATGCACTGCGTGAATTAACTCAAAGCTTCGGCACTCTCCTCATAATTGATGAGACGCACACCATTTGTTGTGGTCCGGGAGGTTACACAGCAGCTTATGGCCTCAAACCAGATATTGTAACGTTAGGAAAGCCGCTCGGAGGAGGCATCCCAGCTGCAGCCTATGGTATGAATCGAGACGTTGCCGACAGAGCCTTGGCAAAGATAAAGGCTGACTCTACGGACGAAAGTGGTGTAGGGGGGACGCTGTCAGGCAATGCCCTATCGATCGCCGCGATGAGAGCTTCGCTAGAGCATGTAATTACCAAGCAGTCCTTCGAACGAATGATCCCGTTAGCTGATCGTCTTGCCAAAGGCGTTGAAGAGATAATCAAGGCTAAAGAGTTACCATGGCATGTTGTACGCTTAGGAGTAAGGATGGAATATGGCTTTGGATCAACACCACCGAAGAATGGTAGAGAATCTGAGGACATAGAGGATCAAGAGTTGGACAAGCTGATGCACCTTTATGCGTTGAACCGGGGAATTCTATTGACCCCATTCCACAATATGACGTTGATCTCGCCTTACACCACTACGAAAGATGTAGATCTCCATACAAAGATCTTCGGCGAATGCGTGGAAGAGCTAACTTCTCCTTCCACTGGAAACGCTAGGCAACACTGACCGTGCGCTAGTCCTCCAAGCACAAATGTCGGGGGGGTCCCCAGAGAAGCAACATTTCATTGTTCGTTCAAGCGCGTTTGCGCACAACGGCTATAAAACTATCAGTGAATCAGGTTTTCTATGATTTTCTTTCGCTTGTTGCATCCGTTTTGATGATGCCAAAAGGAACTCATCATCACAAAGGAAGAGAGAGCGGGGCATCGATCTTGCTTTGAACAGGGTAAACCTTTTTATATAGGGGCTGCTGCTTAGGAGTTATCACACTGATTCATGTAAGAACTAAAGAAGCTTTTGAATGCTTTAAGAACTACATGCAAATTCTTGTGATAGGAGAAATGAAATAAATGCAAATACAACACTTCGAAGATTTACCGCTGAGTCTGAAAGTCATGAGAGCTATTGAAGACCTTGGATTCAGTAATCTGTTCCCAATTCAAGCTCAGGCAATAATTCCATTGCTTGAAGGCAAAGATGTTATAGGGCAAGCAGAGACTGGAACAGGCAAGACTGCAGCGTTCGGAATTCCCATGGTTGAGCGCCTCAACCCGAAGATCGGCGATGTTCAAGCTTTGGTTTTAGAGCCAACACGTGAACTCGCGGTACAGGTTGCAGAGCACCTAGGCCGACTCAGCAGATACTCAGCTCTCAAAGTCTTACCAGTTTATGGCGGTGAACCCATCAGAAAGCAGATACGTGAATTGGAAAACGGCGTCCACATTGTTGTGGGAACGCCAGGTCGCTTAATAGACCACTTGAAACGAGGAACACTAAATCTGGCATCTGTAAGAATCGTTATTCTCGACGAGGCTGATAGAATGCTTGATATGGGGTTCATCGATGATATAGAATTTGTACTCTCAAAGACCTCAGCAAATAGGCAGACAAGCCTCTTCTCGGCAACAATAGACCAATCGGTAATGAATGTATGCAATAGATATATGAAGAATCCTGAAAAAATCCTCGTAAGCAAAGACGAAATTGCACTCACACAGATAGCTCAGTACTATATGGTTGTAAACCCTAGAAGCAAATTTGAGATCTTATGCAACATATTAGACGAAAATCATATAGGACGAGCCATAATATTCTGCAGAACCCGCAAATACACAAGCATGCTAGCAGATAGATTGAGGTTCCGAGGATATGACGCAAAACCACTGCATGCTGGTTTCACTCAAACGCAAAGAGACTTCGTGATGGACCTTTTCAGAAAGAGAAAGTTGAAGCTCCTTGTAGCAACTGATGTTGCAGCAAGAGGTCTAGATATTCAAGGCATTACTCACATAATAAACTATGACATCCCACTAGACGCACTAGTCTATTTTCATAGAATCGGACGAACTGCTAGAATGGGACGTGAAGGCACAGCCATAACACTCGTGGGTTACGGAGAAACAGCTAAATTGAACGAAATCAAAGAACTAACGAAAACCACAATAGAAGAAATGGAAACGAGCACGCAATGTTGGTGAAATGAAAAAGATGGGCAAAAGAAAAGTCATCAGTGAGGAAGACTTCGGAAAGGTGCTTCCAGTTGCAAACGACGTGTTAGGCATAGCTGTTCAGATGCTGGGCAATGACAGATTCAAGGTGAAGTGCCAAGACGGCAAAGTTAGGCTTTGCAGAGTCCGAGGCAAAATGAAGAGACGTGTCTGGGTTAGAATAGGT
>JASFPO010000036.1:0-17075 GCA_050115935.1 Candidatus Bathyarchaeota archaeon | reverse complement strand
TGTCTCGCCAGCAACTATGTATCCATCTAAGCTTTCGCTTTGAAGAGAATCTTTTAGCCTTTGAATTCGATTGGTCAAGAGACTCCCAGCTTTTTAGAAAGAGTATGTGTATGAAACTATAACTTTTGCGCAAAGGATTCTAGTGCTAGGTAGACTAGCCGCCGGTCATTAAGGACATTAAGAGAACATTGTCTCCGTTGTTCAGTTGTGTGTCCATCCCTTTCAGTTGCCCGATCAAAACGCCGTTTACGGTTACGACAAAACCCATCTTTACGTCCTTAAGTCCAGATTCGTAGACTTCTCTTTTGAAGGGTTTACCGTAGATTCCAGCTATTTTGTTCAGTAGTTGCGATAGTGAAGCATCATCTTCAAGTTCAAAATTGTCTTCACTCTTCTTTGTGATATTCTTTATGAACCCCAAGTACTGAACCTTAACTTTCATCTTTCAAGCCTTCCATTCATTTTCATAGCTGTATTGTGAAGGCTACATTTCATAGTATTATTTGAAAAGCTAAATATTTGACTCTTACGCGTTTGTGTGGCAATTCAATGCGCAGACCCTGCGTAAGGCAGAGCTTTAAATCTACTTTTTCTTTGCGAAGAGCTCCTTACATTTGTCATCTATGCGTTCCATAATCTCTTCACTGTCTGCTAGGAAGTCAGTTACTCCTTCACCCTTGGCCATCTTGACAAGCTTCTCGGATGAGGCGATCCATTTCTTTGAGGCTTCAACCCAAGCTTTGGCAATGTCTGACTCTTCAGCAACAAAGTCGATTGCTTCCTCAGGACACATCTCTTTACATTCTGGGTTTCCATCGCAAAGATCACATATCACTACACTGTCAGCATCTTTATCATATCTTATAGCCCCATACTCACATGCTTCTAGGCACCATTTACATCCATTACACTTCTCATTATCAACAAGTATGGCTCCGGTTTCATCTGACTGATGTAATGCGTCTTCTGGACAAGCTCTTATGCAAGGTGTGTCCTCACATTGTCTGCAGGTTGTTGCCAAATGTATGAAGGGGGGGCCTCGAATGATGCGAATTCGAGACTTTATTGGGTTGAGGACACCTTCTTTTTCCAGTGAGCAGGCAAACTCGCAGATGCTGCATCCTACGCATTTCTCTGGGTTGACAGATAGAAACCTTTTCATCACTTCTTTTTGTGCAGCTTCCATTGTAGATGACCTCTCGTTTAGTTACTAGCTTTTTCCAGAAGCTTCTTCAACAGCCTCTTGGAATAACTTCTTCACCGCACCTCGCCTAGCTTTTTGAGCCAAGACATCAGCTGTCAGGAAGTCAAGGGCTTCCTCTGGACACCATTCAACACACTGAGGCTTGTCTTCATCTTTGCAAGTATCGCAGACATAGACAACCTTTGTTTCCGGATGCAACATTATTGCGCCATAATCGCAAGCTTCGATACACCATCCGCATCCGTTGCATTTTTCGTCGTCAATCATAATTATCCCTGTGTTCTCTTCTTGAGCCAATGCATCTCTGGGGCAGGCAGCAACACATGGCGGATCTTCACAAAGTCTGCAGGCTACAGCTAAATTCACTAGTGGACCAAGTCGTATGGCTCGTATTCTAGCCTTTGTTGGGTTGAAAGTTTTTTCTTTCACCATTGAACAGGCGTATTCGCAGACTGAGCAACCAATGCATTTTTCAGGATCAGCTGAGACGAATTTTTTCTCGTGAAGCTTTACCATGTCACTTCTTTCCTCCTTTCTTGACGATGTGAGCATATTCGCCCAAGTCTAGTTCCTTAAGTTTCTCAACTGTGGGAATGCCCTCTTTTGTCCATCCGCGCACGGCGTAGTAATCGTCTAAACCTAGATCAAACTCTTCTTTGTTAACAACGGCTCCCTTGGCAACTCCTTCGTCAGGTATGGGGACGTTCATTATCTTCGGTGGCAAAGTGTCAAATTCCCTCGTTCCCACGCCCTCTCGGACGTTGAAGAGCCTCGCCAAATTGTTGATTCTTTCACCTGCTTTGATCATCTCTTCTGGTGTCATTTTGATGCCTGTAGCCAGAGTGTAGTATTTTGTCATGTCGTCAAGGCCGTCGTAGTATGTTCCTCTTGAGAACTTGCAGAGAATTAGAGAGTCGATGACATCGTACAAGTCTTCGCCATCTTTAACGATTTTTCCCCTGCCTTTTTCAATGGCAAAGCGGTTGACTTTTCCTTTGACATCGGGCGAGTAAGCACCTGATCGAAGATGGCAAGCTCCTCTATAGGAAACGGAGAATCCTAAGGCTGCTGTTTTCAAGCCTCTTAAATCATAGCCTGGTAGCTCCAAACCCTTGATGTGGCAAGCGTATTGTTCAGCTCCTTTACCTATCTTTTCAGCTGCTCTCTTGGTTCCTTCTGCTAATACATCACCCAGCCAGCCATCGCGAGTGCCAATCTTCTTCACCATCGCTATCAAAGCTTCATGATTTCCAAAGCGGAGATCCAAGCCATCTGCCTTTTCCTTTGTAATGATTCCGTTTTCATACAAGTCCATGGCAAAACTAATAGTGACGCCTGTTGATATGCCGTCCATTCCATAATAATTGCACAAACGCATTGCTTCGATAATGGCGTCCAAACGGTCGACACCGCAGTTTGGCCCCAGTGCCCACAGACATTCGAATTCCATTCTGGAAGTTGATCCTTTGTATGGACCTTCAGGAACTACAGCGACATGGTCACAGCGCATTGCGCACGTTGCACATCCGATGATTTTCTTAACGAAGTGTTCGTTCAAGTATTCTCCGCTGACTTTTTCTGCACCTTCGAAGGTTGCTTGAGCGAAGTTTCGAGTTGGTAAGGCTGCAAGGGCGTTCAAGACGAGAACGTTCTCAGGTGTTCCCAGAGTTCGGTATTTTCTGGTTGCTGGACCTTTCATGCGTTCATGTATCATCTTTATGAATTCTTTGAACCCTTCAAGGTCTGCCACGTTTACATCGTTTGTTCCTCGAACTGCCACTGCTTTCAGATTCTTTGAACCCATTACGGCGCCCATGCCGGTTCTTCCAATTGCTCGGAATTCATCGTTTATGATTGCAGCAAAGCGACACAATTTTTCTCCTGCTTCTCCGATTGCTGAGACACGAATGTAGTGATCACCTAGATCCTCTCTGATTGCAACGTCTGTTTCATAGGGTGATTTTCCCTTCAAATATTGAGCGTCCAACAATTGAACAGAGTCGTCGTCGATCCATGCGTATACGAGTTTTTCGGCTTTGCCTGTAAAGATTACAGCGTCGTAGCCTGCTCGTTTCAGTTCGGGTCCAAAGAAGCCATGAGCCTTGGATTCAGCTACTCCTCCAGTTGCCGGTGATTTTGAGACGACTGCATAGCCGTTCCCTGCTGTAGGTCCCATGGTGCCACTTAGAGGCCCTGTTGCAAAGATTAGTGGATTGGCAGAGTCGAAGGCGTCAACGCCAGGCTTGGAGTTGTCCATTAGCAGTCGAAAGCCAAGTCCAATGCCGCCAATAAATTGTTTGGCTGTTTTCTCTTTCAATTGCTCTGTATCTGCTTTTCCCGTTGAAAGGTCAATACGTAATATCTTGCCTGCATAGGATAACAAGATTTTTCCTCCAACTGTAATGTTTTGAAGACTTTATAGATGCGCGGGCGGAATAAATATGTTTTCATGTCTCGTCGCCAAACTATCTTCTCCGAGCTTGTCAGAAAACAAGTGGTTAATGCTTGACTTTTCGTCAAGACTGATCGCTCGAAAAGGCGATAGATGGGTATCAAAGAGACCGTTAAGGCAAATCTGAGAAGAAAGGCAACACTTTTCCGAATATGCTTTTATATTAGTATTGAATGTTTGTTGAGTTTGAGCAGAATTGGGACTACGAACATTCCTTCAATCGGCTGGAAGACTGCTAAAACAGGCCAAAAAACCCGCGTGGAACGAGCTGTGGCTCTCCATAAAAATCTGCCTCCTAGGAATTATAGTCGTCGGCGCAATAGGGTTCATCATCAAATTCCTTTCCAGCATAATGCTTGGAACGTAACAGAGGAGAATGCATAGATGACAGAAGAAAAGAAAAGAGTCCCAACATCGGTTTTTGCGGTTCGAACCACAGCGGGACAAGAGAAAAACGTAGCAGACCTCATAGCCGCAAGAGTGGCAACCACAGACTTGCCCATTAAAGCCATCCTCGTACCTGACTCCCTCAAAGGCTATGTCTTAATTGAAGCTGAAGGCCCTCACTTCGTGGAGAAAGCCATTGCAGGAATCAAACATGTAAGATCAAGAATTCAAGGCGTCGTCAGCTTCAAAGAAGTTGAACAATACATAGTCATGAAACCAGTGATTGACGAACTCAATGAGGAAGACCTTGTAGAAATCGTAGGTGGACCATTCAAGGGAATGAGAGCCAAAATCACGCGAATCGACAAGACGAAGGAAGAAGTAACCCTGGAACTTTTAGAAGCCACTTTCACTTTGCCAATTACAGTTCACGCTGATTATGTTAGACTGGTTGAAAGAGCAAAGAAGGAAGAAGTCACATGAGTGAGAAGAAAGTCGTAGAAGCACTAGTCAGCGGAGGACAAGCAACTGCGGGACCTCCTCTTGGACCTGCACTTGGACCGCTGGGAGTCAATGTTCTCGCCATTGTAAACAAAATCAACGAAGCCACCAAAGATTTCGCAGGCATGAAAGTTCCAGTGAAAATAACTGTGAACACAGAAACCAAAGAATTCAAGGTGGATGTCGGCACTCCAACAACATCAGCCCTAATCGTCAGCGAGCTAAAGATTACAAAAGGTTCAGGAGCGCCTAACACTGAAAAGGTTGGAGACCTCAAACTCGAGCAGCTTGTACGCATTGCAAAAATGAAACGAACCCAAATATTCGCTAGAAATCTGAAGTCCGCGGTTAAAGAAGTTCTAGGCAGCTGCGTTAGCATGGGCGTGACAGTTGAAGGAAAAGATCCGAAAGATGTCCAAGAAGAAATCGACAAAGGACAATACGATCAACTGTTAAAAGAGTGAAATTCCACGAACTATGTTCGATAATAAGATTTTTATAATCGGCTCTCATAGGGTTGAAAGCACGAGGCTTATCGATGTCACTGGATACGAAGGCGCTCTTGGAATCTATCAAGCAAGCGAGAGAAAAATCTTCGAAGAGGAAGTTTTCACAGTCAATCGAGTTAATCGTAAATCTACGAGACATCGACATGAAAAAGCCTGAAGGCAAAATCCAAGAACGCATAGAACTGCCTAACGGGGTCGGAAAACAAACCAAAATTTGTGTTTTTGCTTCTGGCGAACTTGCTCTGAAAGCCAAAAGAGCAGGCGCCGATTTGGTTATGGAAAGAAGAGAGCTTGAAGCCCTAGCAGGTGACAAGAAAAAGCGGAAGTCTTTGGCACAGACCTACGACTATTTCATTGCTGAAGCCCCCCTTATGCCCGTTATTGGAAAGATTCTGGGTTCAGCTTTGGGTCCAAAGGGAAGAATGCCAAGTCCGGTGCCCCCAACAGCCAACATTGCAGAGATTATGAAAAAACAACGGAAAACAGTTATAATGAGGACAAGAGGTCAGCCGGTTCTACAATGTCGCATAGGCTCAGAAGAGATGCCAGACGAACAAGTGGTCCAAAATGTTCGAGCAGTGTTAGGCAGGCTTGAGGGAAGACTCAAGAGGGGACTAGAAAACGTCGAGTCAATCTACATAAAGACGACGATGGGTTCAGCGGTCAAAATAAAAGTGTGACAGGAAGGTCTACGGTGATGTCAAGGCAGGTGGCAGTGGAAAAAGCCAAAGAGGTTGAGGATATACTAAGCTTTCTAGAGAAGTACAAGACCATAGCAGTTGCGGATCTGCGGAAAGTTAGGGCGGCTCAGCTCCAAGAATTGAAGAGGAAGCTTCGAGACATCGCCCATCTCCGTGTTATTAAGAATACGTTGATGAAGAGAGCCATTGCAAAATGTAAAAGCAAGGCGGGAATCAACAATCTCGAAAACTTCGTGACTGGTTCAAACATTTATCTGTTTACAGACCTCAACCCTTTCAAGCTATCCATTCTTCTTCAAAAGAGCAGAGTGCAGATAACTGCCAAAGCAGGAGACATAGCGTCTCTTGACGTAACGATTCCATCTGGAAACACGGGGCTGCCGCCGGGACCTATTATAAGTCAACTAAGCGGTGTGGGCTTGCCGACTAGGATCGAGTCAGGAAGTGTTTGGATAAATCGAGATACGTTAGTTGTTAGCCAAGGGGGAGCTATAGATGCGCGGCTTGCAGGCGTCTTGTCTAAGCTTGGAATCAAGCCTGTTGAAGCTGGATTGGTAATGAAGGCTGTGTACGATGAAGGAATAATAGTAACTGAGGAGCATTTGCGCATAGACTTGGATGAGATTCAGCGGAATATCCAAGAAGCCAGCGCAGACGCATTTAATTTGTCATTGAATGCCGCTTATCCTGTTTCGGAAAACATAGAGCTCCTTCTGCAAACTGCCTTTCAACACGCGTGTAGTCTGTCTATAAATGCCGGTTATCCAACGAGCGAGACAATTGCTGACCTTCTTAAGAAGACCCACTTGGAAGCTTTGAGTCTAAACACCAAGATTGGAGGATCAGAGAAGACCGCAAGTTCCGAGGACTCCACGCAGAAAGGTTAAAAGGGTGATTGTAAAGAAAGAGGAGAGGTGAAACCTATGAGTATGGAATACCTACACGCTGCTATACTATTGCACAAAGCTGGAAAACCAATCAACGAGAAGAGCTTGACCAAAGTGTTGACTGCAGCAGGCGTTAACGCAGATCCCGTACGAGTGAAGGCTCTCGTAGCTTCTCTGGCTGAAGTCAACATCGAAGAAGCAGTGAAGTCTGCACCAGCCTTTATGCCAACGGCCCCAGCTGCAACAACGGAAGCGCCAAGTGCTGAAGCGAAACCAGACAAAGAAAAGAAGAAAGAGAAAGAAGAGAAAAAGGAAGAAGAAGCAATCGAAGGTCTAGGAGCCCTATTCGGATAAGGCTACTGACTCAACCAACGCAGCTCTTCTATTTTTCAACCCATAAGTCACACAGAGCACACGTTCAACCAGAACAAGCAAAGAAATACTCAAAACAAAATGACTCCTGTTTCTTCTCCTCTTGTTGCGTAGGCGGCTAGAGCAAAAGCCCAAAGCATGTCGTCATGTGTGCCAGAAGGATGGCTGAACTTTATTCTGCCCTCCTTTGTGATCTCAAATTTCTCAACATTGAGCTGAGCTACAAACCGCTCGTTTAGCCTAGTCTGCTCATAAGGAATTGCCACTTGACGGTTAATCATCTTCTGTCTCAGAAAAGTCAGGATCTCCTCTTTTCTGGGCAGTGTCAACAAGACACCTTGTACACCACTGATTCCTCCACTTTTCATCTCTTCAACAATATATTCGCCTACGCCTGTTTGATCAACACAAACAGCCTCAACGGCACGATAGCGGTCACACAAAGCCTTAACATATCCTATGACACTGGCGTACGACGTTCCCAGCGAAAATTCATGTAGATGAAGCAATTTTAAGACCGCACCTTCCTTCTGAACTACAGCCACAACACTATAGTCCTGATGCTTGCCAAAATCCACGCCAACATAGAACTCGCCTCTGGGATAATCTTCGAAACGATAAAACTCAAGCGTGTGATCAATGCAGTTGCTGATCAAATCATAAGTCAGCCAGCTGTCAGCGTCCTCTACAAACTCGGCTTCAAGCTCCATCTGAAACTCTGCAGGCAACAACTCCCTCTGCATCTCCTCAACCCATTCTTCACTGATAAGCCCAGCCTTCACGGGTTCCCGCCAACTAACATGATGATGACTGAAACCGCTGTCAGGCTGGCACATCTCATAAAACATGCTCTTCTTATTCTTCGGAGTGCTACTAACATAAAGATAACCAAAACCTCTCCGCTCAGTCGTAGCCAGCATGTGCTTAAGCACCTGATTAAACATGTAACGATCATCACGAAACATCGCAGCCTCATCCACATAAACAAGATCTGCAGTTTCACCCCGAATCAAATCTGGGCTATTTGGATAAAACTTAATGACACTACCATTACGCAACCTAATTGTTTCTCTTTGGACTTTTCTGAAAACGAGCTTGCGGATCTCCCGAGGAATGGCCATGATCAAAGGCTCCATCTTATCTCTCACGTTCCGCGACTGCCTCAAGCTAGGCGCTACAACAACAACACAGACACCAGAGTTCGTAACGGCAAAATGCAAAATCTTGACCCCAAAAGTCGTCGTCTTACCTGATTGACGAGACCAGCGAGCACTAATCCGTTTGCTTGGGTCTCCCAAAAGCCTTATTTGATAATCAAACGGCTTGAAACTGAAAAATCTCTCAACGAAAAAAGCAGGATCAACCTTGCACTTCTCACGCAGATTCTCTAACCTCAATCGAAATTCTCCTCATAAGTCGCTCAATAAACTCGCGCATCTCCTTCTCGCTTCCACCGATCTCAGCCTCAAGCTCAGCCAAAACTTTGATTATCCGCGCCAAATCATACAGATCCCGGAGACTCAACTCGCCCTTCAAGGCTTCTTGAACATGACTTTTCAATTCAGAAATCATCTGCTCAATTTTTCTTCCCATTTTGGATTCCTCCAGAAAAGGTAAACCTTAACCTGACAAAGCAAACTGACAACTTTGATCAAGCCAGCAAGTCTCTCCAAACTTGCATTCACAATGGCATTGACATACTCCACTCTCTTTCCAAAGACCTTGCTAGAAGAAAAATATCTCATTAAGCGTGGATGCGCATTCTTGGCGAAAACTTGCCTCAGTTCTAACAGTTGTCTTTCAGAAAGAGCTCTCAAAACTGAAAGGTTGTAATTGGTGCTTCCTATGCGCTGCATGTTGAAGCCAAAGCTTGGGAGTCTACTTGCAATCTTAACAACTTGTTTTGCTGGAGGCTGCTCGCAGATCTTTTGCATGCCAGCCCTTTCGAAAAACGGATTGTAACGCGCCATAACTGCAATCGTCTCAACCATCGAGGTAGAAGCGCAAGGCAGGGTTTCCCTCACAAGTTTTTGCCCAACTCCAATACTACGATATTTGGGATGTACAACAACCCGAGAAATACTGCTAAGAGCTTTATTCAACTCACAAAGAGGCATTTTACCCAATCCAACGTTTTTGCGCCCTGATGCTACAGGACTCGGATAACTATAGACAATGACACCAACAACCTCACCATCTCGTACTGCACGAAAGATGGCTCGCGGTGGAGGAAGTCGGTGACTACGGTAATGAAACTCTGCCAGCTTACGATAATCCTGCGTCAAACCCTCTTGAACCTTTATATTCCTAAGCAAACTACACTCAAAGCTGAAAACTTTCTGTGACTGATAGTACTCAACGGTTACATCTTTGCCAAACCTTTTATGGACATGCACGTCAGGCTTCAAATCTTCAAGCTTGACCTTTCTCATCCTTTGTACCACGCTTTCTTGTAAGAACCTGTCCGAAGAATCACCACGCAAAATCGAGTGAAAAAGAGTATAAGAAGGACGACAAAATTAATTTAAAAAGAAAAAACCAAACTGAATTCTTCGGCTTAGGAACAATGAAACGCCTAATATCCTAGCTGAAGAGCAGCATCAGGATTCATTGCAGAAAAATCAGTAGAATATTCAGGTAATGTGAGGGATCACGAAGACACAAGATGCAATTCTAGGCGAAATTAGTAGCAGACATGGCCTTCTTCAATAATGATTTTATATGAGCAAACTAAATCTCCTTAAGACCCTTTCAAAAAGAGGGATTCAATGAATGCCAGAGAAAGAAAAGCTAATTGAAATGTATCGGCATATGCTGAGAATTCGCCACTTCGAAGAGAAAGTTTATGAGTTGTATGGTCAAAACCTTGTGCCTGGCACAATTCATCTCTACGTAGGACAAGAAGCGGTTGCCGTTGGTGTTTGCGCCAACCTACGCAGAGACGACTACATAACAAGCACTCACAGAGGTCATGGTCATTGTATCGCAAAAGGCGCCGACTTGCGCAAAGTTATGGCTGAGATTCTAGGCAAAAAAAACGGATACTGTAAAGGCAAAGGAGGCTCCATGCACATAGCCGATTTCAGCATAGGGATGCTTGGTGCAACAGCAGTTGTTGGAGCTGGAATTCCAATAGCAGTTGGCGCTGGATTATCAATTAAGTTGAGAGGAACGGATCAGGTTACAGCAGGTTTCTTTGGAGATGGGGCTTCAAATCAAGGAACTTTTCATGAGAGCATTAATATGGCTGCTATCTGGTCGCTTCCAGTGATTTTTGTTTGTGAGAACAACTTGTATGCTATGGGAACTAGGCAAACAACGGTTATGAAGATAGAGAGAATAGCCGACAGAGCTGCAGCGTATGGAATTCCAGGGGTGACGGTGGATGGCAACGATGTAATTGCTGTCTATGAAGCAACACACAAGGCTGTGAACCGCGCGAGACATGGCGAAGGCCCAACACTAATTGAGTGCCAAACTTACAGGCATAAGGGACATTCACGATTTGACCCTGCTACTTATCGTCCCAAAGCAGAGGTGGAAGAATGGTTGAAAAGAGACCCTATCTCAAGGCTTAAGGCGAAGCTGCAGAAGATGGAACTGCTAACTGAGCAAGAAGATGAAAAAATGGAGCGAGAAGTTGTTTTGGCGGTGGAAAAAGCTGTGAAATTCGCCATAGAAAGTCCTTTTCCAGCACCAGAAGACGCACTGGAGAACGTATATGCATAGGAGCTGATTAAGTTGAGAAAACTGAGTTATCGAGACGCCTTGCGTGAAGCTTTGCGCGAAGAAATGCATCGAGACAAAGCGGTTTTCTTGTTAGGTGAGGACATTGGGCGCTATTGGGGTGGAGCTTTCAAGGTTACGAAGGGCTTAGCCGAAGAGTTCGGAGACGAACGTGTAAGAGACACACCCATTTCAGAATCCGCCATAATTGGCGTCGCTGTAGGAGCTGCAATAACGGGCATGAGACCAGTGGCAGAAATTATGTTTGGCGATTTGTCCGCTCTTGCCATGGACCAAATCTGTAACCAAGCCGCGAAAATATGTTATATGTTCGGCGGACAAGCCAAGGTGCCCCTTGTGGTTCGAACTCCCTTCGGCGCAGGCGTTAACATAGCCTCTCATCATTCGCAAAGCCTCGAAGCATGGTTTATGCACACGCC
The DNA here is from genome assembly GCA_050115935.1 of Candidatus Bathyarchaeota archaeon. Classification (GTDB taxonomy): domain Archaea; phylum Thermoproteota; class Bathyarchaeia; order Bathyarchaeales; family Bathyarchaeaceae. Next base: position 5,896 of record JASFPO010000036.1, on the reverse strand, counting down.
AGGTTTGCTGGTTGCTATACCTTCGACTCCCTTCGATGCCAAGGGATTGTTGAAAGCAGCCATAAGAGGCAACAACCCAGTGATGTTTTTCGAACATAAACTGCTGTACCCCATTGAAGGCGAGATTCCGGAAGAAGAATACACGATTCCGTTCGGCGTGGCAGACGTGAAACTAGAAGGTGAAGACGTCACAATATTTGCCACGTTGTACATGGTTCATAAAGCACTTGCGGCGGCTCAAGAACTGCGCAAACAAGGTTTAAGTGTTGAAGTCATCGATCCTAGAACGTTGGTACCGCTGGATAAACAGGCTATCATAAAATCCGTGAAGAAGACTGGGAGAATTGTGGTTTTGACCGAAGGCTGCAAAACTGCTGGTGTAAGTGCTGAAATCACTGCTATTGTGGCTGAGGAAGCGCTTGATTACTTAGACGCACCAATCAAACGACTAGCTGAACCGGACACACCCATACCTTTCAGCCCAACCCTTGAGCAATTCGTCATCCCCGACGAAAAAGCCATAATCAAAGCAGTAAAAGAAGTCACGTAGCCGATTTTATGCACATGAGGGAAAAGTTTGGTAGCAAAAGTTGTCATGCCTAGACTGAGCCTAACGATGAAAGAAGGAACCGTTGTCACATGGTTCAAGAAAGAAGGTGAGACAGTCAAAAAGGGAGAACCAATCGTCGAGGTGCTCACAGAAAAGGTAACTTATGAAGTTGAGGCTCCGGCATCTGGAGTTCTTCGAAAAATTTCAGCGGTTGAAGGCGTTGATGTGCCAGTTGCTGGAACACTTGGCATCATTGCGGGACCTGATGAAGCATTTTCAGAGATCGAAGAAGCCCCTGTGGCAACTACTCCAGAGGAAATTGAAAAGGTTGCGCCTCTCCCGCAGAAAGAGATTGTAGAAAAAGTTAGGGAACGTGTGCTTGCATCTCCAGCAGCCAAACGTCTCGCAAGAGACCATGGTGTCGAACTCGCAGAGGTGAAAGGCAGCGGTCCAGAAGGGCGAATTGTAGAAGCTGATGTCAAACGATATCTTGAAGATAAAGCAACTCCTCTTCTGCCGCGTGTACGTGAGGTTGTACCGCTTGCAGGTATAAGAAAAACAACAGCCGAACGGCTTTCTTTAAGCGCGAGAACCGCTCCCCACAGCACTGTAACAATGGAAGTGGACATGTCGAATTCTGTCAAGATCCGTGAAAAGATAAGAGTGTCTTACACTGACATTCTGGTGAAAGCCGTTGCTCAAGCCTTACAAGAACACCCGATTCTGAATTCAACCTTAGAAGACGAACAAATCAAAATCTATGAAGACATCAACATAGGAGTCGCAGTTGCTACTAAGAAAGGATTAATTGTCCCGGTAATACGCGATGCAAACAAGAAATCGGTAACCCAGATAGCGTCAGCTCTTAAAGAGCTCGTTGAAAAAGCAAGAGCAGGCAAGCTCACAAAGGAAGACTTGACAGGTGGAACCTTCACCATTACAAACCTTGGCATGTACGGAGTTGAAGTTTTCATACCAATTATCAATCCACCTGAAGCCGCGATTCTAGGCGTCGGAAAAATCACTGAGAAACCAGTTGCAGTAGACAAGGAGATCAAGATTAGACCAATAATGTATCTAAGCCTAGCCTACGACCACCGCATAATAGACGGCGCTCCTGCAGGACAATTCCTTCAGAAAGTCAAACACATTCTAGAAGCAGGTTCAGGGTCCCGCCAGTGACTTCTCCTAGTGTTACGAAGTCTCCTTTGTACACAGAAATTCCACCTTTTCGTCTCCGACGTTTTTGAACTGGTGTTCTTCGTTTGAGGGAATGAATATTACGTTTCCTGTAGTCACTAGCACCTCTTTGCTTCCTCCTCTAACAACTGCTCGCCCTCTCAACATGTAGACTTCATGTTCGTGTTCATGCCGCTCTATAGGTGTGTAACCATTAACCTCAATTGTGAACAATCGAAGCTGGATTCGCTTGGCGCCAACGCCTTTGTGGAGTAAATACTTAACTCCAACTCCTTTCGCACCTTCTCTCTTAAGGTTATATTCTCTGATTTCATCAACGCAGGTAACATGCATCAAGAATCCCTATCTCCCACTTTTCGGATACACTTATAGGTTTTCGCTTCAAGGTTTTGGAGAATCTTCTTGAGGTGAGAAAGACTGCCAACTCTAGCAGGTTGGGCGACCTGTCCTGTACATGTCGTTTTGTTTCGAGTTCAAATGTATATTCACTAGGCTAATTGGTTTATTCCTCTGAACGAAGCATTTTGACCATGACTTTGAATTTGGCTATAGTTCCAAAATCTAATCTTCGCTCTCTGATAGACTCCATCCGTTGATCGTTGTCAACCCAATACTTATCATCTCCCTCAAAAGAAAGTCTCATAGATGGGTCAATTGTTAGCTTGCTTTTCACACGTATTAGAAAAGCGTGCCTAGCTAATTCAAAACCGTTTCTCTCATAGAACTCACTTGAGTTTTGAACTGGTGTTTCTGCTCTCATCCTCCTCGCTAGTTTGATTTTCGAAAACTTTGTTGCCTTGTCTAAAAGAGCGGTTCCAACACCTTTTCTTCTATGTTTTGGCAAGACAACTAGGTTTTCAATGTGAGCTATATCTCCATGGATCTTGATGTCTATCAATCCTATTGCTTGCTCGTCAATTTCAGCGAAGAAAGTTACGTCGTAGTCACGACTAGACGCGTCCCGCAGAGTTATAGGTTTTTCTCGAGTTAGCCACCATTCTTCCGTTGAGTAACCCTCGTTATAGATCCTAGCGTATGTTTCTTCGTCTCCCGTGACGAAACGTCTGATTTGAACCGTTGTATTGGCCTCCAATTAATCAATACTCCAGATTCATCATGAACTAGTTAACTGTGTGGCTATGGCAAATAAGCTAGCGGTATTCAGACTTAAGGAAACCGTGATAAAGTTAATTAACCTCGAAAACGACAGAATGAGAAGGAAACAAGGTGAAACAGCATGCCAAAGGAATTCAAGTATAGGGGTCACACACTTGAAGATTTACAAGTCATGTCCATGGATGAGTTTATTCACTTGTTGCCTTCACGTCAACGCCGAAGCCTTTTAAGAGGCTTAACCCAGGATCAACGGATTTTCCTAGAGAATATTCGAAAAGTCAAAGAGGCCATAGCCCAAGGACAGAAAACCGTGGTTAAGACTCATGTTCGAGACATGATCATCCTGCCAGAGATGGTTGGCGTCACAGTTCTGGTTCACAACGGAAAGGATTTTACTGCTGTTGAAATAACTCGCGAAATGATAGGCCATTACCTCGGTGAATTCGCTGTCACAAACAAGCCTGTTAGACATGGAACACCTGGCATCGGTGCATCTCGCTCGTCAATGTACGTACCATTGAAGTGAGATATTTATACAGATAAACTGAGAAGGGTTCAGTTCTATCTCTTAATTCTGTTCTGGGAATCGATTTAGGATGAGAGATGAAAAAGTTCTTCCCATAGTTCTTTACGACGCGCGCGCACTTGAAATGATTATTACAAACTCTTCAATACAACATATTGTTCTGCATATTAGCAAATCCTAAACGAGTATTCAACGCAAGTAACAACAGAAGGAATAGCTTTGAGACCACAGGAATCGGAGGCAATAGTCCTAACATTGCGTGAACTTGGCTTGACCTATGAAGAGATGGTCAAACTAATGAGTGAAGTTACGAAAGACACAAAGTCTCTGAAGCCTTTGTGGGGAAAGTCTAGTTTTGGAGGACAGAAGGGCTCTCCGCTCATCAAGCTCGGTGTGTCTCTGATAGCTTTTCCAATTCCAACGATTGGTATCAAGAAGAGCTTAGGAGTCACGTTGATAGCTGCTGGTTTGATTCAACAGAGAATGAAGCATTTGCACCTGCATGAAATTTACAGCACTTTCCAGAACGTAAATAGTGAACTGCAGAAGCTTCAACAGAACTCTATTTGACTCTCTTACTTTCTTGGATCTCTTCTTCTTATCCTGTTGAGTCTAGCACCAGCATGCGTGCATCGAGAGGGATGGAAAAATAGAGAGATTGGAAAACAAGAGGTTTAACGCGCGCACGTTCGGTTTGGGTTAATAGTTTGAGGAGAAATGCGGAAAAGCTATAGTTGAACTGACTTAACTAACTGGATTTGAGGATTGAGTAGTTGGAAGGCAAGAATATGAAGACTGTTGAGAGGGAGTCACTTATCGGTGAAAGGATTTTTCTTAGACCCTTTAGCAAGAAGGACTTACCGCATATTCAACGATGGTCAACTGATGCTGAACTCAGAAGATTGACGGGCGAGATTGACCCCATTAGCCAAGCAGATGCTGAGAAATTCTACAGAGAACTACGTGCTGACGAGAACCGAGCATGGTTCGCCGTTGTGTTGAAGAAGGGAAACAGAGTGATAGGTGAAGCTGGACTACTCCGAATGTTCAGACCTTGGCGAAACACAGACATGACCATAATCATCGGAGAGAAGGACGCACGGGGAAAAGGGTATGGAAAAGAAGCTGGTCTTCTCCTGCTTAACCATGCCTTCGAACACTTAGGATTCCACAGGGTTTCCGTAGGTGTTGTCGGTTTCAACAAGAACGCCATAAGATTCTGGAAAAGCCTTGGTTTCAAGAAAGAGGGCGTTAGGAGGGAGGAATACTTTTGTGACAATAAATATAGTGATTTCGTTTTGATGAGTATTCTTGAGAACGAATTCAGAAAGAGCATAGAAAACGCAAGATGATTAGATTTAGCTCGAATAATGGTATTCAAAGAAAGCCAGAAACATAAGAGAAAACCCGAGGGTTTCATTTGTAGCCGATGACTACCTCTCTTGGGAGAAAATCCGAGCAGTATTGGTAAGCGGAAAAGCAGAATTGATATCGAGAGGCATCACGCGCATTGCGTTAAGCGAACACTAAAATGCATGACTGAGCAAATGGGAATCAAGAAGATTCCTTCCTGAAGAAAGAGAAATCTAAGTATATAGTCCGCCAAATAAATAAACACATTTGAAAGTAGAAACCAAACAGCAAAGCAGAGAACAGCCAACGATACGATGATCAGTATTGGATGTTCCTTAAACAGCTTGGTCATCTTTGGCAAATACCCTTCAACGGACTCCAAGGGTTTCCTTGTGGACGCTTCACACCTTTAACATTGATGCTTTCCATCTTCTTAACTTATTTCATGCGCGATAGGAAGGCTCTGAAGGCTTCTTCTTTTTCACAGCCGGAATCTGGGGCAAAGGGATAGGTGGAGGGATATTCAAAGCTCGAGAGATGAGTATGGACTCCAGAAAGGCTATGTTAGATATGGATTGAACAATTATCGGTGGTGGAGGCTTCTTCTCTGTATAACCTTTGTGGATCTTTTCAAGTTCCTCCTTCGGTCCCCTCACATGGGCTTTTCCTTTAACGCTTATCTGAGCCACGGCTGGCGCATAATTGATAGTGAGGACAAAGGGAACCTCAAGCAGTTCTTCACCTTTGCTTTCAATTGTAACAACATTCAGATTTGTAGCAACTTTAACTGGTGGAATGGGTTTTCCAGTATCCCAGAAGCGCTCGGCCGAAAGTTGATGTAGGAAAACGTTTACTCGGATCATTACGTAGCCTCTTTAATGGACAAATAATAACAGTGTAGGATTTAAGTGTACACTGCTCATTTACTTGTCTCGGCTGGTTTGTACCTAGTGAAGCCACAATGTCCGCAAGTGTACCGGTTTCCATGATCTGCCATGAAGTATCCAGGACCGCAGCGTTCACAAAAGGGGAGCATTCTTTTGATTTTGTCCTCTTCAACCTTGTAATATGAATAAGTGTTTTTGCTTTTCTTCTTTTTAGGTTTGACTTCAGCTGGTTTTGCTTCAGTTGGTTTCGCTTCTGGAGGTTCT
>JASFPO010000035.1:0-17109 GCA_050115935.1 Candidatus Bathyarchaeota archaeon | reverse complement strand
ACTCCTATGCTGAATTGTTCACGTTTGGCGTCGCTGAGATGATAGATGTTTGTCTCAACAGGGTCTCCTGAATCGATTTTCCTTTTAATGCCGTCTAGTCCGGCTTCAAATATGGCAGAATACGCGAAATAAGGGTTGCACAACGGGTCTGGGCTTCTGAGTTCTATTCTTGCTTCATTTTCTTTTCCTGGGAAATATCCCGGCACTCTTATCAAGGCTGAACGGTTTTTCTTGCTCCACGCCGTGTACACTGGTGCCTCGTAACCTGGAACTAGCCTCTTGTAGCTATTCACTGTTGGCGCCACCAAACCACATAACGCTCTGGCGTGTTCCAGAATACCTCCAATGAAATATCGACATTTCTGTGAAACGTGAGCGTAACCTTCGGAATCATAGAAAAGGTTTTCACCAGATTTCCGATCGAAAAGTCCCAGATGAACGTGCATGCCGTTGCCAGCTTTGCCGAACCAAGGTTTTGGCATAAATGTTGCTGTCCAGCTGTACTTTTTGTCTGCTACGGCTTTTGCTGCGAATTTGTAGCGTATGACATTGTCGGATGTGGTGACTGGATCTGAATATTTGAACGTTATTTCGTTTTGGGCTGAGCCTGCTTCATGACCTTCACGTTCTACTGTAATACCCATTGCGGACAGGGCGTTGGAAAGGTCCATGCGATAGGTTTCGGTGACGTCTCTGCCGGGTGCTATGTCGAAGTATCTCTGCTCATCTATTATGTGGTTTTCAACTGGGTCGACCTTGCCTTCTTCATCTTTTTTCACAAGATAGAATTCCAGTTCAGGTGCTGCTGTTGGTTTGTATCCCATTGCAGAGATTTTCTCCATGTTTTTCTGGCAAATCTGTCTTGGGTCGTTTTCGAAAATTCTTCCTTCTGGCGTGTGTAGATTGCAGATAAAGCTTACAACGGCTTTTTGGTAGAAGTAGTAGGGACAAACGGCGAATGTTGATGAGTCGGGTTTCATGATCATGTCGCTTTCTTCTATGTTTAAGCCTCCTATTATGGAGGAGCCGTCGATGCCTGATCCTTCTCGTAGGGCGTTTTCCGCTTCTTCTGCTGGGATTGTTCTGCCTCTGAGGGAGCCAAGTATATCTGTGAAGTGTAAGAGGATGTAGTCGGCGTTTCTTATTAATCGTAGATTGGTTAGTAGGTTTGATTTTGTTCGGGATTTGTGGGTTGCCATGAGATTTTCCAGCTTTATCATGTTTACAGCAAAAACATTTATCTCTATAAGTATTAAAATATTGTTGACGAAATGCGAGACAAATGTGGAGTATTTTCGCCATTTACTGGATAAATGTGTGGGTGGAGGTGAAGTTCATGGATTTGGATGGGACAGATGTCAAAATCTTGGAAGCTATGTTGCTTGACGCCAGGCTTTCTTCTAGGCAGATAGCTAAGCGATGCGGTGTTTCCATAGGCACGGTTTTGTCAAGGGTGAAGAAGATGGAGAAAGAGGGAATAGTGACCGCGTATGCAGCGTTGCTAGATCATGAGAAACTTGGATACGAGTTAACTGTGATCTGTGAGGTGACTGTTTCTAAGGGAAGGCTTTTGGAGATGGAGAATGAGATTGCTCGACTTCCGAATGTTTGCTGCGTGTACGATGTTACCGGTTTAATAGATGCTTTGGTTGTTGCCAAGTTTAAGAGCAGAGAGGATCTGGGAAGGTTTACTAAGCGTTTGTTGGCTTTGCCCTTCGTCGAGCGGACGAATACTCATGTTGTGTTGACCACGGTGAAAGAGGATTTCCGCCTGCTCTAGAAACAACAATTCTCTCGATTTCTCCTTTTTTGTTGTTGAAGAGCCTTCTGATTTGAAAGCAAAGAAGAGATTATTGTCTTTGTCTAAAGCAAGACTTAATTGAAGGCACAAAACTAGGGAATAAAGGAACTATTTCCTGAACGCGGGGGTTGCCAAGCCAGGTTAAAGGCGCAGCCCTGAGGCGGCTGTCCTGTAGGGGTTCGTGGGTTCAAATCCCACCCCCCGCACTTTTAGTAAACGGACATTACCATGCGCCCCGAGAGGTTGCCTCGCGGGCCATTCTTCGCAGAAGTTCTATTACCCTTTTACCTTTTCGTTTGAGTTCTTTTTCCGAGACGGTGCTTTTCATCGGACAAAGGCCATCCACCACTATTCCCTCTTGTTCGCTGTAGATTATTGGATAAATTCGACATCCAGAAGGTCTGTGTTTATAAACTTTGCAACGGCATTTCAGTTTTTTCACAACAGATTCCGCAATGCGAACAACGCATGACCAGATTTCACTCTAACTTTCTCAATTAAGTAGGTTTTGTCAGTTTCCACTGAAACTCGAGATGTCTCCCCCTAAGCAAACGCAGTCTCTTTTTCCCCCATACTTCAATGTTTCAAACCCAAACTAACGTGTTTTGAAGGGTGTTCTGTATCCCTTTTCGACTAGCCTTGCGTGAATTGTGCTCTTCAATGCGCCTAACCCTTTTCCTGTCCGAGCGCTGACCTGGAAGACGTAATCCTCTACCACCGGAGGTTGTCCGTCGCTGATACGGTACTTGAACTCCTCGAGGTTGACTGCTATCTTATCCTCATCTGCCTTGTCGATCTTGTTGGCTGCCACTAACGGGAGCTCACTCAAGGTTTTCGCCAGGAACTGTACCATTTCCACATCCAGGGAGATCAGCCCCTTCTTCTCAAGGCGCCGCGTAACCTCCAAGAAGGTGGATATATCTAGAACATGGACGGCTAAGGCTATGTTTTGAGCATTAGACTCTAAGAAACGGATGATCCGATTCTTCCTCATATTCTCTAAGGGCTTAGAGACACCCATTATCCTGCCAAAACCAGGCATGTCAACAAGAAATAAGCCTCCGCTCAAGGCATATTTTGAGATCCGCCGCGTGGTTCCTGGATGCTTACCCGTGGCTACATCTATACCCACAACTTCTCTGATGATGCTACTCTTTCCCGCATTTGGTCTACCTGTGAAAACCAGATACTCCTCATACATACCACGAATTATATGAATTGAATCCTATTTGAAAGTAACCTTGCTTCATTTGTTAGCGCCCAATTTTTGATATTTCTGATGTAGGGCGGTTGATCTATGCCTTCAAAAGTGGGAGGCACCGAAAGACGAAAAGTTTTCTGTATCCTGTGAACTTGGCCTATTGAATAATTGATTCTTTTCAAAATACAGCAACAAAGGTGATTGCGCGCGCATATTGAATTCGAATGAAGAAATCAACCTTATTGGACTCATCAAACCATCTGAAACCAGAAATGCCGCTCTCCTTCGTTCACAAATCCCACGGACTCGTATAACCGTCTAGCCCCATCAGTTGGAGCCGCCCCTAAGATGACAACCGCAGATGGCTTATACTTCTCTAGACGCCTAAGGCTCTCACAAATCACAGCCCTTGCCAATCCCCGCTTTCTATGGTCAGGATGTGTCCCAACTGGTTCAAATTCTGCAATCCTGCTTAGAGGATCAATTCTAGCCGTACAAAACGCCACAAAATTGCCATCCGAACCAACGGCAACAATGTCAAGATCCTCTTCATAAAAAGAAGCAGTACTGTACAGCTGAAGCAGCTCCCTAGACATGCTCACAATGTGGGAAAAGACAGCCATCTGAACTTCACGATACTTCAGGAAATCCTTCTCGATGACCGCATTACGTATTGTGTACCCCTCAGGTAGACTATAAGTTGGAACAGGCGAGTTTATGGGCCGTACTTGTTTGTCTCCCTCAATCTCGCCTCTCTGAAATCCCAGATTCGACAATAGTCGAATAAGTTCCTCATCATCATCATCGACACCGAAGTTCATATTCACTTCTTCGCCTTCATCCCCCTTCATCTCTCTCACTCGATTCTGCATCCATAGCACTATCTCTCTTGCAACAGATGTATAGTTAGGATGAACAGAGAGCCAACAACGTCCAGAGGGCTTTGTGTAAGATAGAGCTATAATCCTAGGCACGTTCTGTTGAGCTTCATCGAACGTCTCCCAGATCTTTAGATATTCATCTTCCTCGTCCAGATATTCTGTTCCGCCTGGACCGAATTTGAGATTCTCTAACTGCGATGGTATCCAGTTTGTATAGGCTTTCCTTATGTTGAATATGTCTGCAAGAAATCTTCGGACAGACTCAAAATCTTTCACCCAGTGATAATCTCGCATTCTGATTGCCATATTCTGCTCACCCAAGGATCGAAGTGATGCTCACTAGTCGTGTTCTATTCTTACTTTTTCTCTACATTATATGAGGTCACTTCTCTATTATGCAACTTATTAACATGGAGCTCTTTGAAGTCAATCTCTAGATACACTGCTCCTATTGACCAATCAGGCGTGGCGTAAAGACGCTGTCCATTGGGCGCGAACACGTATCCGCCGCCAGGGAAGTCCTCATCAACCGTACGACCTGCTTGTGTCGCCACAGCTATCCAGAGATGGTATTCTTGAGAATATCGACTCAGATACTTCTGGCACTCGCCTTCCCACCATTTGAAGCCTGCCTGCCAATCTCGCGTTGCCTGATCCCCATGCAGTCCAGGTGCAGCTACCTCAAAGACAATCTTTGCACCTTGATTTCCACACTCAGCAAAAACCTCGTGATTGCCGATGTCAGCACAAATTGCGATGCCGAAGGATATGTCGTTATGCGTGAAGATCGGTATCAGGTCTCCGGAAGAAAACCAGTTCAACTCTTCTTCCACAATTCGCTTTTTTCGGTAGTAACCTAACAGCTCTCCATCCCGAATCACCACTTGTGTGATAAATGGCTTACCATCCGGATTTTCTTCGATCAATCCTGCGAGAACCGAGAATGCCTTTCCACGAGTCATTTCAAGCAGTCTATGCATTTCTGGTCCATCTAAGCGTATGATTGCCTCTGGATACTTGGTGGGATCGGCGTAACCTGTTATGCTCATCTCTGGGAAGCTAAGGATGTCTACACCATAAGCAACGGCCTCGTTTAGGTAGCGTGCTGTGCTTTTCAGATTCTCAGCAATTGCTGCCTTTCCGCAATGCATTTGGATTAAGCCAATTTTGACCATTAGTTTCCCATACCAGCGAGATTTCCAGCTTTGGGAATAGTCACAAAGCAATACTAAAGATCTAACTAAGTGATTTTCCCGAGTCCGCTTAACATTATCTTATCTAACTCTGATCCAGAGGTTGACAGTTTGAGCAGATGTAGCTGCTTGTTGAACCTGTTTTGATTTTCTCTATGATTGTTTGACATGTTGGGCAAGGTTCGCCGGGTTTGTAGGCAATTTTGAATTGTTGCTTGCCATAACTGCCTTTGTTACCGTAGAAATCTTTCTCGTAGGCTAGCCCGCCTAGTTCAAAGCTTTCGTTCAACACCGACTTGATAGACTTGTAAAGAGCAGCAGTCTCCACATCTGTGAGTGATGGTATCTTTCTCTTTGGGTGTACTCCAGCGTTAAAAAGAATATCTTGTACGTAGACATTACCGATACCCGCTATGTTCTTCTGGTCTAAAAGAAGACTCTTGATGTTGCCTCGTTTCCCGCCAAGTAGTTGCTTGAAATGGTCCAACGTGAACCTCTTGTCAAACGGTGTCACACCCAACTTTGCAGTTGACTTGTGTTCGCCAAGTTTTTTCTCGGGCATGAGGTGGAGATAGCAGAACCACCAAACGCGAATAGTGAAGCCAGTTCCATCGTTCAAAGTGAATTTTATTTGATATTTCTCAGGCAATTTGTCGTTTGGTTTGAAATGGATGACGTCAGCACCCATACCTGGATTAAATAGAAGCCTGTGTGAGTCAAGTTTGATGAAAAGCCACTTCCCCCTACTCCCAACCGACTTGATGGCTTTTCCAACAACAGCTCTACTGAACTGTTCAAACGGCATGTTTAAACACTTGGGGTTAGCTATCTCAACATCAGAGATCCGCTTTCCATTGATTTCATTTCCCATCTGACGACCAAGAATAGTTATCTCAGGAAACTCCATGCCAACACTCCCTTTGCATCTAGCAGCTATTGACAACACTATATTTAAACGTGCATGAATAGAAGAGAAAAAGCGTGTCTATATGGTAGATGGTTCTCTTAGGTCAAGCAGTTGAAGAAATCCGTTGCATGCTTAGCTTAACCAGCCAGCTCTCTTTCTCTACGCGCGAGTCTAGCTTCGATTCGACGTGTTCTCTCCAGAAGCTTCTCAATTCTAGTTCTAATCTCTTCAATTCTTCTGTCTGCATCTTTTTTGCGGAGTTGATATTCCTGATATCTACCCTTTTGGTTTGACATAGCGCTTGACTTTGACTAAAACCTTACATATGACTTATGAATCTGAAATTCAGTTTCAAGATCCATCTACAAATCCCAGGTTAGCATCCTTCACAATTCTACACGAAAATTCCAGATCTCAAAAATAGCAGATCGTATGATTTCTATTATTTCTAGAATTTCGCTTAAATTGAAAACTTCTGTTAACTAGAAACGTCAAGCATTGTTTCAGTCTAGCTCGTGACAGAAGAAATGTGAAGGGATTAAGAGATGAGTGGAAGCCTAGAAAGAACTAGAAATAAGTTGCAGGAACACGCCAGAAAACTTGGTAGATACTGGTCGGAATGGAATAATCTACATCCAGTTCGGTCACAACCTGCAAAGCGCAAAAGGGAGCTGCAGCGTATTGTTGGGTTAACCGATAGCGAATTTCAAAGACTCAAAAGCGCTATGCCGAAGCAGCAATTTGAGTTCTTCATTGAGAGTGTTCTGAAAAGACAGAGCCCTTTGGAAAATCTCACATCGCCTATTCAGGAAGAGAAGAAGCTTATTTCACACACACAAAAACTTGACTTCAGGAACCGCATGCAGGTGAAAGGATGGAGATGAGCGAAAGAGTTGAATTAGAGGTGCAGGGGCTCAAGGTTGAAATTATGGGCTTGCCAAGTGTTCAGAAGTTGAAAAGAACAGCTGTAGGCGTTGAGTTTCCCTGTGAATGTGGTGCAGGCAAGCTCAGCGTTACTTCCGCAAATTTCCCTATGGAAGATTGGGAACGTCTAACTGAAGCGCGAAGACAGGCTGAAGCTTGGAACAAAGCGACGGAAAAGGCCTCTGATTTCGTTGATTACCATGTTAAGATAGAGGAGGTTCGGAAGAAGTTTGAGGAAAGATTTGGCCTCCTATGGACCGGCGGTGTTCTAAGCCAAGCAGCGGTTGCCTGTCACATATGCAAACGAACGTACCGGTTTGAAATTGGCGTCTCAATTCCAATTGCAGCTGAAAGGCTAAGCCCATCCGAAGTTTACCAGAGATATTCGCTAGAGAACACAAAGGCTTTTCAAAGGACTATTGCTGAATGGATTCACCTCTATGGCAATCGACACAGACCACTCATTAGGACAGCAGCAGATTATATCAAATACTTAAGGGAACTGGAAGTAGCACCGAAAACTGTTGATCGCTTCGCTGGAAAAATCCGGAGGATTGTTGACTCAACTAGAACAACGGAGAACAGTGTTCTCTTAGGTGATTGGCTTGAAGACTTTGAAGGTAGTTTCAACGATGTGATTCAAGATTTCAGAATATACTGTGGAAAGCGATTGTGGCGTTACATTGATGAGCTTGCGAGCTTGGTAACTGAATCTGAGCAATCAAAGGTCTCAGTTTTAACATGACTTCTATTGTAACGACATAAATGAATGAAGATGGAAGGCTTATTCGTAAGATCGTTCTATTCGCAGTACGGCTTGTTCTAAAGTGTAGCATTAAATATCTATTCATTGCAGTAAAAGCCTTGAAGGAAAGGGTGGAGATTATGGATAAGACAGTTTTGGTTCTGGTTTTAGTTCTTGGAACATTAGTCGGGACACTCATTGCCGCGGCTTTCTTACCCCTCGAGTTTGGAGTTCGAGGACAATCTCGCCTGATGAAGTTTTCTTCCTATCAAGAGCTGAAGGATTTCGTGAATGCAAGTAAAAAAGCACTTTCGCGGAATGAACAATATGCGCCACAGATCTTGGACGTTCCAGGCGAGAGTCAGGTCTCGGTTGACTATTCTGCAACGAACATTCAGGTGGAAGGCGTGGACGAAGCTGATTTCGTGAAAACTGACGGGGAATACATCTACGTTGGTTTTGGAGAGAAGATCACTATTCTGAAGGCTTATCCTGAGGGAGAAGCAGAGGTTCTCTCTCATATAAGATTGAGTGGCACCTTAATGGGTATTTTCATAAATAAAGACAAGCTGGTGATATTGGAGCAGACTCATAGGTTTTACGAAGCCTCATCTTCTCAAGTATTACACGGTGTCAGGGTGACGTCTGCCAAGATTTACGACATAACGGATAGAACAGACCCTGATCTAATGCAGAATGTCTCGTTGGAGGGTCGCTATTTTGACTCCAGAATGATAGCCAACTATGTTTACATCTTGGTCAATCATCCAGTATACCACTACGAAGACGAAGTGGCTCTTCAAAAATTCGTGTAGGCGGAAAAGTTGAAGAGATACAGGCCTCCACAATCTATTACTCCGATGTTTATGATTACTCTTACACTTGCACGACTGTGCTCGTTGTAAACGTGGAGAACCACGACCAGGAGCCTACACATGAGACGTTCTTGCTTGGAGCCACACGCAATCTCTACGTCTCTGTGAACAACATTTACATAATCCTTCAAGATGCAACGATTCAATCTAACATTCTTCCGCTACAAAGAGGTTTCTCGAAATCATTGGAACAGACAGCCATCCATAAGATTCACATAGAAGAAGGAGAAATCGAATATGTTGCAAGCGGCAACGTTCCTGGCTACGTGCTCAACCAGTTCTCCATGGACGAATACAAAGGGCATTTCAGAATAGCCATCACAACTGGACGCCAGAACCACGTCTACGTCTTGGATGCTGATCTAAGAATCGTTGGAGAACTTGAGAATCTTGCTCCTGGAGAAACAATCTATTCCGCTCGCTTCATGGGTGATCGATGCTATCTTGTCACTTTCAGAAAGGTTGACCCTCTATTTGTGATCGATTTGGAAATGCCCCATACTCCCAAAATTCTGGGACAGCTGAAGATAACCGGCTACTCAGACTACTTGCATCCCTATGACGAAGATCACATCATAGGCATAGGCAAGGAAACCGTGGCTGCAGAAGAAGGAGACTTTGCGTGGTATCAAGGAGTGAAGATCTCACTCTTCGATGTTAGCGATGTTAGTGAGCCAAAAGAGCTGGCGAAATACGAAATCGGGGACAGAGGAACAGACTCTCCAGTTCTTCACGACCACAAAGCGTTCTTGTTTGACAAGTCAAAACGTCTTCTTGTTCTACCCGTTTCAGTCGCAGAAATCGGCAAAGACAAATATCCTGACGAGATTCCGCATTACATCTACGGAGATCCCGTCTGGCAGGGTGCTTACGTGTTTGACATATCACTTGAACAAGGACTCGTTCTCAAAGGCAGAATCACTCACCTGGAAGAAAGCACTAACCCATCAAAAGGGAGCGACTATCTTTATTCTTCTTACCATATAGTGAGAACGCTCTACATAGACAACATACTCTACAGTATCTCAAGTAAGAAAATAAAGATGAACAGCCTAGAAGATTTGGGTGAAATCAACGAGATAATGCTTCCCTAGAACGTTGTTTGATGCTTTGGAACATTGAGGTTTCTGTGCACAAAACTGAACCTGAACTCAATCAAAAGACATGCAAAAAAGAAAAAAGGAAGGTTTTAGGTCGTTAAGTTCATCCAAGAGGCTTTGGACCCTTTGGAACTCTTGTTGGTTTGTCTGGACCTGCTTTTGCTTTGCCCCGGTGTAGCTTTGATCCAATTGACCGTCGTAGACGAGAGAGACCGCCTTTCACCTTAGAGCGGAAGACAACCAAGACAACTGCTGCAGCTGCCGCAGATCCTATTAAAGCCCAGATCCACCATCGTTGTGCCAACTCTGCTATGAGTCCTTCTTCCGGAGGTGCTTCATATACTGTGCCCTTGCTCAGATGAAGTAGTACCTCTGGGTCGTTGTATACAGCGTATCCGTCCCACCTTGGGAATTCAACAGTGAGGAAGTACATCATAGCGGATATGTCAAAACCTGTCGAGGATTTCCCTGATTCTGATTCGAAGCTAGCCTTGAATGACCCTACCGGTGTGGTCTTGCTAGTGACGTTAAAGGTACGAATAGTATCGTTGACAGCGATAGGTTTGCTCCAGTCATAGGTGCTTCCAAGTCTTACTGAGGCGAATTTCGCGTTAGCCAGCTTTGCTGCTACGTCGAAGCTGGAGGATTCGGTCACATTGTTGTTATCGACCATTGAGCCTTCCTCGTCTTTAACATTCCATGCTATACCCGTGAACGCCGTGACGTAGTAGCTTATGGCTAGACTTCGGTTCATAAACACATCGTTACCCCTCAGATAGACCATGTTGCCGCTGACATTCTCTTGTCTACCATCTATAACGTCGTGATCCAGATTCCAATCGCCTACGCGCTGATCGATTTTCATAGAGGCTTCGTTGTTTAATTCATTCTCTTCTGTGGCGTTAGCGCTGAAATGAATTGCAAACGATATTTCATCAACTGATGACTCAGTAGGTTTCTTTGTAAGGTCTGGTGCGTCGAAATCTGCGCCATGGATCATTCCATCCCACCATCCCCACATAGATCTTTGTTCGTTGTAGGGGAATAGGGTTCCATTTACATCATTGCATGTGAACCCGAACGTTATGGTTTCGTCTCCATCTACTACCATATCACCGGTAGCGTTAATGTTTCCGAACGCCTCTCCAGGTGTCACGAAGGTTATGTTGCTTACGCTCTTCGGCATGAAGAAGTGTGTTTGCTCAGAGTCTTGGTATAGGAACAGTCCCGCAAATTCGTAACGCAGTCCTATTCCAGCCGTTTGCATAGCGTCGCCTTCAGTCCAGCTGGTCTGGTAGTCTTGCTGTGTGCCGAACCATATCCATTCCCACTCGTTTGTGTTATCTTCAATCCAGTCCCAGTGTTCTCTTTCTGCTCTCTCTAAGATGTCTGCCCACGTGGAGTTCCTGACCATGTGTCCTATATCCCAGTACCCTGGATTGGGTAATCCAGTTGCGCTGTCTGTCAGGGTTGCGTTGATCTCTTGCATCGTAGTTGGGGTGACAGTGCTCATGTTGGATGCGTAGTACCAGATGTATGTTTCAGTCCACTCGAATTTCCATGAGACATGCACTTTGCCCATCCATGCGCCGATGTGCATCTCATCGCCAATCATTGAAGAGTTTGGATCCCATATGAGTTCTACAAACATTCGGTTCTCAGTTCTGTTCCACAGATCTGATCCTGTATGTATTCTCCTCACGAAGTATTGATCGTTTGTTGTTGTTAAGTCTCCGTCTAAGTCAACTGCTCCTGTTTCGGAGACTATTTCAAAGGCCCGAATTCCCCACATTCCCCATCCTGGTGTGCCAACAACAATGTCCCATATGGATTGAACACTATGCACGTTTAGATCGGTCAGCATCCAGCGGTAGATTTCACCCCACATGGTATGTCTTTTGTAAATGTTCATTTCTTCTAACTGGACGTCGAGTAGCTCTGTGTCTATCAGAACTTGATATGCAGGCTTCCATCTATGTTGATCTTCAACTTCGAATGTTGTTCCATCCGATAATGTGATAGTTTCATAGCGCCTCCAGCGAAGGTCGTTTCGCCAGTATCCACCTTCGAATAGGTCGATTGTGTAGGTCGTTCCGCCAAGAGTGACATCGATTGATTCAGGATATCTGTATGTATTATGTTCGATAGTCATTTCTCCGTCCCATCGATCCACAACTGGGCTGGGATCGATCACAAAATATTCTTGCCCGTTAATCGTAATGTTGTATCTTGGGCGACTTTCCTCTAGTTCCCATAGCCCTTTGTTGCGGAACAGGTCTTTCCAAGCGCTTTCAGATGAAATCCACCAGTCGCTTACAAGCTCAAGGTTTAGTCTGGACATGTCTGAGGCGTTGATAAGGTAGTAACCCGTGTCGTGAAGCACGGAGTCGGATGTGGCGTTCATCCAAAGCCAAGTTTGTCTGTCTGATGATATCGTAGGCATTTGATGATACGTATACGACACTATGGAATTGGGATCGGGGTTAATTGGATCAACAATGCGGTATACTGTGCCTAAGTGTGTTAGGTTGTAGTATACTACTACATCTCTGAACAGATACGTGTTGTTGTTTATGACCGTGATGTAACGGTGAATTGCCTCATTCCAATGCACGTTGAAGTAGGTACCGTTTTTCATTATCAGGTATTGGTCGGGCCATCCTCCTTGAGGCCAACGAGATGTGACGTCAACTGTTGTTGTGTCGTTGAGATAGATAGCGTAGCCGCCTTCTACAACGGCTGCTGATACGTTTGCAGTAGCAGTAGCGCCATTGAAATCCCATCGTTTAAAGGATTCCCAGCGATCTCCTCTCCAGCCAAAGTCTTCACTGTAGATGCGCGTTCCGTTCAGTCCTATGATATAATTCACGTGGAGACTGCTGTTCCATGGTGCTTCTGTGCCATGCATGTGACCTCCCGCGTCAGGTGTCCATTGATCACCCTCATGATGATAGTCTTGTCGTACTCCTGGCCCCCAGTGTGTCCCGAATGCCTTGAATGTTGCGTTGATAGGCACTTCAATGCCATTTTCGTAGAAGACACTTGTGTGTCCAGGGTTGCCTGAATCCTCTGGAATCGTCATGTTGAATATGTAAGCAGTATCGCAAATCGGTTGCATTTGCCAACTGAACGGGGTGAGTCGGGTATAGTTTGCTCCTGGTATCTTAAGATGGATTTCGTCGACCCAACTCGCTGGCTGTGTTTCCCATTCAAAGTACACTTTAGTCCCATTCAGGGTTATGATGTATGGCTTCTGTAGGGTTTCGCCTGTTTCAGGGATGTACACAGGCTCCCAACGTTCCCATTGATCCATGGTGAAGTAGGTTTCATTTCCTATCTGGACTTCCCATATCATCAAGAAGATTGCTGAGTGAAGGTCGTATCGTGTGCCGTTGAGAGCTTCTAGGTACAGAGTTGCGTTCTCCCGATCATATCCGTATCTATTGTGCTCATTCCACATTCGCCCTGTCGGGTCATATCCAGTCTTTGTTGTGAAAGATAGTTCGGCTTCAAACTGTCCTGACCGATCCACATTTGTTCCTAACTTTAGAGTCCACCCAACTTGGGCTAGATCCCAGTGTTCCTCTCCATTGATCTCAGCATAATAGAATCCGATGTCTTTCATTGGCCAAGTAACATCTACGCGAGTGTCACCTATCATTATGAAATAGTCCCGTTGGTCTTCGCTTAGGTAAAGCCTGTATGTGGTGCCGTCAACTGTGAATGACATCACTGTCTTTAGTTTGCGACCCTCGGATTCGATTCCTTCCAAATCCCACCAAGATAATGCCATTGCTCCGGGATAGGGAAGTTCGTACTTCACCCCATTGGAAGTGCCGAGTTCTGTGTAATAGAAAGGACGTACATAGCCTTCCCACCCGCCTCCACGGATAAGGAAAGACTTGCCATCGTATGTTCCATTATAATATTCTGTAGGCCAACTGATCTGATAGTCCACGCCATTTATGGTTACCATACGTTGTTCATCTGGAACAGACCACGGGTCTGAGTGGATGATGCGAGTTCCGTTCTTCATCACGAGGTAGTATCCAGTGCCGTCAGGAAGAGGCTGCCACCAACAATTGTGTTCTCTAAGTAGGACAACATAGGTGTAGTTTAGTGCGACGCCGTTTCCAACGCGGTCGACCAATAGGGATGTTGCATTCTCCGTGTATGTGGGATTCGACACGTCCCATCGGTTGGTTGTCATATTGTAGTTTTGGATTTCAAATGCTTCATCTCTGTAGATGCGAGTGCCGTTGAGGAGTTCATAATAATAGGGCGCTACGTGGTGTTGGAGGGTTTCGTTCCAATACTCCTTTGACCAGTCTTGTTCTGCGTGATCCATGAATGTGCTGAAGGCAGTTCCGTTGGGTACTGGCGTGGTGTCCACACCATCGATTCTGTAGGCGCCCGTGTCATTCAAAGTAAGAGTTCGGATTAGGACCTGATATGCCTCTGTTATGAATACCTTGGTTCCATTTGCAAGCTCGTAGTATCTAGGTTCCTCTCCGATTTCAGGGTCATATGGATCACGGAGTACATACTCAACACGATCTTCACCGCTCCCCCAGTCGTAATGTGTCCGAGTTCTGATTAGAAGATCATTGCCACCTATTGTGATGTAGGGAGATTCCTCTAGTTTGTGTCTCTCTCCGTTGTAGATTGTGTAACGTGGCGTAGAAGGACTTGTTACATACCAGATTTGATTACCTGTGGCTGTGCCATTTACGTGGTAGACCGATTCAGAGGTCCACTCTTCTACCGTGTGTTCTCCCCAACCTTGGCTCCAGTCTGGACCGTAAGCCAGTGTTTTGAAGCCTATGTCCCACCAGTAGTTTCTTTGAGGAGCCTCTGATGTGAAAGCGATGTTCAGGTTGACAGTCACTATTCCTTCTATGAGTGATATGTTTGCTGAGTTCAAGTTGGCATAGCTGGTAGGCATCATGAAAGCTCTGTCTTCGTCTGGGATCCACTCTTCTTCTCGGTTAATCCACGCATTTGAGGAGTTTGGGTCACGACGATACTCTGTCTGGTTGAGTACGAGATGTTCCCAATGCCAATCTGTGATCGTGGTCTCATTCCACTCGAGATAGGGGCTTTCCACCCAATCCCATTCGCCTGTTTCTTCGTTGTATTCTTCATGCCAGTCTGTCTTGTTTACTAGCTCCCATCCCCTGTGAGGACCGTAGACGTAAGCATCTTTGTGTGTCCAGTTGTATGTTACAGAGGTCAAATCGTCATTGGTTATGTCGTAGACAAGCCTAATCTCGACATCAGACCAGTAGTTTTCGCTCTCTGAAATCCAGTGCCCCTCACCAGTGCGGAAGGCAACGCCGACACCGTGGATGTCCTTGTACCTCACATTTGCTCCTTGCAATTTGCTTTGAATTGTGAATGCTTCCTCTGGATCTATTTGGAACATATTCCATTTTACTTCTTGACCATTCTGATCAAATACGGATGTGATCGCCACCAGCGTGTCCACTGCGATCTCAAAGTCGCTGGGACTGATTGTTTCCCAATTGGCCCATATTCGGTCATAGGTGCCGTAAACCATAGGTTCCTGAATCCAGTACTCGTTTCTGTCCGAGAAAGTCGTGTTAGAGAAGGCGCCTACGAATTCTATCACATGCTCATCTGGTCCTATTTGTTGGTAGCTGCAATCGTTTGCGGATAGGTTGTAGAAGCGTGTGGTTGGATCTGAGGTGTTCAAAGGATATAAGACTAACTGGTCTCTATCCCTGTGTTGCTCTGGATCATAGAACCAATACGAATATCCCTGCTTAATTGTGAAACTCTCAGTTGTATGATCATAAATCAGAAATATCTTTTCGTGGACAAACTCTGTCACATTTTCATATTTCTCTTCACCTGTCATAGGATCCCAGTAGTGGCGGGTAACATTTATCCAGCGTTCGTGGGGCACGTTGGTCCAACGTTCCTCAAGATGTGGACCGTACTTTTCCTCGGTTCGAGTTACTGGTACTGTGCTGTTCCAGTAGTACGTGTCGGCCGTCTCGTTGTACATCCATCCACCATATTCTGTCACTGTTTCTTGATACCATCCAGTCACATTTGCGTACGTTTTCACACCCCAATCAAGGTCGAAGGCTAGAGTCACGTTGACAAGATCAGCAGAGGTTACGTTGACTCTCATCTTCCACAAGGCGCCTCTAGATACCGAATATACTGATCTGTTTTCCATGTCCAACTTTTCAAAAGTCCATGTGTCGCTGAAACCCCCATATACCAGTCCGGGCTTACCCACTGCTACCATACGATGCGGCGATATCTTGCCGGTCCAAGCTGAGTAGCCGAAGTCAATCCAGTTGTCCCATGAATCAGTAACTTCGAGATCGACCCAGAAAGGTCCTGTTGGAGTAGTTGTCGTGTTGAAAGTGCCAACCAGGTCGATTCTCCACATATCGCTGGTTTCCGT
Source organism: Candidatus Bathyarchaeota archaeon (assembly GCA_050115935.1). Lineage (GTDB taxonomy): Archaea > Thermoproteota > Bathyarchaeia > Bathyarchaeales > Bathyarchaeaceae. Next base: position 1,040 of record JASFPO010000035.1, on the reverse strand, counting down.
TACGGTGCTCAGGTTTTCGTCAAACTTGTAGAAGCTTATCTCTCCGCCTTCCTCCATGGGTGGCAAAGGTTCTCCTGGAGGAGCCAAAGTTTCACTCTTGTTAAAGACGAAGCTTTCTATGTGCCAGGTGTCAGTTTCGTTCCAGTATTGAGTGACCATTTCATTGACATAGACAACCCTACAATGTGCAGAACCCGTATTGCTTCCGTTTGTGGCTCGCAGCTCAGCGTGCCAGTTGAGTCCAGCCCTTCCTAGGGTCGTATTTCCGGTGAATATCGTTTTGGCGACCTCTATTGAGATTTTGAAGGGTTCGCCTAATGGAACAAAGTTAATGTCGGTAACTTCGGTTCCGTTTTGAAGGTAGATGGCAAAGGTTGGGTATGGTCCAAATTCCCATGCTTGGCTTTGCCATGTCCATTGGTCTGTCACCGTGTCTTCTTCTGTGTTCCATCCAATGAAGGTCCCATTAAATTGCATATCTTCAAGAGGCGGGCCTTCTTCGGGTGGTTTTTCGGGTGGTGGTTCTTGTGCTGTAAGGGGATTTATCCAACTTGCTGAGAGTATGATGATTGCAAGTATGAATAGTGTTGCTAAGGTTCGTTTATAGGATTTCATTTTGAATTCTCCGGAATAATTTTATATCTAATGGCAATACAAATATGCCTTGAAGCATATATCATTTATGTACCAACCCTATTAATGATGGATATCTCAGAAATCGGATATTTCAAATCTGACCATTCGAAAAAATGGTGTCTGGATCGAGGATTAGAATGTTAGCTCGACGAGTTGTTGAAATAAAAAAGGGGGAATTTAAGGAGAAATATCAAGCGCCTGGTGGTCGGCGTTTAAATATGAAGATCACTGCAATAGTAATGAACACAAGTACTATGATGACAGCACTTGAAATTATGAGTTCCAGATTCATTAGGTTTATCTGTTGTGTCAAGTCGTCAACTTTCTCCGCTAGGTCCGTGTTTTGCTGCGACAAACTGTCCGATTTGTCCGATAGATTATCGACTTCGGTTTCCAGATTTGTG
>JASFPO010000034.1:0-17532 GCA_050115935.1 Candidatus Bathyarchaeota archaeon | reverse complement strand
TTCTCTTCGCTGCATGTTTCTTTCCCCCCTCTCTAGAGGGATAATACATGCACTCGTTTATTAATCCTAAGGAATTCTTAGAATCAAGTCGCTGAACCTGCACGCATGTGGATCACAAATGGAGAGAATGGTTGGATTTTATCCAAAGAGCATTTAGAAGATGCAATTGACTCTTGAGACTAGTCTTTTTCTACGTGCAGGTCGGTCTTATCCTCTTGATAAGTTTTACTTGAAGATTTACAAAAGCTCTATTAATTGAAAGTTAGCATTTCTAACGGGATTTACATGGCTATTACTCAAGAGTCTAAACTCAAAAAGATAAGAAAAAGAGATGGTCGAATAGTTGATTTCAACCCTGACAAGATTGCAGAAGCCATATGGAAAGCAGCAAAGTCTGCTGGAGGCAAAGACCGAACGCTTCCAGTGAAACTGGCTGAGCACGTTGTTGAGGCACTTGAAAAACAGCTTCAACCTGAGGAAATTCCAACGGTTGAGCAAGTTCAAGACCTTGTTGAGAAAACCCTAATAGAGAAGGGACATGCAAGAACGGCTAAGACTTACATTTTGTATAGGCAGAAACGGGCTGAAATAAGAAAAGCTAAAGCCTTGCTCGGCGTCGTAGATGAGCTTAAGCTTCCTTTGAACGCTATTCTAGTGCTCGAAAGACGCTACCTGAGAAAAGATGAACATGGCAGAGTGATAGAATCAACAGGTGAAATGTTCAGAAGGGTCGCAAAAGGTATCGCAACCATAGAGAAACGCTATGGAAAAAATGACGCTGAAATAGCCAAGTTTGAAGAAGCCGTTTACAAGGCAATGACCAAGCTCGAGTTCGTCCCAAACTCACCAACTCTAATGAATGTTGGCACCGATCTAGGGCAACTTAGCGCCTGCTTCGTTTTACCTATCGAAGATTCGATTGGAAGCATATTTGACACTCTAAAGGCAACCGCATTAATCCACAAGACTGGTGGCGGAACAGGCTTCTCCTTCTCGAAGCTAAGACGTCGTGGTGATGTTGTGCAAACCACTGGAGGCGTTGCATCTGGCCCAATCTCTTTTGCCAAAATCTTTGACACTGCAACCGAAGTCATAAAGCAAGGAGGGCGAAGACGTGGAGCCAACATGGGTATCTTACGCGTGGATCATCCGGAAATCTTGGACTTTGTTGTTGCCAAAGAGAGAGAAGGCATCTTACGAAACTTCAATCTTTCAATTGCAGTAACAGACAAGTTCATGAAAGCCGTAGAAAAAGATTCTGAGTTCGAGCTGATTAATCCTAGGAACGGAGGTGTTGCTGAAAGCCCGCATGCCAGAGTGATATGGAACCTTATTGTTATGATGGCTTGGAAAAACGGTGAACCCGGCGTCATTTTCATAGACGCAATAAATCGGAATAATCCCACACCCATGCTTGGAGAAATCGAGTCCACTAATCCCTGTGGAGAACAGCCTCTCTTACCATATGAATCCTGCAATCTTGGAAGCATCGATGTCAGCAAGTTTGTAACCGACGACAACAAGATGCACTGGGATCACCTACGAGAAGTTGTAAGGTTGGCTGTGAGGTTCCTCGACAATGTTATAGATGCCAACGTGTACGTTCTAAAGGAAATAGAGAAAATCACAAAGGGAAACCGCAAAATAGGCTTGGGTCTAATGGGCTTCGCCGACATGCTCATAAAGCTGGGCATACCTTACAATTCAAAAGAAGCCTTGGAAACCGCAGAACAGCTCATGAAGTTCATCACCAGCGAAGCCAGAAAGACGAGTGTCGAACTAGGAAAAGAAAAAGGAAGCTTTCCAAACTTCAACGGAAGCGTCTTTGCAAAGAATTTCCAAACAATGCGAAACGCCACTGTGACAACGATTGCCCCAACCGGAACTATAAGCATAATCGCACGGAGCTCGCAGGGAGTTGAACCTCTTTTTGCAATCTGCTATGTACGGGAGGTTGCTGAAAGCCTTGGCAGAAGCCTCGTCGAGGTAAACCCGATATTTGAAACAATTGCCTTGAAGGAGGGATTCTACAGCGAGGAACTAATGAATACGATTGCTAGGAAAACATCGATTCAGGACGTGAAAGAGATTCCTGAGCGCATTCGAAAGCTCTTTGTGACGGCTCATGATATCAGTGCTGAATGGCATGTTCGTATGCAGGCGGCGTTTCAGAAATATACAGACAATGCGGTTTCGAAGACTATCAACTTTCCGAATTCAGCGACACCTCACGACATTGAGAAGGCGTTTTGGCTTGCCTACAAGTTAGGATGCAAAGGAATAACGGTCTACAGACATGGGAGCAGAGAGGTACAAGTTCTAAGGCCAATCGAAAGCGAAGGCACAGTTGCCAACTTCAGCCAGATCTGCCCAACATGCCCCTAGCTCGAGCTTTTGCCTTGTGTCTCTGTAGGGAGTCTATGAATGGCTAGAAAATGGGGCATGGTCTATTTGTACACGGGTGAAGGCGCAGGAAAAACTACAAATGCTCTAGGCTTGGCCCTTAGATGCTTGGGTCATGGTTACAGAGTGGTAATTGTTCAGTTTCTGAAATGGTGGAAAAAAACAGGTGAATACAAGTTCAGAAAGAAGTTTCCATCTCGATACCAGATCTGCCAGTTTGGAAGAAAGGGCTGGATTGGACTCGACAATCTAAATGAAAGAGATGGAGAGCTGGCACATGAAGGATTAGAATTTGCCAAGAACATTGCTAAGACAAAGCCAAGACTACTTGTTCTAGATGAGATCAACCTTGCAATACACTGCAAGCTTCTGGACGTTAACGAAGTGATTGAATTCTTGAAAACCGTGCCTACACAGACGAGCGTTGTATTAACCGGACGTTACGCGCCTAACGAACTCATCGAGTTCGCTGACTTTGTCAATGAAATCCAAGACTTGAAACATCCGAAAGAAATCCCAACCGTAAAAGGAATTCAGTTCTGAAGGAAATAAGGCATGACTGAACAAGCCGAGAAGACAGATAGGAACGTTGAAATGTTAATTGAGAGATCCCGCCAGATAGCCAATTCAAAAGGCTTCAAGGTTGACTGGGATACTGCGCCCACTTATCTCATGTTGGTAGTGACGGAGCTTTCGGAAGCCATGGAAAATTGGAGAGACAACCGCAAAGAGGGGTTTAAGGAGGAGATAGCAGATGCTTTCATCAGGCTTTTTCATCTAGTCGGCGATTTAGAACTCAAAGAAGAGATTGTAAGAAGCATACTGGACAAATTGAAGTACAATGAAACAAGACCCTACAAACATGGAAAGGCTAGAATATAGAAGTTCAACCTTTCTTATTTTGCCTTTCTGCTAACAGCAGCTTGATGTTTTTCCATTGGTCACGTAGGACGTCTATATTGCTCTTTACGTCGGAGTGAATTGAGTAGAAGATATAGCAGAGATAAGCACACTGAGTGCACTCACTATACTCTTGTCTTAGGGCTTGAAGTCTCTGGCTGTCCCAAACTTCTGGCAGTTCAAAGATTGATGCTACTGGCTTATTCCGGTGGCAACCTGCTACTCTTCCAAGGTGATCTATCATGAAAAAGCCTTGGAGAGCCTTGCACTTCCATGTTCTTTGGTTGTTTTGGAAGAGATGTTTGAGCGCTAAGAGCGTTTTTTTTGTTATGTATATGCCTTCGTGCTTCTTCTTCATCTGCATCAGAGTGTTGCAAACTCTAACCATGGCTTCTTTGTCAACTATTTCAAACTCGTCTCGCTTCTTCCCAATCGTAAACAGTGGATTTTCGTTTGGATAATCATAAGAGTAGAGGCAATACCAAACTGGAATGCCGCGGGTTATGAAATGTTTTGTGAAGTCTATGATTTCGGAAAGGTTGAGCTGGGAGATCGTGGGTGAAACTCCAACAGGGATTCCCTCTTCACGGAGCGTCTCTATAGTCTGCATGGCGGTTTTCCAAGCTCCAGGTACTCCTCTGATATAATCGAATTTTTTCTCATCCAATGTGTCCAAGGAGATTGCGACAAAGTCTGCGTTGCGCAACGCATCTATCTTTTTTATTGCCATACTTCCGTTGTCATAGATCGTTGTTACGAAGAAGCGGGAACAGTATTCTATAATCTCTTCAATGTCACTTCGAAGCAAAGGGTTTCCACCAGAAAGTACGATTTCAATAACGCCCATTCTTCGAAGAACATCCAGTCCCCTCTTGACTTCGTCTGTAGAAACCTCTTCTCCATCGCCCTGTTCGGCCCAAACATTGCAACCCTTACAACGATAGTTACATCGCCGAGTCAAAAGCCACTGAGCATGGTAAGGTCGGTTAGGAGTAAGAGAACGCTTCAAAACGCCGAGTAACTTTTGCGAGGAAACCTTCATTATGATGTGCTCCAACAACTATGCGAATGGTAACTAACTGAGAGATAATGTGAAAGGAAAATCTTAAGCTTTACGTGATTTTCACCATTCAGCAACAGATTTTTCAGATCTTCTTCTCTAAAGCTCTCCACAACTCTTCTCTCACCGGTTCGGTTAGGTCTAGCCTGGTTCCATTTTTCCTGAGAATATAAGATTCCTTGCTTTTATCAACTATTTCACCTACAACGGAAGCCTGAATATTCGCTTCTCGAAGAGCAACCACGATCTCCTCGGCTTTTTTTGGATGAGCAGAAATTATCAGTGCTCCCGAACCTATGGTTTTAAGCGAATCAATGTTTAACGCTTGACATATCAGTTTAGTCTCCTCAAAGACAGGGATTTTTTCTTCATATGCAACTATGCTGACATCAGAAGCCCAAGCAATCTCCTGAAGCCCCGCAGCCACTCCCCCTTCAGTGACGTCATGCATTGCATGAACACCTCCAACATTAAATGCAGTCAAAGCGTCTTTTACGACACTGATGTTTTGAATAAACTTCTGAGCTTTCTCAACAATGGTTGAGTTAATGTTTCTTTTGAGCACCCCAGCCAGCTCACTTGATAGTATAGCTGTTCCTTCGATGGCTGCGCCTTTTGTTACAACAATGTGATCGCCAACTTTTGCTCCGCTTGATTGCACGAGCTTTCCCTTTTCAGCTTCACCCATGGCGGTTGCAACTATAATAGGTCTCTTAGCACTTGGCGTGACTTCGCTGTGCCCACCTATGACGGCTATCCCTAGCTCTTTCGCTGCTTTGTCAATCTGTTGAATTATGTGCTTCAGCTTTGCGAAATCAATATTGTCCGGCAGAAGAAGCACAATGAGCATCCAAAGGGGCCTAACTCCACGAGTTGCGATGTCGTTTGCCACAATGTTAACAGCCAACCAGCCTATATTTTCCACGGCGCCAGTTATGGGGTCAGAGTGAACAACAAGAACCCTGTCCCCAAAATCGATTATTGAGGCGTCTTCTCCGATTCTTGGACCAAGAATCACACGAGAGTTTGCCGCTCCTAAACAGCTAAAAACAAGATGCTTCAACACATCTGGTTCCAGCTTTCCAACAGACAGCGATCTTCCAGTCATGACTATCCTCCGATAGTGTTAACCGTTGCTTCTTCAACTTAAAAGTTAAGTAACTCAAGTGATGGCTTTCTAGCCTTTGAGCGAAGGCAACGAACGCCAAATTGTCCTCACTATTGGAAGAGCTACTATGAGTCCAACGATCATTTGACCGATGTTTATTGGAATCTCAGCTATTGCTACAACCTGAATGCCAAACAAAAACTCGAGAAGAAAGTATTGATAGAGAAAGTAACCAATTACCATCAAGGAACCTCCGATGAAAACTGACAATACAAACCAGCCGAATTCTGGTTCAAAAACAAACCCTATCAACGATATCAGCAAGATGACTAATACTCCTAATGAGTACCAGAATTCTGTTGGAACAACAAGGCTTAAAGTGGGATTTTCGGGAGGTGGAATTCCAATGCTTAGTTCCACCAATCCGCTGTAATAGAGAGATCCTATGGTCCCTAACAGAATTCCCACGATCAAGCCAAAGATGACGGTGAATACCTTCCACTGAAGTTTTGAACTAAACCTTGGCCTTTTCTTGGTGAGTACACCAACGACAGCGCCCTCACATGCTTTTACAATGAGAGTTGCTGGAGCATAGTGAGAGTAACCTAGGAAAAGATCAGCAAGCATAGAGCCAACGCCTCCAGCGAAAGCACCAACGAGAGGACCGAAAAGTAGGGCAGTAGTGAAAACCATGGTTTCGCCGATGTTAAAGAACCCTTCTGTGTGTGGAACGTAAATGGAGAAAATCACCGTTGCTACAAATACAAGAGCAGTGAAAACCGCTGTGACGGATAGCTGTATTGTTGTTGAAGCACTTGTACGGCGCCTCACACAAATCACCACATAGTATAGTTGTAACTATACTATATTTGGATTTAAGGTTTTTGCAAGAACTCAGAGAAGTGCCTTCAGCTCATCAACGGAACGCAAAATCCGTTTTCCACGTGTGGTAATTTTGAAATACTTTCTCTCCCCTTTTTCATAAGCGATGATCATTCCTTTCTTTGAGAGTTCATTCAAATGTTGGTAGACGGCACCACGTGTCATTGTTTTTCCAAGCTTTTTCCATAGATCATAGCCATAAGTGTCCTTTTTACTTAAGATACGTAAAATCTTTTCTTTTGTGCTCAATTCTAAGCCTATGATGGCTGTTTTTCGTTTTTTGGTTAAGGCTTGAAGGACGTCTGTGGCTTTCAATCCGCTTCCAGTTATCAGGCACATGACTTTGTCTTCTTTGTCGACAATGCCTTGTTGAGCAAGATTTTTTAGTGCGGCAATTGTTGCTGAGCTTGCAGGTTCTGCAAAGATCCCTTCTAGCCGAGCGATTTCCTGTTCGGCGGTGAGAGTTTCGGAGTCTGTTACTGAAATGGAGATTCCATCGGACTCTTTTAGGGTTTGGAGAGCCAATGCACCATCAAGAGGGTTGCCTACCAGGATGGCTAATGCGCGGGTATATGGTTTCTCGGTAACTACCGGTTCTTGCTTGCTTTCTAGGTGAGCCTTCACTATAGGCGAACAGCCTTTCGCTTGCACACCGATCATTCTTGGTAGATTATCGATTTTTCCCAAGGCTTGAAGTTCTTTGAAACCTTTCCAAATGGAATGTACAGTGCCACCACTGCCCATGGAGACGATAAGCCAATCGGGCACTCCAAACTGCTCCACAATTTCGAAAGCAATTGTTTTCTGAGCCTCAACAACGAGAGGGTTCAACTCTGCCGTGGCTTGATACCAGCCAGTTTCCTTCTGTAATGATTCTGCTCTCTTGACAGAATCGTCTACGAATTCACCATGTTCCTCGATGACGGCGTCGTAGATTAGCATTTGAGCAAGCTTTCCCATGTCAACTATCTTCGGAACAACAACGTGACAGACGAGTCCTGATTTGGCACAGTAGGCAGCTAAGGAAGCGCCTAGGTTGCCGTTTGAGGCACAGATTACATAGTTATGCTTCAAGTCCAGCGCGTTTGAAACCATTAACGCAGCACATCGGTCTCGGAAGGAGTTGGTTGGGTTTCTCGTTTCATCTTTGAGGTAAAGCGTTCTTAAACCCAATATTTCTGCTAGACGTTCAGCTCTGTGTAAGGGTGTGCCTCCTTCGCCCATACTAACAAGAGCCTTGACTTCTGGAAGAAGGGGTCTGTATCTCCAAAAACTGAATGAACCAATGAATTCGACTTTGTCCATCCTTTTGAAATCGTAAGCATATCCGAGAAGACCTCCACATTTCTCGCATTTGAACCGTGGAGGATATGGTGCGTAAGATTCTGAACACTGGCTGCAATGGAGAATTGCCATTCTCGCAGGCTCCACCTATGAATTAGCTCTTTCCTAACTTCTCTTTATCGGTTAGAAAGAATGCTTAAGAGACTTAAAACTAAGTTATAAAAGGTTAATCCACAGTTGCTTGTGTGTCGGAGAGAGAAAAGTTGAATATTCGGGACTTGAAGCCGGGAATGAAAGGCGCAAACATCAAAGCTAAGGTGACCAGCACGGCTGAAGTCCAGCATGTAACCTCTGGAAGAGGCATTGAATATGAAATCCAGGAATCAAAGGTCGAGGATGAAACTGGCTCAATTACACTGGTTCTATGGGGCGACAAGATTATGCCGTTAAAGGCTGGAGATTTCTTTCAGATTGAGAATGGCTTTGTCACGTCGTTCAAGGGAGACTGGAGAATAAACGTGGGAAAATATGGCAAGATAGTCAAGATCTAGACTTGTTCTGTCAAATTTCCGAGTTTAATGGCCTTCTCGTGAAGTATAAGCTTCCGTGTCCACATAGACAGTCAAAGAAGATTAGGTTTCCACAGTTTTGGTTAAGAGAAAAGCATCTCCTGTTTCTATACCCCAGAAATCCTTTGTGCGTTTAGTTACTCTGAAGCCGTTCTTCCTTGAAAAACTCAACATCTTCTTGTTGTCAACAGCTGTGACCGTATAGATTGAGAAGACGTTCCTGCTTTGTGCGATTTGCTCGGCCTTCTTCAGCAAAAGTGTGCCTGAACTTCTACGTTGGAAATCTGGATGAACGTCGAGCCAGTCAATCACCAACCATTCACCTTCAAGCTCAAGCTCGGGAGGAGAAGGCGGATTCTCAAAGTAGATAAGCATGAACCCCACTCCTTTGCCATCAATCTCTGTTGTCCAAATTTGTTCGCCTTTCTTGCTCAGAGTTTTTAGTCTCTCTCGAATTGTCTCTTCAGCATCCCCGTGTGACAAGGGCCATGTTTTTTCAAGGACGGACACATAATCGCTGAAGTCGCGATCCTCAAATCCTCTCACTTTGATCTGCATAATGATCGCCTCATTGTTTGACATCTCCGCGTACAATAATTTAGATGTGCAAGCTTATGTTTCTTTACGATGCATGCTTCACGGTCTATTCTTCTCTTTTTTCGGGTTCATGAACCATAGTAAGTGTCAAAACTATGGAAGGAATAATTAGGATTATCGCGAGAAAAAAGGGCAGTTGAGGAGAAACATGTTCGTAAAGGATGCCGCCTGTTAGATTGCCTGTTGCCATGAGTATGTTGTTTGCAAAGTTTGTGAAACCGTTCACTTTTCCACGTTGTTCTTTTGGGGTCAAATCAGCTTGCAGGGCTCCGAAGGCTGAGTTGATCATAACCTGTGCCACACCTACTAGTACAAGTGAGATAAAGAGCCTCAGTAAATCCCCGTTCACAAAAAGCCACATCGAAACTGCAAGCAGTATATAAGCCACTAAGATTGGTATCTTTCTGTTGAATTTGTCTACAGCTTTTCCCATGGGAACCGCCAACGCTATCATCGTGACAAACAAAGCTGTGAGAACAAGCGGCCACATGGCCGTGTCTATCGAAAGCTCTTCAACAGCATATACAACAAAGTAAAGCATAACCGCAGCGAACCCAAACGTGTTAACCACACCAGAGAGGAACAGATAAAACATTGAACGAGGCAACTTTTTCCAAACACCAAAACACTCCTTTAGAGCAGTTGGATAGGTATGCAAGAGTTCGTTTAAACCAGGCTTTCGAGTATTCACCATGGTCTCCTGCAATCGCAATCTGAGGAACGCTGCAGTCAAAAACAGAGCTACAACAACGCCGTAGCCTATTCTCATGCCTTGAACCAAGCCAAACTGGTTGTAGAGCATGCCTGCAACAAAAGGTCCTGGAGTAGTGGAAGCACTCGTTATGAGCATGATAATGCCGAATCCCATCCCTCTCCTTTCAGAAGGCACAGAATCTGCAACCATAGCCATCAAAGCTGGTTGATAGATCAAGCACAGGCTCATCAGGACTGTGCCGATTAATATGAAGTGCCATGAAGGAGCTATTGCATAGAAGATGTAGCAAAGCGCTACTCCGAAAGTCATGGAGGAAATGAGCCATCTTCTGCCAAACTTGTCAGCTAAATAGCCTCCTGGAAACTGTACTGAAGCCAATACGAGAAATGATGAAAAACCAATCATGCCGAGAATTGTCTCTGTTGCGCCCAGCTCAAGAACATAGAGTGAATAATAAGTTCCGGGGAGCTCTACGGCAAAATCCATGAGAATCCAGCTTGTCACAAGAATGGTGTAGTTGCCTTTGATGAATGAGAATTCCTTCCTCAGCTTGTCTGCAAACGGCAAAGCTCTTCGTCTCTCAAGCATGGTATAAAAGACGGTTTTCGCAGAGGAGATTTTCTAATCTGTTCCATTTAGAAGGGTAGTTTGTCCAGTTTTTGGGGTGTTTTGGCCAACGAAACGTTTTCGTTCATTTTTAATTCGCCAGTGTACTGGACTTCACCACTTATCCGGCAGTGAGATTCTATGATAATGTTCTCACCATAAACGTTTTCTGCCTGTACCCCTCTTTTGAGCAGAACCCTCTTCCCATAAATGTCCTCCACTTCTGCATCTCTGCCAATGATGACTTCATCTGCCCTTATAGATCCACGAACTTTACCTCTTTTTCCTATCTCAAGGAAACGCGCAATCACACCTTCAACTGTTTTTATCAAGCCACCTACTTCTACACGGTCTTCTGCTGTAGCCTTCTTTGAACGTAATACTCCGCCAACCTCGATGTTTCTGGCCGAAAGCTCTGCGTCTACTTCCACTTTGCCTCCTACATCAAGATCTCCGGAAAGCTTGAGCGAATTGCCTACTTCCAGTTTGCCTCCGACTTCTATGTCGCGACCTTGACCAGAACCGGTTATCGCTACTTTGCCTCCGACGTCTATGTCTTCGAACTCTAGATTCCCTTCGACTTTAAGTGAACCACCAACATTGATACTGCCGCCCTTGTTTCCGCTTGCAAGTCGAACTACTCCGCCAACGTTTATGCGTTCAAATTCTAGTTGACCTTCGGATTTGAAGCTTCCACCCACATCTATGTCCCGAATCTTTCCACTTTCAACTTTCGCCGCGCCTCCCACATCCATTTTTTCGATGTTGACTTTGGATTCTATGGAAACGCTTCCGCCCACATCTATTTTCTCAGTCTCTACTGCCCCTTTGGCTTTGAAGGCTCCACCAACATCTATGTCTTCAGCTTTCACATTTCCGTCAACTTTCAGGCTTCCACCAACATCAACTTCTTCAACCGTTAAATCCTTGCTCACATACAGAGCCGCGTCGATATCTACGTGTTTTGCGGTCATTTTCCCATGGACTTCCAGGCGCCCATCCTCTACTTCAACATTGTTTCCTATTTCTAGGTCTCCATGAATTGTTACATCATCCTCAGCTTCCAAGTTCTCCGCGGAAAGGCTGCACTCAAAGGTGTTATCTCCTTCACAGTATACTGTACCCGAAACTTTCACTGTTGGAGGTGTTCCAGTTCCATCGATGACTGCACGACGGCCTACCAATAGGCCTTCTTCAACAGAATCCAGTTTTGTTCTGCCTCCTGAAGGGACAGATATCTTCCTATCCATCGTTAAACACTCAGCAAAAGAAGTTGTGTTGTGGGGGACTTAAAAAGAAAACTCACATCTTGTGACTACAATTTGTTACTAAGGAGGTACCTCCTGCAAATCTCTCTTTTTTCTGCAACTGAACTATTCTGTCCAGTAAACCCATCCATTTGAAACCTTGGATTTTTTCAAGACTCCCCTTTTCACTCTCCTAGCGAGAGCATTAGAAATTTTTTCCTCTTTACCCTTAGTCAAGAGACCCTTAGACGCTAAGGCTTTGACCACATGCTCTAGCCTTCTCCTACTGGGATGTTTGAAGAACCCTTCACGAATCAGTCCTTCAAGCGCCCGAGACATTTGACCGCCCCAAGTTTGAGGTCCGCGTGTGCGAGGCCCCTTGCGCTGTGCCGCTCGCGAGAAAATCGGCTGCATATCAAACACATTTACCATAGCGCGCATTTCCATATCAGATGGACGCCCCTCAAACCGATTGGCAGCATCTAAAACCTTTGGCAGAAGCTGCATATCACCCACTGTAGCTAGAAAGCTGTCCGGGAAACCCAATGACCAATGCACCGACTTATCAATGGCATCTTGAGTCTCCAACGGTTCATAGAAATACGTATTGTAAGTCTTGGAACGGCCCCCACACGGCCACCGAGCAATGGATTTCATGGTTTGCATTGCAACGTTGCGCTTACGGCACAACCCAACTAACTCATTGAAGTCAGCTGCATAACGGGGATTCTGCATCAGCATATAGTTGTATGGCAACAGGACTGTATCGAAATCAAAACGCTCCAAGCTGCGTTTATGCATTGCAGGCACTTCGCTACCGTGACCTGTTACACCCAGAAACCGCACCAAACCCCCGTCACGGGCTTCAATAAAAGCCTTCAAGGCGCCCTCCGGTCCCATCGCATTTTCCCAGCCTGCCGGGTTAGTCAGGCCATGCATCTGCCAGAGGTCTATATAGTCAACCCTCAATCGGCTCAATGAACGCTGAAGATCTTCCCGGGCTCCTTTGTATGTGCGCTTCCGAGACTTGGTTGCGAGGAAGAAATCATCGCGATGCTGCTCCATCCACGATCCGATGCATTTCTCGGCATTTCCATACATGGGCGCTGTGTCAATATGATTTACGCCATATTCTAATAGCATGTTAAGTATGCGATCGGCCTCCGCTTGCGTTGCCTTGCTCAGGGCCCACGAGCCGAATATTGTTCGAGTACTGGCATGTCCAGTGCGACCAAACTGGTTTTTAGGAATCATTCGTCAATGTCTCCTTGAGTATTTTTCGCTACACCTTCCAACCTACCTATCATGCATCTGACTACTGTTTATATCGAAGATTTTATCGCGCATTCAGTGAGTTCTCGCGTGCATATAGTAAGGTTTAACGTATGGTCTTTTCTATGAACTCTTCAACAGGTATCGATTCAGGTTCGTTCCATATTTGTTCAAATAATTCAGTAGCTGATTTAACCAAATCGGGATGCCCTGTTCTTATTCCAGCATCGTATCTTTCCTTACCTATACATTCAGTATTGAAGTCAAAAGACCCTATGATCAGCAATCCCCGAGTAAAACTATGTGCAACAAGAAACCTGGCATGTAATCGATTGTTGAACTTAATCTCTGCTCCAGCATCAGCCAATTTTTTCAAAGCTTGAAGATTCCTTCTGTCTCTCTCAGATTGTATGGCGAATTCTGGACAAATCAGTCTTACGTTGTATTTCCCTTTGATTATATTCTGCAGCTCTCCCCTGATAGTCTCGGAAAAATATCCTGTAATCCATATATTTCTGTAGGCTTCGACTCTAGACCTTAGATTATCGCAAAACCTTCTGAAACTATCTCGGTTAAGAAAATCTACACTGAAGGGTCCCAAATCGTCTTGAAGATGTATGATCTTCTTTCTAAACTTCTCCCACTCTTCTCCCATTGCCTATCACATCTTCTAAACAGTCTTTGTCGTAGTTTGCCTATAATTCTTCCTAAGACAGAATAAAAGTAAAAGTTTAGTTCTATGGATTCCCGAGAGATGCGCGAAACACCCTTATCTCGAAGTGAGCTTGAATGGTAAGAAATCCTTTCAAGAAAAAGAAGAACCCATTCGAGGCTACACGCGGATCAATGAGCATGACAAATTTATATTTCTGCATGCATGGACTGAAGAAAAGAAGGAATGAATTTAAGGAGAAAAGTTCCATATCTAATTGTTTGGCATGTCCCAACGGAAATATCGTCTGGATGTATGTCCTGTATGCGAGGTTCAAGAGGAAAAATCCTCAAGGAAGAAAGTATACCAGTGTAGTTATTGTGAAAGATGGTTCTGCAGGAAGCATTTGGAGCCAAGAACGTCTCTTTTCAGTCCCACACAGGTAACAATCAAGGATTTAGCATGGAAAGATTTCATCAGGAGAGAGTGGAAAAACAAAGATGGACACCCTGACTACGTATATACCAAGGAGAAAATGAACGAGCTCGGAGTAGATGAAGAAGTCTCAAAGGCGAACGCACCACTTAAATCAATTCCAACTGAAACATCAGTAACCTGTCCACAATGCGGTTCAGAAAGACTAATGGTTAGGGCCTTTGGAGTACAATACAATGCCTTTGAATGCTTAGAATGTAGATTCAAATGGAAACGTTTTCACAGAACGTTTGAAGAGAAACCGAGGCAGAAAAAGAAAATATCCATCAAGAAGATGGCGATTCTTTTGACTTCCATATTCATATTAATCATCATCGTCTTGAATGGGCCAATTATATATTCAGCATTTCAGAATTTCATGCAACAGTCATCACATACAAAAGTGAACGTTGTGTTAGGGCAAATCGCAGAAGTAGAATTCGATGGCAACAAATATCTATTTGCATACGAGCCCGTGTACATCGTGCTCATAACACCACTCTCGCACTATAGATATTATGAGGCAGTAGAAGGTGCAGTCTACAGTGACTTTGGTCTGGAAATCGTGGTTTCTGAGGTGCATCCAGATCGCATCGTTCTATTGGTGAAACCCAACTACTGAAATGTTCAGCGCGCGCATCTAGAAAGAGGCCAGTGGACAATTCACCCTAATTAGGATCATCGATTTAACTCTCAATACTATTCACACACCTTTCATCCATGAATTAACGTCTATCTATGACGCTGCACAAGGTATAAATACATAAAAGCTATTTCACCTTAATCTAAGGTGAGAAAAATTGTCGACAAAAATCGCTACGGGGATTAGCGGCCTAGACGAGCTGGTTGGCGGCGGTCTTCCAGAAGGGAGAGTCATCTTGGTTATAGGCGGACCCGGCTCAGGCAAGACCATCATGTGCAGCCAATTCCTGTACAAAGGAATTTACGAAGGCCAACAAAACGGAGTTTTCCTCAGCTTGGACGAAGGCAGAAACCACTTCTACTCTGAAATGCGAAATTTCGGATGGGACTTTCAGAAAGCAGAGAAAGAGAGGAAGTTTGTCTTCATAGATGCCACACGAATGTCACGAGTTGCCATGCTTAAAGAGAAATTGTACAAAGAGGAGGCTGGCAGCCTGCGGGGAAAGCAACTCTCTATCGACAAACTAGTCGAAAATCTTCAAGCGAGAATCCAGCAGGTTAACGCGAAAAGAGTTGTCGTGGACACCTTAGCAGCCCTTACCTACCGATTTCCAGATGCCATAGAACGAAGGAACGCTGTAATGGATCTGATCGAATCACTTGGAGATTTAGAAGTCACCAGTCTTGTGACCACCGAACTTGGATACCTTGGTCTTGAACGACATGCCTTGGAAGAAGAATTTCTGGTTCACGGGGTCATCATGATGCAAACCTTGTTTTCAGGAGGAACTACAACGAGAGCATTACAAGTCGAAAAGATGAGAGAAGCTAAGGTCAACCCAAGCCTTGTGCCATATTCAATCGATCAGAATGGAATTGAGGTCTTTCCAAACATGCCGTTGTTTGGGAAGACGTAAACTCGGAAAACTGTGAATTAAGCCTAGTTTAAGCCTTGTAGCCACCTTTTCCTTTTCTTTCACGTCTCCAGTTTTTCCTTTCTCAGAGGCAACTTACTTTCTTGATATCTTTGATTGTACATTTTCCTGACCTTCAGGAATCGCTCCAAACCTTCCGCGGTTTCTTTCTCGTAGATGCTAATTTCTCCTTCAAATAAGCCTAGAACAGCATGAACTTGTTCAGGGGGATGCATCTGAGGGTTCATTACTGCTAAAGTAGTGAATCCCTTGGATTTCAATTCTGGAATGATCCCTGCCAGCCATCTTCTGGTCCGAACGGCATGATGTTGCAGCAAAACGTCTGAGACGATTTCGATGCAAGCTCTTCTTGGTTCTTCAGTTGATGTGTCTAGTTTGCGGAAAGCTGCGGCCAAGGCGATACTGATGTCAGTGAGGTTTTCGACACCTTTTAGCTTAGTCACGTTTGGAAGGATTTTGATCATCTTGTCTGCTTGAGGATTGCATATAAAGAAGTAGAAGTTCGTCTGGAATTCTTCAATAAGGTTTTTCACCCCGCTCACTTCTGTAGCCACGGAAAATGTGACTTGATCCTTTTTTGCCCCTGCTTCTAAAAATCTCTTGACCAAGATTTCTTTTTCATCACACGAAGGTGATGTCAATATGACAGCATAGTTTTCGGGTATCCCGCCAAACAGCAGGTTGTCAAGACCCTTGTGTCCTGTGTTAATACGACCGGGAAGAACAACTTCGGGAGTCTCTACTGTTACGGGCTCTTTTAGTGCGGCGAAGAACCTTTGCATCTGCTTAAATGTTTTTAGATATTCTAGTCCCCACTTTGTTGCTCCGTACTTTTTTGAGTCGCCTACGGTTCTTTCTCTTATGAATCCATGAGAGAGCAGAAAATTCAACTCCTTCTTCGCTCTGTCCACTGGTAAGTTGGCTCCATAAGAGATTCGAGTTAAGGAGCACAATCCCTTCATTGAAATGATTTCCATAATGTCTGCGTAAATGTCGTATTTCGTCCTTCTCCGCTCACTCGACAAAAGTTGATTCTCTCCACGCTTGTTAATCCTCGTGAACTACTAATAAAGTTTCAAATAATCATTCTGTCAAGTAGATTTTTTCATGGCGGCATCAGATTTTGGTTTCAGACTTAATTGTTTATATTACCTTTCAACACAATCTAACGGTGGCGATGATAACATGATAGTTGGATTAGACCACATAGCGATTGCTGTGAGCAAGCTTGATGAAACCGTGCAAATCTATGAGAAAACTCTGGGCTTGAAACTTGAAAAGATTAAGGTTGTGGAAGAGCAGAAGGTTAGAGTGGCTTTCTTCTCGGTTGGCGAATCGAAAATCGAGCTGGTGGAGCCTACAGCACCAGAAAGTGCAGTTGCAAAATTCATTGACAAGAAAGGGGAGGGCATACATCACGTAGCTCTCAAAGTTGCCAACATAGAAGGCTTTCTCAAACAATTGAAAGAAGAGGGAATAGCCCTCGTGAACGAAAGGCCAAGAGTTGGAGCTGAAGGTAGAAAAATAGCATTTCTGCATCCTAAGAGCCTTAAAAACGTTCTGTTAGAACTAGTTGAACATTAGAATGAAGATGTCTCCTGCAGATCTACCTTTTTGGGATATGATTATCGTCTGTCAACCATGTTGTCAAAACCGTCGAGGCTTCTTTGGATAGGGCTGGAAAGGTGTTCGTGGTTCCATGCTGAACCAATCTGTTTCTTTATCTAGTCGCAATAGTGAGCGTAGTAGATCAAATGTGACCCAACGCGAGATCTCGGGATAGCGTTGATACTTCCACAACCCATAGGGGCCTTGGTGTATTTTCACAAACTCGACGTTGTCCGTGACACGTTCATCCTCTAAGCTTGCACCAATTCGCCACGACAGATCCAATATTTGAGCAACATCGTACCGCCTGAAGTATGTAAAGCCTCCCCGAGGACGTTCAACTCCGATAATTCGCGCAACTTCAAACCCTAGAGTATGCTCCTGCCGGTGTTCATGAGCCAATAACAGATCTAACCCACGCTGCGCTGCTTGACATGTCCGTCGTTTAGGATGCAACGCTAACGCACTCACTGCAGCCGTCGTATTAGTTCGACACCCAAATTTTGAGTGAGCTAGACGGCGATATCCAGCGGCAAAAATGTATTTCTCATGATGCCTTCCAGAGGGCCACTCACCCT
>JASFPO010000033.1:0-17553 GCA_050115935.1 Candidatus Bathyarchaeota archaeon | reverse complement strand
AATCCGAAAGGGTGTTCTAATTGAATCTATGGCAGGCTTTCCACAAGCTGGCTCTGGAATGGTCAGCGCTCAGCTTTCACGGGCGTTCTTCATCGAAGACGGAGAGATTAAACATCCCATAAGAGGTGGCATGGTTTCCGGCATTGCTTTCGATTGGTTCAAACAGATCTCTGCGATAGGCGGAGATTCTAAGCAGTTCTGGAACTCGATTGTGCCCTCTCTGCGCGTTGAAAAAGTCAAGGTTATTGGCGCTTGAAGTAGTTTACGCGTATCATCAATGCTTTGCCGCTGCTCCTGTGTTGATCATGCATAGATAGCTCAGCTGCGCGCGCGAACACATATTGCCCTCAAAATTCGGTACATAAATGTAAAGTTTCAAGAATCATTATGCGCTTTGACATTCACTTAGTTGTTTTGAAGTTTAATCGGATTCCGCAAGTTGGATACCTAATACGGTACATGTGCACGCGTTCGAGATAGAGCAGTTGCTTGTGTACATGCCACAAGAGTTTTCCTTTCATGTGTGAATTAGTCTGTTTCCAAGATAGCTAAGCTCGGTGATAGAGTGTTCAGAGTTTTCAAGGAAAGCGTGATGATACTTTTTGGTTATTCTCAATTATTACCTCTGTGTTTTGCAGTGTTTGTTAGCATGTTGGGTTTCGGACTAGTCATGCCTCTGTTGCCGATCTATGCAAGAGACTTTGGTGCCACAGGCACACAATTGGGCGTTTTAACTGCTTCATTCGCAATAACCCGCCTAATCACGACACTTCCTGGCGGATGGCTGGCTGATAAAGCCGGAAGAAAAAAGCCGATAATATTGGGACTATTTGCTTACTCAGTTGTGATGGCGTTATACGGGTTTTCCCAAGATGTCAATCAACTGATACTTCTCAGGGGTTTGCAGGGCATGGCGTCTGGAGTTGTTTGGCCTGTGATAAGCACAATGGTTGTTGAGATGGTGCTGCCTAAGGACCGCAGCAAGGCCATGGGACTTTACGAGATGATGCACTTCCTAGGAATGGTGATAGGGCCAGGGCTAGGCGGTGTGCTGGCAGGAGTGTTCAATGTTGCTGTTCCATTCTTTGCTTGCGGAGTATTAGCCTTCTTCAGTTCGCTCGTTGTGGCATTCACAGTACGGGAAACAGTTGCAGCCGATCCAAGGACCGATGATCTATCAACCGAAAACACTCACTTGGCAACAGACCCCAAAACCTCATCACACGACAACAAGGCGGTCAAAACACTCAACAAACTAACACCGTATACAAGCATTTTCATAGGTCTGTGTGTAGCTCAGTTTATCCTGGTCTTCTCTAATGCATTAATGCAACCAGTGTTATCTGTGTACGCCAACGAAGAGATAGGGATATCAGAAGTGGGTCTAGGAATGCTCTTCACGGTCCAAGGAATTGTGACTCTTGTTGCGACTATACCTATGGGAATAGTTGCTGACGAAGTTGGAAGGAAACCAATGATCATTCTCGGAAAGATCATTCACGCCTCCGCTGCATTGCTGGTGATTTTGTCAGGTGGTTTCTGGCCTTTGCTCTTCGTTATGACTATGCGAGGCTTTGGTCGTTCGATATCTAACCCTTCAATCACCGCAATGGTCTCAGGTTTAGTTCCAATCTCAAAAAGGGGAAGAGGCATGGGGATTTTTAATATATTTCGGAATGTCGGACTGGTTGCAGGTTCTACCCTTGGAGGATTTCTCTATGAATTTTCGTCTTCTGAAGCACCTTTCATCGCTTGTGCAGGCGTGGGTTTGATCGGTGTGTTCATCGTTCTCTTAATGGTTTCTGAGCCCAAACAAGGTTTGCGATAATACAAGCTATGTCGGAAACATCTTGCGTCGTGCTTCATATTTTATCTTCGTATAAAGGTTGAATTATCCCTTCAATGATTAAGTGTGCGAACGTATCTACATTATTTAAGGTGTCTAGCTTTAGTTGTTGAAAGATCTTTGGTGTTTCTTCGAGAATCTTTGTGGAGAATTCTTTGGGTAGAAATGATAGGCTTTCCTTTAAGCAACGGTTCATCTCTCTTCTTGAATGACTGACGGCTAAGAATGGTGTTACGTGGCCTATGAGCTTCATGTAGGACATCAGGCAAAGAACTTCAGCATGTGGTTTTCTTCTGGAGACTTCCCATATTATCTTGTCGCTCTCTGTAGGTGTCAATATATGTCTCGCGAAGGCTATTTGGTCTTCAACATAGCCATGTTTACGTAATAGTCGCGAAACTTCATAGTCTTTCACTGCTGTTGATATTAAATATGTCATGTTGGTGACGTTTTGTCGGGATAGTTTGAAGCACTTGGCTAGGTTTTGTAGTGTACCCGGAACTGAGAAGATGTAGTAGCGTAGGCTCCCGTGGAGAATTGAATGACCGACCTCGTGGTGTATTCCTCCATCTCTCGCTAATGTCGGCAGTTTTTTCATTCTTTCAAGGCATATGATTATGCGGGAGATTCCGGTCCACGCATCGTGCATGCTGAAAAATAAATCGTCAAAAGATGACGAAGCAACTCCAACTCTCCTTGATTCCTCAAACATGAAAGCCTCAACCCCAGACGAACGATCAAAAACGTATAAGTCCAGGATAGAAACCTCATGAGGGGCCAAGCGGTTGTAGCAATTACATATAGTGTTGATCACTCGGTTTACTTCGTCATCTTCTACAATGCCAAATCTCTTGAGCACAATTTTGGGTGTAGGAGACAAGTTCATCGCCAAGAATAATCCGTCTCATTTTACTGAAGATATGAAGTTTTCACGTTTAATCCGTTTCTGCGCATGCTCTATGCTATTCCTCGGCACGCTTCTTATAAATGGAGCTATCATCTAGGTCGAGTCCGCTCCATCGTATTCCATAGTTCAGCGTCGAAAGAATCGCGTATGACCTTTTTATCCCCTCGTTTTCTATCAAACGTATCGCTTGTGAAAGAGAGGGCTTTGCTAGGGAAGCGATTTTCGACTCTATTTCATGTAGTTTTTTCGTGCTGATGAACAAGTCTCCAGCCAAGGCGTAGTTGTCCACTTTGATGCTTTCCAGTTTCTTTCTCAAAGCTTCGTCTGAAACGTCAAATTGCTCGGCTATTGTATGCAACTCTACGACATCTCCACGTAGATTCAATTCTCGCGCGCGCACTAATCTTTAGGCTACCCTGACTCGCTTTCTTTTTTTTCTTTTGCAACAGGTTAGAAACCTAATTGTTCATTGTGTTAATATTGCGACTGTTGCAAATTGCTTTGCGCGCATAATGCGCGATTAAATCATGTACTTACTTACACTAAACTGTTTATTAGCGCAACTACGCCCCATCCCTGTTTATATGCAAAGTCTAAATCCCCGAATGAAGACAAAGCAGCTACTTGTTGTCAGCGATATATATGAATGTCTTCTGCATGTTAGCAATGGGGTAATACGTCTTGGGCAATCCTCTATTTGTGAGGATTCAGGATTGTCTGCAAGATTTGCCGGAAAATGGGAAAAGGGAACAGACAAACGATCTTTGATCACGAGGATCAAAGAAGGCGTTCGTCCTCCAGGTCAATTGAAACCACGCCTAGATTACGCTATCAAGCGCATCAACATTCAAATTCAAAAACTGGACAAGGCAACTGATCGCTTCTCACAACGCGACAAATTCATATTCGCAAAAATAGTTGACGCTTACTCAAAACATGATACGACGCGTGCCCAAGTTTTCGCCACTGAGCTGGCTCAATTGCGAAAAATGGAACAGATGATAATGCACGCTAGACTCGCCCTGGAACAGATAATTCTCAGGTTAAGCACAGTCTCAGAGCTTGGCGATGTCGTTAGCACACTCGCTCCAACAGTTGGAGTGATGCGTAGTGTCAGGAACAATATGACGGCAATCTTTCCAGAAGCCGAAAGGGAACTGGGGAACATTGGAAATCTGCTCAGCGGAATAGTTGTGGACGCTGGCCAGACCACCGGTATGAACATAGACTTCCAGACTGCAAGCGACGACTCCCAGAAAATCTTGAACGAAGCAGCTACTGTTGCAGAACAGAAAGTGAAGAAGAGATTTCCAGAGTTACCTTCCGGGGCATTGCAAGGTCGCTTAGGTGAAGCAACTCAAACCAAGACATAGCTGAGCCAAAACTTAGCTGCGTGCGTGCAACCTCAAATCTCAGCCTTCACCTTTATTGGCACCGAACATGCAAGAAAATCCTCGGGCACAATGTAGTTTTCGTATTGCACGGTGTAGTAATCTTCAAAAACCTGCTTCAGTCTTGGCACGAACTCGTTTGCAGAGGGCGAAGTCTCCACATCCACCCAGAAAGTTCTTCCTTCAACAGACTTCACGATTTCACCGTTCTTGACAACGATTTCTCCGCCTTTCACAGTGTAGGCCGCATGTTTGAAGGCTTTGCGAATCAACTTATAATCTTTGGACGGGTCCATACTTGTTGGATTTGTGTTGTAAACTGCAATGTCTGCGTCTGCTCCTACACCTAGATGTCCCTTATGCTTCAAGCCCAAGGCTTTTGCTTGGCCAGCCCTTGTAGCAATTGCCGTCTCATAGAAGGTGTATTCACGGTCAATTGTCGAAAGCAGGCTTTTCTCTCTCGCTCGCTTGTTCATCTTCTTCATGACCCTTTCTCTTGCTGCACGGCTCATCAACCAAGAGATAATCCTTGGATAACAGATAAACGGACCAGCATTAGGATGGTCAGTTGTCAAAAAGATTTTCCACGGGTCCTTAATCAACAGGGCCAGTTCAAGCCCTATCGACCACTGAGTGGCATGCACGTAGCTTTTACGCTTATAGGCAAATGGCACTATACCCGTGCTGGTTTCAGTTTCAACATCTCCATTGATCCATTTGTTACCAGTGAGTTGATAAAGAATGAACTGAAATGGACCGTCCGCTGTCATGGTCGTGGTGTCTGTGAACACCAATTGCCCCATGTCTGTCGTTACGTGGTTATGATTGTTCACATATTTTGCGATCTCTTCTGCTCCAGATGCAAAGGAATGCCAATCGTGTCCTTTAAAAGCGCTGAATTGACAGTGAGTAATATGAATAGCCGGCTTGTCTCCATGCGTTAGGTTCTCCACGCATTTCATTGTTTCCAGTGTTGTAACGTAGTTGCCTGGTTTTCCAAGGTTATTGGTGTGAACATGAATTGTGTGTGGCATGTGAAGAAGATCGTTCACCTTGCATAGTCCTTGAACTATTTCTCGTGGAGTGATGCTAAAATGTGGAACAGTATCATCTATGTTTCGCATGTTTCCGCCGAAGCTCCATGCTTCAAGACCACCGGGATTGACTATTTTTATGACGTAGCCTTTTGTAGCCCTCATTGTCCATGCAACATAAGCGGCACATTCTTCAATTGCGTTCTTCGCCAAACATTCGAGAACAAACCAAGAATCGCCTAAAAGAGGATACGCAGCTTTGTCGATGATCGGCGTGTCATTCAACTCTTCATGAGTATGTCTAGCCTTTAAAGGCGCCTGAGCAGGTTCAAAAACAGTTGTGTAGCCCATCCGAGCATACCTGTAGCCTGTAGTAAAGGTGGAGGGAATAGAACGTCCCACGCCTGACCGTGTCTTCTCCGTCTTCACTTCCACATCCTTAAAATGATCCTCTGGACGCAGCATTCTGCCAGCGTTAACTTTGGCTCCTGCGATATGAGAGTGAATGTCAACGCCTCCAGGCATCACAATCATTCCGGAAGCATCAACAATTTTGGCTTCTTTTCCTTCAACTTTCTCAACGATTTTTCCATCTCTTATGGCGATGTCCATTACTTCTCCATCGATTTTGTTAAGTGGGTCGTAAACGAATCCGTTTCTGATAAGGAGTTCCGCCATCTATGACACCTCCGCTCTTTCCTTTCGGATCTTTTTCACTTCAGCCAGAATTCTTTGCAGTATCTGCACATCTGAAAGGCAACCACTAGGCGGTTCTACGACCTTTTTCAACGGCAGTGGAACGTGATCCATTCGGTAGGCCGTTCCTTCAGCTTCTATGCCCACAAACGCGCCTGGGAAAACAACATCTGCCATCAACGAGGTGGCTGTCGTTTCAGGGTCAATGACTATCAATGGATTCTTGACAAGATTTCCAGCTGGCATTTTAGGAAAGTGAGCAACTGGATCAGAAGCAATAACCAGACTGGCATCTGAGTCGTCGCGGGCAAGTATGTCGACAACTGAGGTCTCACCTGGGTTATATCGGGGATAGCCACGTGAAAAATCAACGGCATAAGGATAGCCTGTCTGCCAAGTGGAAACAACGTTAGCTCCAGTGACGTTGAAGTGACCTCGCATCGGCATGATCAAAAACTTCGTGTAGCGGTTCAGATCGCGAATCAGAGAAATGGCTGTGTCGATATTGCGCAGTTTGCCGCGGCTCATTGTCAATCCGACGCCGAAGAAGAGAATCCCAAACTTGCATCCCATCATAATGTCAGCGAGTTCCTCAAGAGTTTCCACAGGTACGCCAGCAACCCGGTTTACATCAATCTCTTCATTCTTGACAATAGCACGAAGGGCTTCCACAACCTCATAGTCCTTGTTTGGCTCAACCCTCAGAAAATAGTCAGCCACGTCAGCGGTTCGAGTGCGGCGCACATCCACGACAATCATCTTCCTCTCCTTCCTAAAGAGCTCTGGAGGCAATCCATGTTCAACCTCAGCGGGACCAGGTGCTTTCCGCGGAGAAGAAAGCTTCAACGCTCTCTGGAGGCGCTGTGTAGCTCGATAGGTGCTCAGATGTCCCAAGTAGCGATACCATATGCTTTCTTGAAATCTGCCTTTGGTGAAAGCCGTATACCGTTCAATGTGACGAGGATGGGCGCTCCAAGGGTTGCATCCCCAATAGATAACGAGGTCAGCTCTATGTCTCACGTGACCCAACGTGCATGTGGAATAGCCGACATCTTGAACGCTGAGCACGGAAGGACCATGACAGACTGTTGTTGTATTGTCGATGACTCCGCCCACCTCTTCGGCGAGTTCCAGTCCAACACGTATGGCTTCACAGCTTGTATTGCTCCAACCGTAAAGAATGGGATAGGCGGCATCAGCTAGGATTTCAGCGCTCCTTTTAACTGCCTCCTCGATTGAGGTTTCCATTAATTCGCCATTTTTCCGGATAAGCGGTTTCTTGAGGCGATGCCCATTGTAGTTCAAGAATTTTGATTCACCTAAACCACAGGCGTTCTTGACCTTGACTATCTTGTTGTTTTCCACGAGAATTTCTATGTCATCGCAAAGTGAACCGCAAACGGGACAAGTTACGTTTGAGATTATTGGCATCGTCACTCCTTCTTAAAGTGCTGTTTGAGTAGTTCTGGCAGGCTTAACACAGGTTCTGTAGGTGCTGGCTCAACTTCCGCCTCAACGCCCTTGAACGATGGCATGCCGGTTCCATGCGTCTGATAGTTCATGATTACGTTTATCCAAGGACCATAGGGAACAAAGATGACGCCGGGATGTGGCGCTCTCAGAGATTTTGCAGCTTTCAAAACCACTGCGCCAGTGTCTGTGGCAACTCTAACGTTTTGGCTTTCCCTTAGTCCTAGACGTTTCATGTCGTCGGGGTCCATTTCGCAGATTGCCACGCTTTTGGAGTACAATTCAGAGAGTTTCCCCTGTTCTTTGCCCTGTCCTTGACGTAAGGTTCTGCCAGTCAATAAAGTAACCTTCAACTTGAGCACAGTCTCCAGACTTGATTCAGAGTGCACCACGACATTTTGAAAAGACTAGTTAACTTGACTCTAACTAATTAACGTTTCTTATAGACAAGTTTAGGAAGATGGGTTGTTGACGGCTTGTGGAAGAAATCAAGGTAACAATATTGTCTCCTAAACGACTTGAGGATGCAAGAAACCTCATAATTATTGAAACCCATTTTTGCTATTCATATTCCGATTCCGAATATAGCATAATTCTTTATTTGGGTGTTCAGAATCTGAATAAGAGAGATCTGTAATTCAATTATGAAGTTCATGAATAATGAAAACTCTTGACGCAACGTTAGAGAATGCTTACGGTTCAAGTATGAAATGATCAGGGGAAGCAGATTAGATGACTCAATCAAGTGTCGAGCATCCCAGAAGAGGTATTATAGACCTGCAAAGGAAAGCGTCTATTCAGGTTTTGCATGTGGACGATGAAGTAGGATTCCTGAGGGCTGCGAAACCAATCCTAGAATTGCAAGGCAACTTCAAAGTGGAGATCGCCTCGTCTGTTGGAGAAGCCATGCAAAAAATGAAAGATAAAGAATACGATGTAATAGTATCTGACTACCTAATGCCCAGAATAGACGGTCTGCAGTTTCTGAAACAGCTGAGAGACAGTGGGAACAACATTCCATTCATCATTTTCACGGGAAGAGGTAGAGAGGAAGTTGCCATTAGAGCGTTGAACCTCGGTGCGGACAGATACTTCAACAAGGTCGGTGACCCGGAAACAGCTTATTGTGAACTTGCACACGGCATACGGCAAACTGTAGAAAGAAAAGAGGCAGTTGTGAAAATATGGCAAAAAGAGGAGAAGCTAAGAGCCATACTGGCTTCATCTCCAGATGCGATTACAGTCATTGGCTTGGATGGAAAAATAGTTGAATGCAATCTGGCAACATTGGATCTACTTGGGTTTTCATCAAGAGAGGAGTTGATTGGCAAAAACGGTTTTGAGTTCGTCGCAAAAAAAGACCGCGAAAGAGCGATAGAAAACACGAAGAAAATCTTGGAGCAAGGTTCAGCAAAAAACATAGAATATACTGCATTAACCAAAGATGGACGTGAATTCTTTGCGGAACTTTCTTCAAGTGTCGTTAGAGACTCTTCAGGTAATCCCATAGGTTTGGTAGCAACAACGCGAGATATCACCGAACGCAGTCAGACAGAAGAAGCATTGAGAGAGTCAGAAGAAAGGTATAGGAATCTTTTCGAGAACGCAAGAGACGTCACCCTCATGTCGGACGTGAAAGGAAACGTGACCTCCGTCAACAAGGCTGCAGTAGAATATGGCTTCAGAAAAGAAGAAATCATTGGAAATAAGATGCTCAAGTTTGTTCCCAAGAAACACTGGCCGAGGCTACTCAAGGAAATTTCATGGATAGCAAGAGGAAAAGCCGTGAAAGGCGAGACCGAAGTGAATACTCCGAAAGGAAAGCGAATCGCAGAATATAGAGGAAATCCCATAATTCTGGACAACAAAGTCGTCGGTATACAGGTGATTCTTGACGACATAACAGAACGCAGGAAAGCAGAAGAGGAGTTGAGGAAGTCAAAGGAAAGATACAGGGCTCTGCTGGAAGATACCCCCATCGGAATAAGTAACATAGACATCAGAGGCAACCTGACCTATGTGAACAAGGAATTCGAAGAGATTACGGGATATTCACGAGATGAAATCCTCGGAAAGAACTGGCTGAACTTCGCCCGCAAACAAGGCGTGATGTCCGGAGAGAATCTCAAACTGGCAGCCAAACTAGTAGGGAGATCAATGATGGGAAAGCCTTCCACAGTGATGAAATTTCTGTTTAAACGCAAAGATGGAGGATTGAGATGGGTGGAAACTGATGCTAGACTGATCAGGAAGCATAGAGTTCCAATTGGGCTACAAGGCATCATGAAGGATATTACTGAATTAGAGAAATCGGAAAAGTCGTTGAAGGAAGCCATAAGAGAAACAGAAGCTCTTAATGAAAAACTGCGAGTCGTTACGGAACTAACTCGCCATGACATTCGCAATAGACTACAAGTGGCAAGAAACAACTTCTTCTTGGCCAAACAAGAATTGAGTGACAACCCTGAGACTTCAAAGCTCATACAGAGCCTTGAGTCAACTTGTGGAGAAGTCGAAAGAATCCTTGATTTTGCAAGAGATTATGAGATGTTGGGTATTGAGGAATTAGCTCACATCGATACAAAAAGAGCTATTGATGCAGCAGTATCGCTGTTCTCTGATTTGCATGGCGTAAAAGTTCTCAACGAATGCCATGGATTAACAGTCTTGTCGGATTCGCTGATTCAACAGCTTTTCTACAACCTTATTGACAACTCGCTGAAGTATGGTGAAAAGGTCACTCAAATTCGAATGTTCTGTGAAGAAACTAGTGAGCAAGCGATGAAACTAGTCTATGAAGATGATGGCATAGGAATATCAAAGGGTGAGAAGGAGAGGATTTTCCAGAAGGGTTATGGAAAGGGTACAGGCTATGGACTATGGCTAGTACGAGAAATATGCAAAGTCTACGGTTGGACCATCCGAGAAACGGGAAAACATGGAAAAGGAGCCCGATTCACCATGACCATACCCAGATTGAGCCAAGATGGAAGAGAAAACTATTGCATTAGAAAGCTCACAGAGAGTGCATGACCACATCATGGTTTAATTCATGGTTGTTTCACAATTATTTGTACGCTCTCAACGTTTCCTGAAATCTGGTCCGCGCAAAGAGTACACGCTTGATTAGGTAATACCAAAACAGCGACAGCAGAAGTCCTTTTCTTCATTGGTCCTCTATTGCCAATAGCGAAATCGGGTTAAGCCCATAGTCTCGAGATGGACTCGAAATTTTCCAGCAGTTTGATTCCTTTTTCCGTGGTTCGATACAATCTTTTGCGAATCTTCCTTCGTTTCACAGTGAAGGGCTCTAGGAAACCTTTCGTGACTAACAGAGGCAGATACTCACTGACTTGAGCATAGCTTAATTTGGCCTTATACATGATGTGGGTCTTTATTTTGCCGTTTTTCGCTGTCTTCAGTATTTCAACAATAATGTCGTGACGGTCCCTACGCTTAGTTTCATCTTCCATGTACATACTCTCAATTACAGAAGAATCTTCTAGTAGAATCCACTGTAATAAGGGTTATGCATAAATAAGTCACAACAGATTACATTTAAGCGAAAATCTTATATTAAATCTGAATCAATAATTCAGCCCATGTCAAAAGAAAGAATGATGGAACTCCTTCGAGAACTGATGAACAACTCAAAAAGAAGCGACAGAGACCTAGCGAAGATTCTTGGGATGTCTCAGCCAACAGTAACAAGGACTAGAAAGAAGCTAGAGAGAACAGGATACGTACAGGAATATACGGTAATACCCGACCTTCCAAAGCTTGGATATGAAATCATGGCTTTCACATTCATGAACATCATCCGATACGATGAAAAGACCGGAGAACCGTTTCGAAAACTCTCTGAAACCGCTCATAAATGGGCTTTAGAGAATCCGAAAATCATACTCGGAGCTGCTGGCGACGGATTAGATGGCAAAAATTGCATGATGCTTTCTCTGCATAGGGACTACACGGATTATTATCAGTTTATATCGGAGTTTAGAGGGAAATGGTCAGGTTACCTGCGGGATATAGAAAGCTTCCTTGTATCCCTAAAAGCTACAATGGTCAAACCATTATCTTTCAGATACTTAGAAATAAAGTCAGCATCAGCTGATGATTAGAGCGCTCCACGAGGCTAGACATGAGGAAAGGATTTGAGAATCGAACACATGAGACGTAGTCAGTTGGAAGCTTTTACCTCAATGATCAACAGGGCAAGAGCAGACCGCCCAAGACAGAGGAAATTCACGCCCGAGCAAGTCGAATTAATTTACTTTGGGGATCCAAATTATGATGAAAAGGGTCATTTTCTTGCGTTTAGAGAGGATGAGTTGGTTGGAGAAGCGTATGGATACATTGACCCAGAACATTCTGCCGAGACTGTGCGGTACGGATCTCTTAAGTTGAGTGTCTTACCGGAATATCGTCGAATGGGAATTGGAAAGAAACTTGTAAAAGAAGTCTGCGAATATCTAAGACGTCGTAATGTGAAGGAAGTTCAAACAGAAGTGCCTGCTGCTTGTCAAGGATCAAGGAGATTTTATGATGGATTAGGATTCTCAATATGCAACGAACGGTTTGAATTAGCATACGACTTGCGAGAAGACTTGCCTAGTGCGCCATTGCCAACTGGCTATACCGTTAGATCACCAGAGTTTCCCGATGATAAGATGGAGTTTCTACAAGTATGGAATCAAGCAAATGAAGAAGTCGTGATGACCCCTGAGGCCTTCGATACATTTCTGTCTTTTCCGGGGGTACAATCTGGATGTTTTGTTGCTGAAAGGGAATCAGATTGCAGAATCATTGGAGTACTCTCTAGTTACATTGACCCTGATTATAACCAAAAAAAACGGAGTCAAAGAGGGCACTATTGAAATTGTTGGAGTTCTGCAAGAGGAAAGAAGAGAAGGAATCGGGTCTTCTTTGATACTTGAGGGACTTGAATGGATGGTAGCTCAGGGCATGACTACTGTTCTTGCATATGTCTATACAAGCAATAAGGACTCCTTAAGCGTATTCCAGCATCTGGGGTTTGAAGTTCTGAGTGAAGATGTAACTTACAGGTTGCTTATCTGGGCTCTAGAATTCTTCAAGGCTTTCGAATTCTGAGGTCTTGTTTTGCATGTGTAACAGAATGGTATGACTTGTGAAAAAGAAGACTTCAGCTATTCAGACAATGTTCATTTCGAGGACAGATATAACATTCTTCTGGAATGGAACTCCCTGGTTGAAGCCTTCTCAAGTAGCCCAAATGCACCGGGCAAGGCGTGTTGTCTACTTGAGTGGAGGAAACAGATGTGCTTGCATCAATCATTGCCTCAGATTCTTCGAGCTTCCGACCCACCAAGACAAAAGCCATCCAAATGACGAAGCCGTAGGACGCGCCATTCGTCAGTGCATCTAGCAGTGGAGAATAAAAAGAAGCTGGAATGCTTAGCGACGAGAACAATGATTGAATCATGTTTCCTGGAAACAACGGAGCAGGAACCACTAACGTTGTTAATGTGAAGAAAGCGAAAAACACTAGGAAGATTTCCATACCTTTCATTCTCTTGCCTTCTCACATTGCTTTCAAGGTTACATGAAGTCCTTGTTAGGGTACTCCTGGTTACTCCACGGTGCTCCTCGTCACTGTCTCAATCTTCTTTCTTTGACTTTCCACGGCGACTTTTGCAAGCCAGTAAGAGTCAGCCTTGTTCTTGGCTTCAATTAAGAGATCTATAATATCTTGCAAATCAGTGTCTCTTATTGAAAAGCTGACATTCGAAAGACCACAATAGGCTTCTCGCCATATGGAGATGCAGAGGGTGTTATAATCGATGAGAGAAACCTCCATTTGACCGTGAATGGACCTAGCATCACGACCTATCAAACCGCTGACAAGTGGGATCTTTCTTGATTCTTTCCCCATCAACGCACTCCCTAATAGCCATATGTATTATGTATTAATATTCACTATAAATTTAAGTCCGAGCTACTAATAAATCTTCGCGGATTTCTGTTGTGCACAACTACATCCAGCGACAAGCTTCTCCAGTCACTTGATCCAGCTCACGTACGGATTTCAATCCAGAATTCCTCGTGCGCGCGCAGTTTATAGGTTGGGCTTGGCTCTCTCTAATGCTTGATTAGCTAGCTGGTCTACATGTTTAATGTGCATGTCTGTTCGTGCAACATTCCTGAATGTTACTCTCTGGAACTTCTGTTTGAGTTCTTGCACTTTGACCCATAAGACCTTCAGTCTAGAATTTCGAACTTGATATTCGCCGTTAAGATGCTTGACAACAAGCTCACTGTCCAAGTAGCATGTTACTTCTTTATCTGTCAAAGTAGAGGCAGATTCAAGAGCAGATATCAAAGCTTCATACTCAGCTTGATTGTTGGTTCGAATTCCAACATATCTAGAATACTTCTTCATTAATCGACCATCTTCAGCCAAGATCATAAAGGCTATCGCCGAAATTCCAGGATTGCCTCTTGAGGCACCATCAGAATAGACCTTTACGTTCACTTTTGACATGCTTCCCCTCATGTTCGATTAAACTAGGAAGTCTTACTCCAAGAATGTGAACATCTTGTGCACCTGAAGTGTTTCACCGTTCTTTCTCTTCCAACACCTGCATGTTCACCAGAAACTCGAGAGAGCCACCGAAACGCTTCTCCATTCCCACATTCTGGGCATACCTGAGAAATCTTCACGTATTCATCTTCCGAACGATCAACCACAAAGACCAAACTAGAATGGTCTCTCTTCTTTATGTCTTCTGTTTGCATTCCAGCATCAGCCGGGATCAAAGTCCCACACTTTCGACATACAAACCCATCCTTCGTTTTCTGCATATAGGAACCACACTTGTCACAAAACCTCATGCACAGTCACTCGAATATCACTAACTAAACAAAATGAACTTCTGACTTAATAGGTTTCCAAGATAAGGGAAAGCTGAAGTAAGATCTCTCCCAATCTATTACAGCGTAGGAACTCAGAAACAAGCAGCCACCTGTGATTTCCATGAAAGTCAGAGAAGTCTATGCAAAGAGCATCTTGTCTAAATCCAAAGTCTTAGACTACACGATCAATCCTTACGTAGGTTGTGAGCACGGCTGCACCTACTGCTATGCGAGATTCATGAAAAGATTCACGGGTCACAAAGAAGAATGGGGTCAATTCGTAGATGTGAAAATCAATGCAACAAGATTACTCCAACGGGAAATGGAGAAAAAACAACCAGGTAGAGTCTGGATAAGCGGAGTATGTGATCCCTACCAGCCAATTGAAAGAAAATATGAACTAACGAGAGGATGCCTTGAAATCCTATCAAAACACGGATGGCCAATCACAATCCAAACAAAGTCTCCACTCGTAAAGCGAGATCTGAAACTACTAAGACAATTCAACGACATTGAAGTCGGACTTACAATTACGACCGCAGACGAGAACATCAAGGAGGCCTTTGAACCAAATTCACCATCAATCAAGCAAAGAATCGAAACCTTGGAGAAACTGCATTCCGTTGGCATAAAAACCTTCGCGATGATAGCTCCACTACTTCCCAAAACGGAAGGTCTAGTAACACAACTGAGCGGAAAAGTAGACCATGTGCTGATCGACAAAATGAATTATCATCATGCAGATTGGGTATACAGAAAGCATGGATTAGAATATGCAATGACCCACAACTTCTTCAAGCAGAAGAAAAAAGAACTTGCTGAGGCGTTTGAAAAACGAGAGATACCTCACCAAATGCTGTTTTGATCCAAGCTTGCACATATTTCATTGAAGTGAGTTGTCCTTAGACGATTTTTCCTCACCTACTTGTTGTCAGCGGTTTTTCTGCATCTCCTGCCGATACACAGCCGCCTATAAACTTCCCAAATTCTCCTCAGTTCGACAACAGGATTTGGATGTTCATCCACTCTAAGGTCTGCGAAGGGACGCGTTGGCAAAGGATATTTGTCAACTACAAGTAACGCGGCAGATATCTCTCCTCTTTTGTCTCCGCCTGCTTTTTGTCCAGATTCTAGGGCTTTGAGTAATCTTTCTGCAAGGTCGTCTTCTGAATTCCTGAAAGTCTGAGCCATAGCTTCAATCACTTGAACTCCAACCAACGCGTTACCAGCAACCACGAAGTCTTTTCCAACAAGGTGCCCCTTCCATTCAAGAGTTTCCTTTCCAGAAAACGCGGCTGCTCTTCCATCCTTGTCAATGATGGCAATCTGTCTTCTTTCACGGTTTACATCTTCCTTGAGCATAGCTTCGAGCGCAGTTTCAGGAGAAAAGCCTATATCCAGAAGCCTCAAGCCATTTATGCCATAAAGAACATTCGTTTGACCTTGAGTTGCTATGGCTCCAACTTTGGCTTTTACATGAGGAACCGCACTTCCAACAGCTGGAACAGCTGTGGAGACGCAAACTCCTAGAGCTAGTGTTTTTGGGCATCTTGCCACGATAGAAAACGTCATTGAACTCACTTTATCAAAGTGAATCAGGTCAAATGTACTTTAGAATCATCCGTGTGCTGATAAGGATTAGGATCAATCCGAAGATTCTGCGAAGGTTTCGGCTGGAGATTTTTTTTGAGGTGTAAGCGCCTAGTTGAGCACCAAAGATTGTTCCCAGAACTAGTAGAAGTGCATAATCGAAATGTATGTTACCTAACGAGAAGTGTTGTATGATGCCTGATGCAGAGGTGAACATCATGGTGAACATGGATGTCGCAACTGCGATGTGTATAGGTATGTTCATGGCCAACGTCATTATTGGTACCATGAGTGAACCTCCACCGATGCCTAATAATCCAGATGAAAGCCCGCCGAAGAAGCCTAAAACTACTCCTGACAGAATTTTCATTTTGAATTCGAACAAAGAACTCTCAGAGTACACAGGTATGTCGTGCATAGTCTTGTCCCCATTCGAGTGTTTCGTTCTAAAGAAGCTTATTTTGAAGATCATACGTAGAGCAACGAAAAGCAGGAAGAACCCAAAAACCAAACCTAACAGCCGCGGTTCCATAATTGAAGTAAGGTATGCGCCTACGAAGGCTCCGGGAACTGTTGTTGTTGCCAAGATTAGACCAGTCTTGTAGTATATTCGCTTTTGCCTTGAATAATTCAAAGTTGAGGCTACCGAAGTGAATATGATAGTTGCCAGACTAGTGCCAACAGCTTGAGCAGGAGAGAAATCATATGATAAATCCAGTAAAGGCACTATGAAAACTCCGCCCCCAATACCAATCATAGATGCAACTGTTCCGATCAGAAACCCAAATACCGGCAACAGGAACTCCATCATCTCAAAGCCCTCACGTACACATTACAACTTACTGCTTAGGTTTTGCTAAGAATCAACTGAGCGAAGTGTTAAAAGCTTTCCTCCCTTAAAAATCCCCAATGACTCCAGAAACAATGAGCAAAGACGTAGTTGAGAAAACTAAGAGATTAAAGGCTTTTGTCACAAATCTTGGCGCAGACCTAGTTGGAATAGCAGATCTAAGTCTATATCGCGATCAATATGAATTTTCTGAGCATCTGCTACGCAAGTTTCCCTATGCTGTTTCGATAGCAATGCGTCTATCCAACGCAGTTGTCGACGGCATAACAGCAGAAGATCCGACGGAGGCTTACGTGCATCACTATAGAACAGTCAACATCATGTTGGACAACGTTGCCCTTCGTGCTGCAAATTTTTGTCAAACTGAAGGATATTATGCCTTGCCCGTTCCTGCAGCCCATGTTTCAGATGAGGAAAGACTGTTGGGAGCTGTTTCCCACAAGGCAATCGCTGTTTTAGCAGGTTTGGGTTGGCAAGGAAAAAGTCTGCTGGTTATAAATGAGAACTTCGGACCAAGAATACGTCTAGTTTCTGTTTTGACCACGGTGCCTCTAAATCCAGACAAGTCTATGAAGAACCTTTGCGGAGATTGCATGGCATGTATAAAGGCTTGTCCGATAAATGCTATCAGAGAAACACCATCTCAGAAAAGCGCGCCATCACGACAAGAAGCCTTGGACGTTCAAGCTTGCAATCGCAGGCTATTAGAAATCGCAAGCAATCCTCGTTATGGAGTAAGGATTTGCGGAGTATGTATAAAGGTGTGCCCTTGGGGGAAAAGACAGAACCGACTCGAGGAAAATACTACTGTCTAAGATGTCTAGACTAGCTTATCCTCTCTGCACTAGCTATACTTTTCAATTTTCTTCTCC